>CAIKMY010000338.1 GCA_903828635.1 uncultured Acidobacteriota bacterium
CGGCCACATTCCTGGCGCCGCCAACCGCTACTGGATGGATGATCTGATCAAGGATACTGGAGTGCTGAGATCACCCGACGAGCTTCGTCGGGCCTACGAAGGCGCCGGCGTTCGCCCGGGTCGACTGACCGTCTCGTACTGCAACACGGGGATGCAGTCGTCTCACACCTGGTTCGTCTTGCGCTATCTTGGCTTCGAGAGTCTGCTCTACGACGGATCGATGGGAGAATGGAGCCGCGCGGCGAATGCGCCGATCGTCAGCGGGGCGGCCCCGCGGTAGGCGCAATAGCGCACCAGGAAGGCCGCCGCGTCAACCGAGAACGGTGGCAACGGCGGCCTTCTGCGATCCGGCTTTCCCAACCAGCGTGAGACCCGTCAATTACCCGCCAGCTGGGCTGGCAACTGGCGGTCAACCCGCGGTCTCTCCGGCTGAGTCGCGAGCCGCCACATCTTGGCGAAAACGGTCCGGGTCACCTTCTCCATCTTCTCGTAGTCGATCTTATCCGGATGATCCGACTGGCGGTGGTAGTCTTCGTGGATTCCGTCGAAGTAGAAGATGATCGGGATACCCTTTCGGGCATAATTGTAGTGATCACTGCGGAAAAAGAGGCGTTCGGTATCGTTCGGGTCGTCGTATTTGTAGTTGAACTGCAGTTTCAGGTATGACTGGTTCACCTTCTCACTGAGGTCGGCGAGCTGGCTGCTCATCATACGTGAGCCGATGACATAGATCTCGTCCGGCCCGGTCAGACCGGCATTGCGCGGGTTCGAGTCTCCAGGCTTGCGACTGCGACCGATCATGTCGATATTGAGCTGGGCGATGATCTGATTGAGTGGAACCGTTGGGTGCTCGACAAACCATTCGGATCCCCACAGCCCCTTCTCTTCACCAGTGTGCCAGACAAACAGGATCGATCGTTTTGGTCGTGGGCCACGTGAGAGAGCCTCGGCCATCGCCAGAACTGCCACCGTTCCTGATCCGTCGTCATCAGCGCCATTAAAAATGCGGTCGCCACTCTGGTCCGGATTGCCAATACCGACGTGATCATAATGGGCGCCAACCGCGACGTACTCGTGGCGAAGAATCGGATCACTGCCTTCAAGAACGGCGACCACATTCGAGGTTGAAAGCTCTTCACCAACAACCCTGACTGTGTATGAAAGCTTTCGCTCCGCACTCAGCTCAAACGACGGGCCAACCTGGCCATCTTCGATCTGTTTCTTTAACGCCGGATAGTCGATCTTCTGCCCTGCGAGAAGATCTGCGGCCGATTTTTCAGAAAGAATTATCGTTGGGAGAGTGTCGGCCGTAGTAGTTGTACCCATCATCGGTCGTGAACCCGATACGGACTGCTGATGAATCTGACCCCAGAAACGGAGGGTGACGTTACCCGGCAGGAGGACAATCCCCTTTGCGCCATTTCGACGACCGTAGCTCTCGGCAGTGTCGTAATCGACACCAAGCTTTCCACGCAAGTCCGCCCGGCTGATCCCCTTTGGGTTACCTTCAATAGCGACCATCACCCGGTCACGAACATCGATGCCCTTGTATGGATCGATCTCCTTTCCCGTCGATGAACCGAGACGCAGACCGTGACCGACAAAGACGAGCGGCCCCGTGACCTGACCGTCGTTGGCACGGGCGATATAGTCGGTGCCGAGATCGAGCCGGCGCCCATCAAGGGTAACAGTTGTCTGGTCAGTGACCAGTTTACGGCTCTGGAGGGGGATCTTCTGAAAGTAGGTGCCACTATCACCTGCCGGCTTGAGTCCCCATCGGGAGAGATTGAGCGCGAGAAACTTTGCTGTTAGGTCGAGACCACGGGAAGGCGTGTTGCGGCCCTCCATCTCATCGGAGGCAACGAAGTAGAGGTAGTCACGGAGCTGGCTGGCCGTGATCCCGTCTATTGGACCAAAATCACCCTTTGGATCAGATCTGCGGGCGTGGGATGGAACACCGCCCGGGAGAAGCAGTGCCAGCAGCAGCGCTGCCAGAAATAACTGTTTTTTCACATTACCTCCATTATTCAAGGCCTCTTCTCTTCAAGTACCTTGTCGAGTGTGTCGATGCAGGCATC
>CAIKMY010000339.1 GCA_903828635.1 uncultured Acidobacteriota bacterium
ATCATCGAGACGATCCAGGGTGAAGGTGGCGTTTACCCCGTCAACGACTATTTCCTGAAGGTCGTGCGCGAGGCCTGTGACAAGGTTGACGCCCTGCTGATTCTCGACGAGGTTCAGTGCGGACTGGGACGCACCGGCAAGGTCTTCGCTTTTGAGAATACCTCCATCCGTCCCGATATCCTCTGTGTTGCCAAGCCCCTCGGGCTCGGGTTGCCGATCGGGGCCTTTCTCGCCTCGGAGAAGGCCGCCGATGGTCTGCAGCCAGGCGATCATGGCACGACATTCGGTGGCGGCCCGCTCGCCTGCCGCCTCAGTCTCGCCTTTATGGAGATGCTTCAGGAGCAATCCCTCATGCAGCGTGTCATCGAGGTCGGGGGCTTCTTCCGCAAAAAGCTGCGCCGACTGCAACGTTCACACCCGTCGATCATCACCGATGTCCGCGGACTCGGCCTGATGGTTGGCGTTGAACTCTCCTTTGCCGGTAAGGGGGTTGTTGCCAAAATGCTGCAGCGCGGCTTCATTCTCAACTGCACCCATGACGTCGTGCTGCGCATGCTGCCGCCATACCTGATTCGCAAGTCGGAGATCAATGCTCTCCTCACCGCTCTTGAAGAGGTGCTGGTTGAAGAGGCGGCCCTCACGCCAGCCTCATCGGCGCTGTCATAGGCCACAGGATTTTGTCAGATATGAAAATTCGCCGAGCGCGCACGGCTGATGCCGCGCAGATATACGAGCTGGTCAGCCGTTATGCCAGCCAGCAGCAGATGCTTCCGCGGACAATGCTCAGCATCTACGAGAACATTCGTGACTTTCAGGTGGCGGTCAATGACGACGGTGGTAACGAGGGGCGAATCATCGGCTGCTCGGCACTTCACTTTACCTGGGGTGACATGGCGGAGATCAGATCGCTCGCCGTCGACGAGCAGGCTTTTGGTCGCGGGGTTGGGAGCGAGCTGGTCAGAGCAAATATCGCTGAGGCGCGCGAGCATGGATTGATTCAGGTTTACGCCTTCACCTATGTTTGTGACTTCTTCGCGAAGCTCGGGTTTCGCGTGGTTGCTCACGAATCGATGCCGCGCAAGGTCTGGATGGACTGTATCAACTGTCCGAAATTCAATTGCTGTGATGAGACGGCCATGGTCCTCGATCTTGTCGCCGGGGCGCAGCCCGAGCCGTTCGATGTCAGTCAGGTGAGCATCCCGATCGTCAGGATCGCGGGAAGGCGTGCGGAGGGAGAGAGATGAGCAGCAGATCACAATCGACGCCGGATGACCGGGGCGTCAGGCAGGATTTGTCGGTTACGGCCCCAAGAGGGTTCATCGCCGGCACGGCACGCTGCGGGCTGAAGAAATCGGGAGAGGATCTGGCAATCGTCTTTTCCGAGATCCCGGCAGTCGCGGCAGCGGTCTTCACCACCAATCTCGCCCAGGCCGCACCGGTGATCCTCTCCCGCAGCCATCTCAAATCGCCGTCCCATCGCGCTTTCGTCATCAACTCGGGTGGAGCCAACGCCTGCACCGGTGAGGAGGGATTGGCTGATGCCAGGGAGACGGCGCGCGTCGTTGCCGAATACTTCAATTGTGCTGACCGCGAGGTTCTGATCGCCTCCACCGGGGTGATCGGCGTCCGTCTCGACATGGACAAACTGCTCAGTGGCGTACGCAATGCCACCGGCACACTCTCGCGCGACAACGGGTGGAAGGTGGCCGAGGCCATCATGACCACCGATACCCGGCCCAAACGCGCCATTCGGCACATCAATCTGCTCGGGCGCAAGGTGACCATTGCCGGAGTGGCCAAAGGGGCCGGCATGATCCATCCTGATATGGCGACGCTGCTCAGTCTGGTAACGACGGATGCCGCTATTCGCAAATCTGCTTTGCGGCAGGCTCTTCGCCTCGCGGTCAATCGCAGTTTTAACCGTGTCACCGTTGATGGCGACACCTCGACCAACGACACGCTCGCAATACTTGCCAATGGCGCTGCTCAGAATGACCCGGTAACCGATGCGCAGCACCCGGGCTTCGCGCCATTTGTCGAGGCGCTGAGCGATGTCTGTCGCAACCTCGCCATCCAGGTAGCCCGTGATGGTGAGGGAGCACGCAAGCTGATCACCATCAATATTCGACACGCTCCCGCTGAGCGCATCGCCCACCGCATCGCCGAGACCGTGGCTACCAGCCCGCTCGTTAAGACAGCGATCGCCGGCGAGGATGCCAACTGGGGCAGAATTCTTGCCGCTGCCGGTCGCAGCGGTGTCAGGTTTGATCTCTCGAAGGTCGATATCAAAATCGGCCCCCTCGCCGTTGCCCGCAACGGCCGCGGTCTCAACTTCGACGAGGCACGTGCCCTTGAGATTCTCAGACAGGACGAAGTGACCATCACCATCGACCTTAACCAGGGGGAGGTCGATCTCACCGAATGGACATGTGATTTGACCGAGGATTACATCAAAATCAACGCCGATTACCGCTCCTGATGCGGCATGCCGGTGAAAATTGCTGAAACCCGATCCGATTTCGCTTCGTATCCATAAATTAAAGCAGCAATTAAAGCAGCAAATTAAAGCAGGTATTGCCCTTTACGGGATCAGGCCGGGTCGGCATTATACAGAATCAGAATAATTACGGAGAAGAGGGAATGAACAGATCTGTAATGAGCGCGTTTCCGGGAAGTCTTCAATCAGTTTTCA
>CAIKMY010000340.1 GCA_903828635.1 uncultured Acidobacteriota bacterium
GGCTCCACAGGGTTGTACTTCGAGTTTCTCTCTCTTACACTCTGTCCTCATAAGAATGCTCCTGTATCTTCAGATAAGTGATTGTGCACACAGTTGTTATCTCCTCCACAACAGCCTTTTTCCAAACACTGATGAGAAATCCGGGTTAATTGTCGCTGAGTGGAAGGAATAGTTGACGCTGAACAGGCCACAATACCTCCAGCAGTGAGAGGCAAACTCCCCGGTCACCGGAAAATCTGGTTTGGCGTGCTGCCGATCAGGGCTCCACAGTCCTTGTGAGATCTGTCCAAGGTCCTTTCTGAAGTGTTTTGTATGCGTAAGTCCTGTTGATATGTAGTTGGCGGAGCCGCTCTCCCTCCTTTGCCACTACGGCATCATACAGCCCATAGTGTCGCAGTCCCTGATGGCTCTCAATGCCAGTGCAGCGAAGTGAGGCGTCCCCGTGGCACAGTAGCTGCTGTGATATTTGGCTCGTCTGTGAGTAGGCTGAGCGGTCACACTCATCGCAGGTCAATGCCAGACGGCGTACAGATAGTCACCATCAGATCGCCATACTGTTTTTGCCACGCAGGTTCAGCCGATGGGGTGACGATATAGTTTCTCCCAAGAGGATAGAAACTGCGAAATCTGCGGAGCGCCCCGCTGTCAAACGCTGCCGGATCCCATTGACACTCGATGGCGTCTGCTTCATCACGACCGCGAACAACGATAAAGTCGATCTCATTACCGGTCTGGTCGCGCCAGTACCGGACTGCAGTGTCAGGAAGATGAGCCTGAAGATATTCGAGAACCAGGTGCTCCCAGAGGCTGCCATTATCTTCCGGCCGCAGAGTATCCCAGCCGCGGGCAAAGCTGACAAAGCCGGTATCGAACCCATAGATCCGTGGTTGTTTGACTATCTCGTTCTGTCCTCCTCCGTGGAATGGACGAACCACGGCGATAGCGTGAGTGAGTTCCAGAGCCTGGAGGTGGCTCTCAACCGTCGGTCGTGAGATACCCAGGGCCGAGGCCGTTCTTGTCACCTCATGCAATCCCCCGCTCTGTCCGAGGAGATACTCAAGTAAGGCATTGAAGCGATTGATGTCACGAAATCCGTAGAGTCGCTGAATATCACGTGCAAAGAATGAGTCAAGCCACTCCCGATAGAAGCCGACACTTTTGGAACGGGCCAGCAGAGCCGGAGGCAGCCCTCCAAGGTGGAGCCGCTGTGGCAGAGTGGCGCCAAAGGCCGCCAGCTCATCCCATAGGATTGGCGTCAAATGCACCGAGCGCTTCCGGCCCGTCAACGTATCTTTGAATTTGCGGCTTGCCGCCAGGGGCGATGATCCGGTCGCCAGCAGCTTCAGGTGGGGAAAGAGGTCGGCCCCGATTTTCAGGATGCGCGTAGGATCTTCGAGCTGGTGGATCTCATCGAAGACGACGATCGGCTTGTCACACCCCCGGAAGAAAAGCTCGGGATCCCTGACCATCCCGGCAACTCGTGGCAGATCGCAATTGAGGTAGAAGATTCGATCTGCGCCGAGGCTTTCGACGAGCGTCGTTTTCCCTGCCCTTCTTACGCCGCTCAGCCAGGCTATTGGCGCTTCATTCCAGGCATCCTCGATCCGTTGTTTCCAGAATGGTCTCTCAATCATGCCAGCATACTTTACAAAGAATCAGAGTATATGTAAAGTACGCTATGCAAATAACAATTCCCAGCAATACCGCTCAGTCACGGCTGGCTGTTTGTCGATTATCCTGAAAGCCTGTTCGGAGAGTTGCTCCAGCCTGGTATGCCCTGTGACTTCCGGGCAGACTGATATCATCAGGCATTGCCTGACGAATAAACTGTCGGGTGTTGCGCCATTGATCAATGCGCGATTTGAGATCGAGCAGATCCTGAGGAGCGATCGAATCCATAGAGGTTCTCCGTCGAAAGAATTTTGTGACGGAGGGGAGGATAGGCAAAACGAAGGCTGATTTCACGCTTTCTCACCGAAAGCTTACTGATGTCGGCAGTTTCTGTTTAAGTTTCATCGGTACGGACGCGTGGAAGCATCAGAGCACGGACGTGATCGATCAGTTCCTGAACGGTCACGGCAGTATAGCCGCTAGTCTCAACAGGTGGCAGAACCTCGACCTCGACGGGGCCCGGGATGACGACGCCACCAAGTTTGGGCATGACCAGTCTGGTATCGTTGACAACTACCGGCACGATTGGCACCCCGGCCTCGACGGCCATGTAAAAAACGCCCTTCTTGAAATCCTTCAGCCGGCCATCGACGCTGCGTGTGCCCTCAGGGAAGGCCATGAGGCTGCTGCCGTTGCGCAGTTCCGCCGCTCCCCGTCGTGTGCTCTCGATCGCCTGCTCGCGGTTTCGCCGATCGATCGGGACGATATGGGCCAGTGAGAACCCCTGCTTGAAGAAGGGGATCTTCTCCAGCTCCTGCTTGGCAATTGCCCCGCAGTTATGGCGCAGGTAACGAAAGAGGATTGGCGGGTCGAGATTGCTCTGATGGTTGGCGATGAAGACATAGGTTCGTTTCGGATCGGTATTTTCCAGCCCCGATATTTTCACGCGCGCGCCGGCCAGCCTCAGGTAGATGTCGACGGCGAAGCGTGCCGGCGGATAGATCAGATTCTCGAGACCAAACAGGGCACGCAGGATCATGCCGGTGATGATGACCGGGATGCCGATGATCAGCATGAGCACACCACCGACCAGGAATGTCAGCAGGTAGTGGAGACGGCGAACCAGCGTGAACTCAGATGATCGTGCCATCGGGGATGGTCGCACCTTTCGGAATGATGACAATGCCTTCACGGATAAAGTAATCTTCACCATCGTGATATTCGAGACCGGCCTCGTTGAGGATTCTGACGTCGGATCCAATCCGGACATTTTTATCGAGGATCGCCTTGCGGACGATCGTCCGCTTGCCAATTCCAACGTTAGGGCGGCCCCGGAACGTATCTTCTTCCATCTCAGTGATACTTTGATAAGCGTCAGCGCCCATCATCAGCGTACTTTCAAGGCGCGAATCGTTGCCAATCCGGGCACGGATGCCGATAACGCTGTGTTCGATCGAGACACGGTTGAGAATACAGCCGTCAGAGATCAGTGAATTGTTGATCTGGCACTCGATCAGCTTGGAGCTTGGGAGAAAGCGCGGACGAGTGTAGATCGGTGCATCGGCATCGAAGAGGTTGAAATCCGGCTTGATCTCTGCCATTTCGAGGTTGGCGTGGAAGAAGGAACTGATCGTACCGATATCTTCCCAGTATTTGTCGAAGAGAAATGACTGGACGCGATATTTCCGGATGGCAGCCGGGATTACTTCGCCGCCGAAGTCGGTATAGTTGCCTTCGGCCAGCAGTTCGCGAAGAGCTGACATTTTGAAGATGTAGACACCCATTGAGGCAAGGTAGCGCCGCGATTCTGCCATGACCGGATCGAAGCCGAGGGCGGCGGTATCGACAACCATCGAAGGAAGCTGGTCGGCGGGAGGTTTTTCGCGAAATTCGATGATCGTGCCGTCTTCGTTGGTCTTCAGCAACCCGAAGCTCGAAGCGCGTGACTCATCGGTTGGGATGGTAGAGATCGTCACGTCTGCGTTGGTCAAGCGGTGGTGCTCAAGAAACTTCTCATAGTCCATCTGGTAAAGATGGTCGCCCGAGAGGATCAGGACATTCTCCGGATCGAGATCATTGATGTGTACCATGACCTGACGCACGGCATCGGCGGTCCCCTGGAACCAGTTTTTGTTCTCGGGAGTCTGCTCGGCGGCGAGGATTTCAACGAAGCCGTCGGAGAATCCGCTGAATCTGTAGGTTCGCGCAATATGGCGATTGAGTGAAGCGGAGTTGAACTGTGTCAGCACATAGATATAGTAAACTCCGGAATTGATGCAGTTGGAGACAGTGATATCGATCAGGCGATACTTGCCACCGAGGGGTACTGCCGGTTTGGATCGTTCACGGGTGAGCGGGAAGAGGCGCGATCCCTGTCCGCCGCCGAGGATTACCGCCAGTGTTTTTCGTGCCATAATGACTCCTTGCCGGGTATCGAGTTCGTCTGACCAGATTGAAGTAGAATGTAAGTCCGTCAATCCTGAATATCAAGAGAAGGCGGAGATTCCCGGAGGCATATTTTATGGTGTCACGATCGTCAGAGGTTGAAGAGGCGCTGAAGGCCGGGCGACCAGTGGTCGCGCTGGAATCGACGGTGATTGCCCATGGGCTTCCGGTGCCGCACAATCTGGAGACGGCGATCGGTTGCGAGGAGGAGGTGCGAAGTATCGGGGCATTGCCGGCGACAATGGCAATTGTCGGAGGCGAGCCGATTATCGGGTTGGACAAGGACCGGTTGCGGGAGCTGGCGACTCGGGAGGATGTGGTCAAGGTCAATCCGGCAAATCTGGCGATGACGCTGGCGCGGGGGCAGTGGGGGGCGACGACCGTCGCGGCCAGCCTCCTGCTTGCTGAGCGGGCCGGGATCGAGGTCTTTGCCACCGGGGGGATTGGCGGAGTGCATCGCGGTGCCGCGCAGAGCTTTGACATCTCGGCCGATCTGGCGGCGCTGGCGAGGCATCGTGTCGTCACTGTCTGCGCGGGAGCCAAGGCAATTCTCGATCTTTCGGCAACGATCGAGGTGCTGGAGACGCTGGGAGTGCCGGTTATCGGATACGGGACAAGTGAGTTACCAGCCTTTTATTCACGATCGAGCGGGATCGGGCTTGATTGTCGTGCAGATTCACCACGGGAGGTGGCGGCAATCGTCAGGGCTCACCGGGCGCTGGGGACGGGCACGGGGGTGCTGGTTGTCGTCCCGCCACCAGCTGAGGCGGAGGTGCCGGCGGACGAGATTGCAGTCTCGATCGAAGCCGCGCTGCAAGAAGCGGCTCGACAAGCTATCTCCGGCAAGGCGGTCACCCCGTTTCTGCTCGACTTTGTCGCGAGGCATACCGCGGGCCGGTCGTTACGGGCCAATATCGCCCTTCTTCGTAACAATGCGCGTGTTGCTGCCGGCATTGCCGGCGAACTGAAAGCCCGGCAGAGCGGGCGGCATCCGGGGCAGGAATGATCGGCTTGATCGTACTCAATACGCTGCGTGAGGTGGTACGCGACCGCCTCTTCGTTGCTGCCACGATTCTCTTTGTCGTGGCAATGCTGGTGGCGCTTGCCGGTGCCTACGTTGCCGTTGGTGACGAGCGTCGGCTGATTATCGATGTTGGCCTGGCGGCAATGGTGCTGATCGGCCTGCCGGTCTCGGCGCTTTGTGGAGCCGGCTCTCTTGGTGGTGAGATCGAGCGCGGAACCATCGACCTGCTTCTTTCGCGCCCGGTGACCCGCGAACAGATCGTGATCGGCAAGTTCCTTGGGCTGTCACTGGCGCTGTTGTTGCAGGGGGGGGCAATGCTTGGGCTGCTGACGCTGACTCTGGCTCTCGTCTCCGGGAATTCATGGCGTGGCCTGATCGGGCTCTGGGCAGCCGGCTGGCTGACCCTTCTTCAATTGTTGATCGTTGCCCTGCTGGCACTCTTCTTTTCAAGCTTTTCGACGAGCCGGCTTTCGGCGATGATCGCGATGATGATTTTTCTGGTTGGCCGGTCGAGTGCGGAGTTGCGCCAGTTCGCCGAGTCGTCAGTGCCGGTCACGAGGTTGCTGTTTCGTGCATTGATGGTGCTGATCCCCGATCTTGCCAGACTCAATCAGCTTGCCGCAGCCGGGCACGGCAGGCCGATCACTTTTGACATGTCGGTCAGTGCAACAGGATATGCCATCGCCTGGATGGTGGCTCTGCTCAGTGCGACAATACTGGTCTTCAGGCGGAGGCAGATATCTTGAGATCAGCAATCAGTAACGGCAGTGGAAGATGGTGGCTGATGCTGATTGTCGCATTGAGCACCAGTGCGGCGATGCGGCCGGGCATCGAGTGGCCCGCCGGGCCGGTGTCAGATGCCGGCGCGCTCGGTCTGCCCGCCGGAACATCGCTTCGTCGCTGGAGTGCGGGCTTCGAGACGGTGCTTGCCGATTGGTTGTGGGTGCGGACGCTTGTCTATTTCGGACGCGAGGCGGCGAGGCAGGAGCAACTCGATATTCATTCGATGGTGCTGCTGCCCCGATATCTCGATCAGGTTGTTGAGCTCGACCCGCAGCATCTCTCTGCGTGGCGTTTCGGCGCTTTTTTTCTGGTTGGGAGCGATCCCACGCTTGCCGAGCGCTTTGCTCGTGAGGCAATTCGACACAATCCGGATGAGTGGCGACTCTGGCACGATCTGGGTTACCTTCGCTGGCGGGTTGGTCGTTATCGGGAGGCGGCTGCTGCCTACGCTGAGGGAGCGAGGTTGCCGGGTTCTCCATCCTGGATGAGGTCGATGGCGGCGACGCTGCTGGCGAGAGGCGGAGAGCGCGAGACGGCGCGGCAACTGCTGCTGGAGACACTGGCGATTGCCGATGACGCTTTCACGCGCGAGGCGTGCCGCCATCAACTGCAACAGCTTGACGAGGGGAGGCCTTGAGCAGATGGTGGCGATTGAGATCGAGAGTCTGACTCACGAATATCGTGCCGGGTTCTGGCGCCCTGAGGTTCGGCGCGCGCTCGATAGCATCAGCATTGAGGTTACCGCCGGCGAGGTGCTGGCGCTCCTTGGGCCTAACGGTGCA
>CAIKMY010000341.1 GCA_903828635.1 uncultured Acidobacteriota bacterium
AGGCTCCTCGTAAAATCGACCTGAACCGGGATATCACATCCCTTGTCATAACCAAATCGCTCGAAGATCAGCGGATTGTGGTTGCGGAATGATCCCGGGTGGAATTGCATCACCAGCCCGTCCTCGATGCTCATTCGCGCATTCTCCATCAACAGGTGGCCGGTGAAGCGCGCGGCTTCATCCTCCGTCGCCACGCCGCGCCGCGCTCGCTCGAAGATCGTCTCCGCCTCGGCATCACTCAACTCGCACGTCAGCGGCGTCAGTGCCGCATGATCGGTCGCCGTCGCCCCCATCTCCCGGAAGAATGCCCGCCGCTCCTCCAGCGCCCTGATCAGATGGTAGTAGCTGGAAATCTCATAGCCACAGACCTCACCCAGATCATGCAGGTTCTGCCTCCAGTCGGGACGATCGATATTGACCACCCCGTCGGGACGGAAGGTCGGCACCACACGCCCGCTCCATCCCGAAGCACGAATCGCCCGGTGATGCTCCAGACGGTCACTCGCCGCATCGGTCGTCGCCAGCACCTCGATCCGGAACTTCTCGAAGAGGCGTCGCGGCCGGAACTCCGGCTGCCTCAGGCACTCTGCAATCTGATCGTAGATCGCCTGCGCATTAGCCCCGTTCAGCTTCAACCGCACGCCAAAGAGTTCATGCAGCTCGTGCCCGAGCCACATCCCCGTCGGGGTCCCCCGGAAAAGATGGAAGTTTTCGGCGAAGATCTGCCAGATGCGGCGATGATCAGTCTCGACCGGCCCGCCGTCGAGCCGCGGTATCCCCAGCGACTCCAGCGAAATCCCCTGCGAATAGAGCATCCGAAAGATGTAGTGATCCGGAATCAGCAGCAACTCTGTCGGTGAGCCAAACTGGTAATCGGGATCGGCGAACATCCGCGGATCGACATGTCCGTGCGGGCAGACCAGCGGCGCTCCCGCTACCTCATCGTAAAGACTCCTCGCAATCTCTGCCTGCTGCCTCTCCGCATCGAAAAAGCGATCGGCGGAAAATGAAATCTGTTCAGTCATCTCTTATCCTGTGTCAATTGTGGTTATCGTGGTCTCAGAATTTGACGAGGTCGGCAATCCTGATCGGTGTCCCGCGCTCGATGCTCCGCACCGCCGCCACCCCTGTCAGCAACGACATCGCTCCGGCACGCGAACCGGCACGCTGGCGCAGCGGATCAGGTACTCCCGGCTTGAAGATCATGTCCTTCAATTTTGGATCGGCCCCCATATGCCCACCCTCGCTCACCCTGACTTCAACCAGCTCCGACCGACCAAAATTGAGGCTCAGACGAAACTCGGCATTTGAAGTCACCGGCCACGGCTGGCGGTCATACGCCCGGATGTCGAGCCGGCCGTTGATCCCGTTAAACGACATGCTGTATCCCTCGTAGGGCATGAAGGCATTCAGCGAGTAGCTCATGATTGCACCATTGTTATACCTGACATTGGCGGTCATCGTATCCCAGATATCGATATCCTCGCGGAAGAGACAGGCATCGCGCAGGTAGCCGTCCTCCGACTCGCAGCCGACATAGAGCTTCATCGCCGTCGGGTTCTTCGTGATGTCCCAGTGGAACTTGCAGTCCGCTTTGTGCGGGCAGGTGCGACAGTTGACACCGCGGAACTTGTTGCTTTTGCCATAGCGGCGCAGATCGCCAAAGGCGTTGACCTCAACCGGCTCGGCATCCATGGCCCAGTTGATCAGATCGAAATGATGGGTCGCCTTGTGGACCCAGAGTGATCCCGAATTGCGTCGGTAGGCGTGCCAGCGGCGAAAGTAATCAGCTCCATGCTGCGTGTCGAGATACCAGTGGAAATCGACCGAGGTGATCGGTCCAAGGACTCCCGAAGCAAGATATTCGCGTGTCTTCTCGGCGATCGCCGAATAGCGCGCATTGAAGCCAACGATGATCGGCCGCCCATACTTCTTCTCGGCGTCGATCACCTTCTGGCACTTGACCTCATCGGTCGTCATTGGCTTCTCGGTGATGACGTCGCAGCCAAGCTCGAGCGCACGGACAATATATTCATCGTGGGCCGAATCGCGCGTGGTGACAATAACCGTATCCGGCCGCGTCTCGCGAATCATCCGGTCGAAATCGGTGTAGGTCGGACAGTTGACGCCTATAATCTGCTTCGCCACCTCGACCCGCTTCCGATTGCTGTCGCAGAGCCCGACAAACTCGACATAATCGCTGTACGTCTTCGCGACATCCGTTCCCCACATCGAGGTCCCACGACCACCCGTGCCAACCATCACCAGTCGCTTCTTCGCCACACTGCCCAAGCCGCCCGTGGCCGCCAGCCCTGCGCCTGCTATCACCGTCCGATCCAGAAACTCCCGACGACTCAGTTCATCCCCGCTCATTCTGATCTCCTTGTATATTGAATAATTGCCAGCTTTCCATCACTTCCAGACCATCATGCTCAAATAACGCCCAATTATCACCCCATCGCCGGGATTAGTCCAACCTGATTAGTGACGATTCCAGCGCGCCGTTTTCCAATACGGCGTCTTCCGATTTAGAATCGGCGAGTTATGGATTTTCAACTTGTATCGGACTATCGACCGCAGGGTGATCAGCCGGAAGCGATTGCCAGCCTCGTCGCCGGGCTCAATGATGGCGAAAAGCACCAGGTGCTGCTCGGGATCACGGGCAGCGGCAAGACCTTCACTGCCGCTTCGGTCATTCAGCAGGTCAACCGGCCGGCGCTGGTCATGGCCCACAACAAGACTCTCGCTGCCCAGCTCTATCAGGAGTTCAGGACATTCTTTCCCAACAACGCCGTCGAGTACTTTGTCAGCTACTACGATTACTATCAGCCGGAGGCCTACGTCCCGGCAAGCGACACCTACATCGAGAAGGAAGCGACCATCAACGACGAGATCGACCGGCTGCGCCTCTCAGCGACGAGGTCGGTCTTTGAGCGGCGCGACGTGATCATCGTGGCCTCGGTCTCGGCCATCTACGGCATTGGCGATCCGGACGCCTATTATGGGATGCTGATGTGGATCGAACCGGGCCAGCGCATCAGCCGCAATGAACTGATCAAGCGGCTGGTCGAGCTGCTCTACGAGCGCAACGACATCGAGTTCACCCGCGGCACATTCCGCGTACGCGGCGACGTCGTCGAGGTTTATCCAAGCTACGAGGACAAGGCGCTGAGAATTGAGCTCTGGGGTGACGAAATCGACTCGATCTCAACCATCGACCCGCTGCTTGGTGAGGTGATCAGGAAGCATGACCAGCGGGTGGCGATCTTTCCCAAGACCCATTACGTGACGACGCGGGCGACCATCAGGCGGGCAGTGACGACAATCAAGCAGGAGCTTGAATGGTGGGAGCCGCAACTGATCGAGCAGGGCAAACTGATCGAGGCGCAACGCCTGCACCAGCGGGTGATGTATGACCTTGAAATGTTCAACGAGCTGGGTTACTGCCGCGGGGTCGAGAACTATTCGCGCCACCTGACGCAGCGTGCCGTGGGCGATCCTCCGCCGACGCTCTTCGATTACCTGCCGGAGGACACGATCGTCATCGTCGACGAGAGCCACCAGTCGATCCCGCAGATTCGCGGGATGTACAATGGCGACCGGGCACGCAAGCAGACTCTGGTCGACTTCGGCTTCCGCCTGCCATCGGCGCTCGACAACCGCCCGCTGAGATTTGAGGAGTGGGAGCAGCGGGTCGGGCAGGTCATCTATGTCTCGGCGACGCCGGGACCTTATGAACTGAGGCAGGCGCAGGGGGTTGTTGTCGAGCAGATCATCCGGCCAACGGGGCTGCTCGATCCCGAGGTCGAGGTTCGCCCGGTACGCGGACAGATCGACGACCTGCTTGGAGAGGTACGCAAATGCGTTGCCCGCAACGAGCGCGTCCTCGTCACCACCCTGACGCGCAAGATGGCCGAGGATCTCGCCGACTATTATGGTGATCTCGGCATTCGTGCCCGCTACATGCACTCGGAGATCGAAACACTGGAAAGGATCAGGATTCTGCGCGACCTGCGTAAGGGAGAATTCGATGTCCTCGTCGGCATCAATCTCCTGCGCGAGGGGCTCGACCTGCCCGAGGTCTCGCTCGTCGCCATTCTCGATGCCGACAAGGAGGGCTTTCTGCGCAGCGAATCATCGCTGATTCAGACGATCGGCCGTGCTGCACGCAACGCCAACGGCAAGGCAATCCTCTACGCCGACCGCATCACCGACTCGATGCGCCGGGCGATCGATGAAACTCAGCGCCGCCGCGAAAAGCAACACCACTTCAATCTCGATCACGACATCACCCCGCGCTCGATCGTCAAGCCGATCGAGGCCACTCTCGTCACCGCTTATGAGGCCGATTACTTCAAGGTACCCCTCAACCTCGACGAGTTCGATGGCTATAGTCGTGAAAAAATCGAGGAGACGATCACCAGACTCGACCAGGAGATGCGTGAAGCCGCGAAAAAGTTTGAATTCGAACGTGCTGCCGAGCTGCGTGACAAGATCAAATACCTCCGCGAACGGGAGATGGCCTGACAAGAAGCGGGCTCGGAGGGGTGGGGGCCGAACCCGATTACACTTCGGCCCCCCTCTGCCTGAAACTACCCCCCTCAAACGCCCTTTTCGCGGCGCGGATCCCACTTCATATAACGGCTCTTGCGGAATGACTCGACCGCCAGTCCGACGGCGACAACTCCATAATAGCCCAGATCAACGTCGCACTTGAGGGCCGCTCCGTTGCGGATCGCATCCTGCAGATTGCGATGATGCAGGGTGATGTCCTCGCCACCGGTCTTCTGGTGAACGATCTCCTGCTTCCCTTCACTAAACTGGCGCTGCGGGCGAATGGTGAAGCCGCTGCGAGTGAACTCGATCGTTCCCTCATGGCCGCGAATGACGTGCGGAATCGGGGTGTCATTGGCCATCGACGAAACGCAGATGACCGTCGGGCCGCCCGGGTAATCACAGATCATATTGAAAGTGTCCGGGATCTCCGCCGGCGACTTCGTGAACTCCCACTTGCCACCGGTGCCAACGACTCTCTCCGGAAACCTGAGCCCGATCGCCTTGATCAGCCGCGTGATGCGATGGACGAAGAGATCGGTGGCAATCCCGCCGGAATAGTCCCAGTAACGTCGCCAATGGAAGAAGCGATCGGGATCGAAAGGACGCTTCGGAGCCGGCCCGAGCCAGGCGTTCCAGTCAAGGTTGACTCCCGGCTTAACATCCGGATCCATCCTGCCAACCCAGAAATCGTCCTTGTGATTGCGCGAATAGTCGATCTGCGCCTGAACCACCTTGCCGATTGCCCCCTGCTCGATGTACTTCCTTGCCGTCTCGTAGGAATCATCCGACATGCCCTGCACACCAACCTGCAGCTTGACACCGGTCTGCCGAATCTTGCTGACGACCTTTTTGCCCTGCTCAATCGACCAGGTCATCGGCTTCTCGCAGTAGATGTGTTTGCCGGCATCAGCGGCATCGATCGTCATCTTCGCATGCCAGTGCTCCGGCGTGGCGATCAGCACATAATCAATATCCTTCTGGTCAAGGATGGCACGATAATCGGTGAAGGGTTTGGCACTGGTCAGCTGCACCCCCGCATCGAGATTCCTGCGATAGACATCGCAGACGCTGACAATCTCGACATTGTCCTTCTCTTTCATGGCCATCAGTGAGGGGATGTGGGCACCGCGGGCAAGTCCGCCACACCCGATGACTCCAATGCGCAGGCGGTTGTTCGATCCGGGAATTCGGTCCCGGCTCGCCGCCCAGGTCGTCGCCGTGGCGAGCGACCCGACGACAAAAGCACGTCGTGACAAACGATCAAGTTTATTCATAGCTCTGACTGTCCTTGAAATAATTTGATGAACGATTCCCGAACTATCTCCCCGGAATTGGGTCGTCAGGCTCGGGAAACGGCAGTGATTCTAACCCCGTTGAGAAAAAAGCTCCAGTCGCTGCCACTCAATCCCGACTCATCCCCATAATCCCCGCTCCGTGACCGGAAACGGTTCCCGCTGCCATTTGCCTGAAATCAAAGAAAGAAATTATACTGAACCTTTAGCCGGTAAACAGTATCGGCTTTTATCATCAACGGGAACAGTCATCTGATGTCATTCAATTTTACTACGGCGGGAGAATCACACGGGCGGGCGCTGGTGGCGACAGTGGAGGGGCTGCCGGCAGGACTGCCGGTCGAGGCCGGATCGATCAACCACGAGCTGTGGCGTCGGCAGCAGGGTTATGGTCGCGGCGGACGGATGAAGATCGAGACCGACCAGGCGCAGATACTCACCGGAGTTCGGCACGGAGAGACGCTCGGATCTCCGATCGCGCTGATGGTTGAGAATCGCGACTTCAGGAACTGGCTGGAAGTGATGGCTGTGGAGAGGCCGGAATCCCCGCCGGAGCGCGATCGTCGCGTAATTCGGCCGCGGCCGGGCCATGCCGACCTCGTCGGTGGCCAGAAATACGACCGGCACGACCTGCGAGACATCCTCGAACGAGCCAGCGCACGTGAAACGACCATGCGCGTCGCCGTCGGGGCCCTCGCACGAATGCTGCTGCGCGAATTCGATATCAACATCGCCAGCCACGTCATCCAGCTTGGCGAGATCG
>CAIKMY010000342.1 GCA_903828635.1 uncultured Acidobacteriota bacterium
CTTTTCGCCGGACGGGAGTCGGATAGTCTTCACGAGCGATCGGAGTGGCGCGGAGCAGCTCTGGACGTGCAAGGCAGATGGGAGTGATGCGCGAGCACTGACGAAGGGGCGATCGAGCGGGATGCTGATGTATGTCTCACCCTCGTGGACAGCGGATGGCAACTACGTGCTGGCATCGAAATCGGAGCGTGGTATCGGAACGTTTCATATTTACATGTGGCACAAGGACGGAGGAACGGGAGTGAGTGTCGGGCCATCACCGCCGCCCCCGGCAGCCCCCGGAGGGGAGGGTGGGGCACCGCGGCAGCAGCTCAACAAGATGGGTGCAGTCGCTTCACCAGATGGCCGCTTCATTTACTGGGCGCAGCGCACGGGTGCATTCAATTACAATGCGCAGTTCCCGATCTGGCAGATCGTGCGCTTCGACCGGGAGACGAGTGAAACAGCCACGATCACCAATGCCCAGGGAAGCGCGATGCGGCCGCTGCTGACGCCTGACGGGAAGCGCCTCGTCTATGCGACGCGCTGGGAGACGCGAACGGCGCTGCGGGTGCGCGATCTGGAAACGGGCAATGAGCGGTGGCTGATCGACAATGTGGCGCGTGATGACCAGGAGTCGCGGGCAACGCGCGACACCTTCCCGGGTTACGCCTTTCTGCCCGATGGCAAATCGCTGATTGTCAATGCTGACGGGAAGATCAAGCGCGTCGATTTCGAGACGGGAAGAGCGTCGACGATCCCCTTCAGCGCCCGGGTGGAGATGGATCTGGCGGCGCGACTGCGCTTCGATTATCGGGTTGACGACAGCCCGACGGTGAGGGCGCGACTGATACGCTATCCGGCGCTCTCGCCGGACGGCAGACGTGTAGCCTTCACCGTCTTCAACAAGATCTACACGATGGAGCTGTCGGGAGGGAGACCACGGCGACTGACCAGCCTGACAGATGGTGAATTCATGCCATCCTGGTCACCGGATGGGCGCTACATTGCGTTCGTAACCTGGTCACGAACGGGAGGCGGAATCTACCGTGTCGCGGCGGAGGGCGGTGTGCCGGAGCAGTTGACGCGAAGAGCGGCCTTTTACCGTTATCCGGCGTGGTCACCGGACGGGTCGAAGATCGTCTTTGTCTCCGGGTCGATCGATGATCAACTCTATGCCGATTTGAAAGAGCAGCACGACTATCTCTCGGAGACAGAGGCGTTGCTGCACGGCCACGCCGAGGGTGAGGTGACGGGCATCGAGGGCTTTACCGGCAGCGATCTGCGCTATATTCCGGCAGGTGGTGGCGACTCGGTGCTGATCGGCCCGGCCCAGGGCGGGCGCTATCCCCACTTCAGCAATGATCCGGGAAGAGTCTATCTGACGACTTCACAGGGACTGACCTCGGTGCGACTGGACGGGCTGGATCGCCGGACGCACCTCAAGATTACCGGCACCGGGGCCCCGCCGAACCCACCGGGAGCCTCATCGATCATGATCTCGCCGGATGGGACAAAAGCCTTCTGCGAGGTTCAGGGCAAGCACTACCTCGTGACGATCCCGCGCGCCGGACGCGAAACGGTCAACGTCAGCGTCACCGGAGGCTCAGCCTCAGTGCCGGTGAAGAAGCTCTCGGCCGAGGGTGGTGATTATCTTGGCTGGTCGAGTGATGGTCGGACGCTTACCTGGTCGTGGGGAGATCGTTTCTACCGCCAGGCAATCGACGCGGAGAAGTCGGAGAGCGTCGAGGTGATCGTCGAGCAGCCGCGCCCGAAACCGACAGGCACACTGGTGCTGAGTGGTGCGCGGATCGTGACGATGAAGGGTGACGAGGTGATCGAGCGCGGCGAGATCATCATCGTCGACAACCGGATTACCGAAGTTCGGGCCATGCCGGCAAAGGGCAAACCCGTTTATCCGGCGGGTGCGCGCATCATCGATCTTACCGGCAAGACGATCATTCCGGGGCTGGTCGATGTCCACGCCCATATGTGGCCACCGCGGGATGTCCACCAGACACAGGTCTGGCAGTATCTCGCCAATCTGGCATACGGCGTGACGACGACCCGGGATCCGCAGAGCGCGACGACCGATGTCTACGCCTATGCCGATCTCGTCGAGAGTGGCGAGATCCTCGGTCCACGCATCTATACCACCGGCCCGGGCGTCTTCGACCGCTCAGGCCTGGATGACCGCGAGGCAACACGTAACTACATCAAGCGCTACAGCGAGGCCTACCGGACGATGACGCTCAAGCAGTATGTTGCCGGCGATCGTATCGTCCGCCAGTGGGTGGCCGAAGCCTGCCGCGAGTTCCGGATAACTCCGACCACCGAGGGCGCGCTCGATATGAAGCTCGATCTCTCGCAAATGATCGATGGCTTCTCCGGCAATGAGCACTCGCTGCCAATCCAGCCAATTTACAAGGATATCGCCGAGTTTGTCGCACAGTCGAAGACCTTCTACACACCGACGCTGCTGGTGGCCTATGGCGCCCCGTGGACCGAGAACTATTTCTTTGAAAATACCGATGTCGTCGGGAATGCCAAGCTGGCAAGATTCATCCCGCGGGATCTGCTCAACACAATGCTGCGGCGGCGTGGTCAATGGTTCCATCCCGACGAGTACGGCTACCGGGGGATTGCCAGCGGTGTGGCCAAAATCGTCCGTGCCGGTGGTCGTGTCGGGCTTGGCGGGCACGGCCAGATGCAGGGGATTGGCTGCCACTGGGAGCTCCAGGCACTGCAATCAGGAGGGCTGACGCCTCACGAGGCGCTCCGCTGCGCAACGATCTTTGGTGCCGAGGCGATCGGACTCGATCGTGATCTCGGCTCACTCGAAGCCGGCAAACTCGCCGATCTTGTCATCCTTGACCGGAATCCGCTGGCCGATATTCGCCACTCGACTACCATCAAAATGGTCATGAAGAATGGTGAACTCTTCGATGGCGAGACGCTCGATCAGGTCTGGCCGACACAGAAGAGGCTCGAAAAGCAGTACTGGTGGGATCGCGGACCGGCAAAGCAGTAACCGAGGGAGTGTCGCATGAAGCTGAATACCGTCATCTCGGCATTGATTCTGGCAGTGACTGCCGTGACAGCAATGGCAACACCTGGTGACAGTGTACCCAGTCGGCAGATGAGCGAGTATGAGCTGCTGCGACGCATCCCGAAGGAGCGACTGCAAGCGCTGATCGGCGGGAGCATCCCCGATGCCAATGGCCATGTTGGCACCAATCAGCGCGCAGGTCAGTGGATCGAGGCTGGTACTCAGCGCGGCAGCTGCCGAACGGTGATCTATGGCGTGGTCGTCAATGACCTGAAGACTGCCGACGATGCCTGGCGCGGCATCGAGACGACCTTTGCCCATCAGATGGAGGATGGCAGGTTCGAGGCCAACACCAGGCCAAATGGCGCCAGCGCCAAACCACTCGGTGCCGCGGTCGAAACCGCCTACTTCTTCCTTCAGGAGCTCGGCCGGACAATTCTCGTCATTCGCCAGTCGCCACACGAAAAGCATTTTCGTGCGCGCATCGAGGCAATCATCCCGAAGATGCGGCGGGCCATGGCCTTCGTCAATGCCGGCTACGAGACGATTATCACCAACAGCAGCCATGCTATCAATCGCGTCATCATCGCCGCCAAGGCTTTCGGCCTCTGCGGCCTCGTCCTCAAAGACGATCAGCTGATCGCGGCTTCGCGCCGGCTGATCGATCACGCCCTCACCCGGCGTGACAAGGACGGAGTCTTCATTGAAAAGAATGGGCGGGACTCAAGCTACAATGCTGTCTCGATCCTCTTCGGTCAGGTGCTTGCTCTCCATTTGCCAATCCCTGCCTTTGAGGCTGCCCTGCCCGCAGCCGTCGCCTGGCAGATCAGCCGCATTCGCGAGAACGGCGAGGTCGATGTCACCGGCAACACCCGCACCGGCGTCGGCACCGAGAAATCCTATTTTGGTGATCCGAAGACAATCAACCACGGCGAGATCATCCAGGCCCTGACTATCTATGGTCTCGTCAATGATGACAAGCGGGCAATTGACGCCGCTGACCGGGTCTTTGTTTACTGGAAAAAAGGGTGAATGGCAGGAAAAGCAGTCTTTCCATCTTCCGGCAGTACTCGTCGGCATTATTACAGTGGGTGATCACGGAGCCGGTCAGCCCGGCTCCGTGATGATGAGAGTTGCCTGGGGGGGGATGTCAGTTACGGACGACGACCCATCGGCGGGCCCTGCGGGCGATTCTTCTCTAATTCGGCAAGCTTGGCCTTCTGCTCCGGAGTGAGTACATTGTAGATAGCATTCTCAGTCTGCATGCGGGCTACGGAGATCTCGACCTGCAGTGCAGCTTCGCGAGCAGCCAGTTCCCTTGCGGCAGCGGCGTCAAAGGCATCAGCATGAACGATTGCGCGACGCTGCTCAGCAATCTCCTTCATCTGCTCGCGAGTCGCCTGAAAGCCTTCCATTGACTTCTCCTGAATGGCGCGAATCTGATTATGCTGATCGACAGTCAGATTGAGCTCGCGAAATGGAATGCCTCCCGGTCCCCCGGGGCCACCCTGACCGCCCGGCCCGCCGGGTCCGCCCGGTCCGCGCTGCCATTGGGCGCTTGCCCCCGCCACCATCAGCATTGCTATGCCCACGGCAAGGAGACCTCTCCTCAGGCTTCCATCGTTAGTGATCAAGCTCTTCATATCTCTGCTCCTCCTCTTTTGTTTTGAGACAAGCCAATCATCAACCTCTGATAATCGCTCGATGTCTCCCCTCGA
>CAIKMY010000343.1 GCA_903828635.1 uncultured Acidobacteriota bacterium
GGCCTGGCTGATTGCGCGCAACGTCACCTCATTGCCGATGATTCACGGCCGTCACGATGACTGGCGCTACCTGTTGATCTCCGGGCTGATTCCGGCAATCCCGTTGATTATCATTCGCCCCTTCCTGCCGGAGTCGCCGGTCTGGCAACGGAAGAAGGAGGCGGGAACTCTGCGACGACCGAGCCTTGCCGAACTCTTCCAGCCTGCCTACCGTCGCACGACGATCGTCACCAGCCTGATGTTCGCCTGCAGCCTTGGGATTGCCTTTGGCGCGATCCAGCAGATCCCGCAGATCGTTCCCGGTCTGCCGGAGGTTAGTCTGCTCCCACCACCGCAACAGCGCCCGATCGTTGCCTCCGTCCAGCAGTGGCAGGAGATCGGCGGACTTGTCGGCCGCTTCGCTCTTGCCGCGCTCGCACTCTGGATCGCCAGTCGCCGCGGCCTTATCCGCGTCTTCCAGATCCCCGGGCTGATCATTCTCCCGCTCGTCTTCATCTTCCCGGCAACGTCAAGCCTCGATGGCCTCAAGTGGGGCATCTTCTTCGCCGGTTTCTTCACCGTTGCCCAGCTCAGTTTCTGGGGAAACTATCTGCCACGTGTCTATCCTACCCACTTGCGTGGAACCGGCGAGAGCTTCGCCGCCAACATTGGCGGGCGTATGATCGGCACTTCCGCCGCCCTCCTGACGACGCAGATGCTGCGATTCGTCCCTGCCGGTTCGCCGGCAACCCGGCTGGCCTGGGCAGCGGCTATCGTTGGCGGGTCTCTCTATGCGATTGGGCTCGTCCTCAGCTTCTTTCTGCCTGAACCGTCGCCGGAATCTCTGCCTGATTAGACAGAGACAGCCGGCTAAACAGAAACAGCCGGGATCCTGAATCCTGCCCCTTCGTGGCTTCGTCTGCGAGTCTCCGTCGATACGGCCCGGGCCAACTGGTTGGCTTACACGAAGCCACGAAGGTCTGTTTGTCCTTTTGATTGCTCCCTTTCCCGTGGCAATCACACTTTCCTGTCCACCATCCTGCTGCCGGAATTCGGAAGATTCTTTCAATTCATAGTGCGATTGGCCTGCCCGAAGATTTCTCTCAGAAGCTGTCAGACGGCCTCTCCGCTTGCATCAGGCCGAATCGAAGTTATACGATTTTATATTGTTCGGGATCGTACCCGCTCAGGGAGTTCTAAATTTCGTGAAGGAGCGTTGAGACAGATTCAGATGAAGAAAGCATTGATCCTATCATTACTGCCAATTTTTGCCGTTGTCATCCTCGTTGCCGCCCGTCCGGAGGTGACCGCCCAGTCGAAGGGTGGTATCGTGGGCGTCTACAACACCCAGTGTGCCAAGTGCCACGCCGAGAATGGCAAGGGTATCGAGAGCCTGCAACCACCCGATTTCACCGATGCCAAATGGCAGGCATCACGCACCAACAAGCAACTGGTCACAGGTATCAACAACGGAGTTGGTGTCATGCCCGGCTTCAAGGGCGCTCTCAAGCCGGCACAGGTGGCCGCGCTGGTCGGTTACGTTCGCGCGTTCGGTCGCAAGAAATAAGGTTTGCCGAAAGGCGGCAAGCAGATCAAAAAACAAAACGCAGGGAGTCGGGTTCTGCCCGTCATCCCCTGCGTTTTTTGCCGTGATCGCCGAAGGTCGGCCATCCGGCTGTTTTTAGCGGTATGTTGTTTGCTACCTGGCTGTTTGCTACCTGGCTGTTTGCTACCTGGCTGTTTGCTACCTGGCTGTTTGCTACCTGGTTGTTTGCTACCTGATGGATTTCAGCAGTGACTGGAAGTCCTTCTGAGCGGCGGTGATCGTCTTTTCGGGACCGGTCAGCTTGAAGAAGACCTCGCCGGAGGGAGCCTCGACGATGGCACCGAGCAGGCGGTATCCGGTCTTGGGCGTCGTTGCTCCGCCCATTCCCATCCCTCCGGAGTTGAAGGTGCCGGTAAGATCGACGGTGGTCACACCGAAGCCGTTGATCGTCTCGCGCTTCTGCTTTGCCTTCGCATTTGACGGGCTGCCATCGGGCTGGCTGAACTGACCGATCCAGCGATCAATATTGGCCTGCACCCCGCCGCCAATATTGACAAAGATTGCACATTCACCGCCCTCACGATCGCCGCCAGCTGCCGGTACGAGGTAGGTCGCGGCACGCATCGGCTTCTCCGGGCCGTCGTTCCAGCCGGCAGGTGCCGTCCATTTCAGTGGACCGGCTGATGACTGCCCGCCCGTCGGGCTGCCCATTCCCGCCTCGCCCATTGATCCTGGTGACGAGGTTGCCGAGTCGCCGGAGCCGTGCCCGACGGCCAGCCCGGATGAGCCGCCAACCGGCCTCATCGGCACCGTCTCCGGTGCCGGCGTCTCCTGCCTCGGCGCTGACTTGCACCCGGTGAGAATTGTCAGAAAGATCAGGGCGGTCGTTGCCGCCTGCCAGACTCTCGTTTTCATGATTATCTCCTTCTCCTGAATAGAAACTGCCGGCATCGGAACACACAACATTGAGACATGTCCATGATTCGTGACGATTCTACCGGGCCGTCTCCCAATGGTGCGTGTTCCGATTTAGCTGAATGATTCATCGATCAGGCCGCCCTTTCGCGCGGCCGGTTGTTGAATAAGAGAACGAAGAGCGCAAAGACAATGGCCGCGAAGATCGCCGGCTTGCCCCAGAGGGGCTTCCACTCAATCGCCTTCAGCTCCTCGACGCGCAGCCGCTCCTTCTCACCTTCGAGTTCTTTGATTTCCTTACTCTCCGCCGCCTGCTCGGCGGTCAATCCGGCCTTCATTTCATCGACCCGCCGGCTGAGCGCCACAACTTGTGCTGCTGCCTTCTTTGAGGCCTCAGTCGTATGCTGCGCCTCAACCCGGCCGGCAATCTGCGCACCGATCGCCATCCCCAGCCCGAGCGTGAAGAGCACCAGCAGCCCCTGAGCCTGTGCCCGGATCCGGTTTGGCGCTACCTGGTCGGTGTAGATCTGACCGGTGACAAAGAAGAAATCATAGCAGATTCCGTGCAGCACAATCCCGAGCAGAATCATCCAGCGAATCTGCTGCGGTGCCCCGAAAGCGAAGAGGGCGTAGCGCAGCACCCAGGCGATCATTCCAACCCCAAGCATCCACTTCACACCGAGCCGTGCAAAGAAGAAGGGCATGATCAGCATGAAGAAGATCTCCGACATCTGCCCGAATGACATCGTCTGTCCGATTGGCAGCCCGCTCATTTCGACGACGCGGCTGGCAATCTGGTAGTAGAACGAGAGCGGAATGCAGATCAGGAACGAGGCGGCCATGAAGGTCAGATAGGAGCGATCCTTGAGCAGTGCGAGGGCGTCGAGCCCGAAGATCTGGCGTGCCGAGATGCGACCCTCGGCGACCGGCGGCGTGTGCGGCAGCATCAGGCTGAAGATTCCCAGCGCGATCGCCGCTCCACCCGAGAGGTGGAACATCGAGATCTTCGTCTCCCACTGCAGCACCGTCAGCGTCAGCCCCACCGCGATCCATCCGATCGTTCCGAAGACGCGGATTCGCGGGAAATCCTTCTCTGAATCACTGATGTTCTTCATCGCCAGGGTGTTGGCCAGTGCCAGCGTCGGGTAGTAGGTCAGATTGTAGGCGAAGAGCGCGAAGTTGATGGCGTTTGGCGAGGCACCACCGCTCATGAGGCTGGCAGTGTAAAACATCAGCAACCCGCCGAGGATGTGCAGCGCCGCCATCACCCGCTGCGCCGGGAAGAAGCGGTCGGCAATCATCCCGACAAAGAGCGGCGAGATGATGCTGGCTATCGGCCCGGCCGAGTAGGTCCAGCCAAAATCGGAGGCGGTGAAGCCGATCGTTCCAAGGTAGTTCGGGGCCGTCACATACCACGCTCCCCAGACAAAATACTGGGCGAACATCATCAGCGAAAGCTGCACGCGGAGTTTCAGATCCATGGTCGATTCTCACTCTTCTTTGGTATTTCGATAGTTAGCTCGTGATCTCTGCAATCAGGGACGCCGAAGATATTACCCGAGCCGGCGCGGGAAGGCGAGAGTAAGCCGGACTCACCCTGACATTGATCTCTCGATCGGGCAAAATCACTGACCGTCAGTCGATCAGGAGAGGGCTCCGTGTAATGGTCAGCAGGATCCCCGGGGCGGCTCAGCCTCGTGGCGTCGGAGAGGATCGGCCTCTTTGAATTTATATTTTGACCGTGGTAAATTCGCCGATTATCGTGAAGAATCTGTGACCAGGCTGACCGTGCTTTGGTGGTGTGCTTTCATGGTGCGGTTTCGTGGTAAAGCATGTGGTAAAGCATAGTGTCGGGATTGACGAAGAGTCCTTTAAATCGATTCGATAACATAAATTTACTATGACTGATAAAACGAGATACATTGGCATTGACCTTGGAGGAACGAATATCAAGGCGGCGCTGGTCAACACGGAGACTGGCGAGATCGCGGCGGTACACTCGGTTCCGACCAACTCGCGAGAGGGGCATGACGCGGTGATCGCGAGCATGGCAAAGGTGGTTGACCGCATCGCGACGGAGAGCGGCCTGACGGTGGCAGAGATTGGCGGGATCGGCGTCGGGCTGCCCGGATCGATCGACATCGGGAAGGGAACTACCGTCTTTCTGACCAATCTTCCCGGTCACTGGATCGATGTTCCGGTGCGGGATCTCCTCTCAAAGTGGACCGGATTGCCGGTCGCCCTGATCAACGATGCGCGCGCGATGACCCTCGGAGAGTGGCGCTTTGGTGCGGGGCGCGGGGTCGATATTGCCTGCCTGACACTGGGTACCGGCATCGGCGGCGGCCTGGTGGTCAACGGACGCCTTCACCTTGGTCCGACCGGCTCGGCCGGAGAGCTTGGCCACATCAGCGTCGATATCAATGGCCCGCAATGTGGGTGTGGCAATCGCGGCTGTATCGAGTCATTTGCCTCCGGGCCGGCCATCTCGGCCATGGGGATGAAGGCCGTGGTTCAGGGCCAGGAGACGAAGATCGCCACCCTCGCCGGTGGCGACCTCAATCGCATCACGCCTGAACTGATCTCCGAGGCGGCACTCGCCGGTGATCGCATTGCCTGTGAAATCTATGAGTTTGCCGGCGAGGTGATCGGTGCCGGCATCAACAACATCATTCTTACCGTCAGCCCGCGTCGCATCGTCATTGGCGGAGGCGTTGCTGCCGCCGGCGACCTCATCCTCGATCCGATCCGCCGCTCGATCCTCAAACGATGCTTCCTTCGTGAGGCTGCCGAGATCGAGGTCGTCCCCGCCAGACTCGGCAATACTGCCGGCCTCATCGGTGCAGCCCTCTGGGCCCGCAATCATCTCAATGAAGCCTGATGGCTTGTCAATGAAGCCTGATGGCTTGTCAATGAAGCCTGATGGCAAGCCGCAAATGACCGCGGGGAGTGAGGCTCTCACCCCACTCCCCGCTCACTGCAGAATCTCTCTGACGCCGCCTACTTCATTCGGCCGGTTCCCCACATTATCGAATTGACGAGCATCGTCTGGTACCACTCCGAGGTCCAGATGTCCGGACGATGGCCAAAGGCGTTGTAGACCACCTTGCCCCTGCCATAATCCCGATAATAGACCAGCGGAAACTGCTTGGCCTTGATCCCCTTCAGCGTCATGTTAGTCTTTGTCGTGTCGAGGCTGACCAGCACCCTGACCTTTGCCGGATCGAACTCCTTCAACTGGTAGATCTCTTCCTTGAAGGTCATCGACTCCGGCAGATGGCGCGAGATCGGATGGCTGCGATCATCAGCCCTGACCGTCACCTCTGTCTCCTGCGTCCACGGGTGGCCGTCAAACCAGCCGTTGAGCATCTCACCATAGACGGGCCACTTGTAGAAGGTGTCAGCCGCGCTGTGCAGTCCCATGAAGAACCCGCCTGCCTTGATCCAGTTGGTGAGCAGCGTCTTCTGTTCGTCGCTCAGCGGGATCTCGCCGGTGGTGTAGAAGACGATGACATCGTAGTTTTTGATGCCGGCCGTCGTCAGTTTCAGCTCGGCCATCTGCGTCAGGGTGACGTCAAACCCGTGTTTGTTCCCGAGCTGCTCCATGATCTCTTCGGATTTATGGAGCGACTGGTGACGGAAACCGAGCGACTGTGTCACGTAAAGCAGTCGCAGTTTGCCGGCCTTGCGTGATTGTGCTCCGATATCCGGAGCGGTGATGATCGTCGTCATGGCGACCAGCAAAATTATGGCGATGGTCGATATACTCTTTTTCATAGTCCCCCGATTGGCCGGAATGAGAAGAATTGACGTGGAGTCGTCCGACTCCACGTCGATGATCACGTTATGACCGATAGGCCTGACGACCGACGCCCTGAACCGGGATGCCCTGTCCGGCCAGCACCTCGCTCTGGAGGGCGTACATGCAGGCGGCGGCCTCATCGATGCGACGGGTGAAGGCGATCGAACCCTGGAGGATCGGCTTCAGCTTCTCCTTGTCCTGAATGCGCGCCTTGGGATACTCGTGCTCAACGATGAGGAAGGTGTCTGCCGGGTCGAGTGCCAGCAGCTCACGTGCTGCCAACTGATGATCGAGCCAGTCGACCGTGCGGTTCTGCAGGTAGGCGAGCGGATCGTGCTTCGCCGTCCCCGGCAACTCATGCTCGCAGAGGATCACCTGCTTCTTCCACGCATTGAGGTGATCGGCCGCGCTCGCTGAGGGCTGGCCGTTGATCATGTCACCGCGCTCCACTGTCTGGCCACCATACCCCCAGCCGGCAACGCCTTTGGCATCGACTACCTGCCCCTTGACGTGGAATCCACCGATCAGGAAATTGTAGCCCTCATCCTTGAGATACTGGAAGACCGAGCGCGTATCCTGGCCCATGAGGATCGCGTGGGATGGATCGTAGTGGATACGGAACTGGTCACCGACTCCGTGCTTCTCACAGATGCGGTGAAGCGCAATCCACGTGCCCGGAGTGTAGGCAATGTTGTTGTGCCAGTTGTCACCCGGTACCCAGCCCGGCATCGGACACTGCTCGATCCGGTAGACGAGGCCACGCTCCTTCGCTGCCTTGAGAACCGGAATGAAGTTCTCCTCGAAGTCGAGCAGATTCTGATCCATGTTCGTTTTCTGGTTGCGACCGACGAAGCCGCAGACCGCGCCGACACCGAGCAGCACCGCCGCATCCATCGTCCGAATCATGAAATCGAACTTCTTGCGACGAATCTCCGGATCGTCGTGGAGCATGTTGTCGAAGTAGCCAACTTCGGAGATGCCGACTTTGTGGGCATCGAGGGAGGCCTGCACCCTCCGCGCACGATCCTTGTTGAACGGCTCGCGCAGATCGAGCGTGTTGGCAACCGGATCGAGCAGCGCCTCTGCCGGAATGTCGGCCACCGACGGGTGGAGCGCCGCTGACAGCTGAATGTGATCCGCGCCCAGTTCGCGCGCGTACTCGACCCACTCCTCGATCGCCAGATCCGGATCGGGATCGCGCTTCTCGCGCGGCGTCAACTCCTGCAACGCGGCGGTCAGCACGCCAATCTTCATGAACTTCGGCTCGAACGGTTTGACGGACATGAACTACAAGCCTCCTCGTATTGAACGATGTTGAAATTCTCTCTTCCGTGCTCACCCGGCCTCAGCCGGATGCCAGTATCTCTCGAAACTTCCTGCCGGCATCTCACTCACTCACCACCAACTCTTGCGCCAGCGGCGACTTCACGGTAGAAGTAAATGGAATATTGCCAATGTTTCGTATATTGCCGGGAAGTGTGCCTCACCCCGAAGAATTGTGTCAAGGCAGGCCCGCCTTTTATTTCGCCGGCTGCCTGTCAGGCCGGTGAAAGCGAGAAGAAGATGACGCGCAGACTAATCCTTTTGTTGTTTATTGCCTCCCTGCTTGCCTTCTGTGCAGGAACCGAAACGGCGGCGCGGGTGGCGCCGGTACGCTTTGAGATCAGCTATCCGGCAGCCCTCGATGCCGGGCCGATCACCGGCCGCGTCTTTGTCATCATCTCGCGAACCGATCGCGTCGAGCCGCGCCTTCAGGCCGGATCTTATCAGGCATCTGTGCCGTTTTACGGCCTCGATGTCACGGCGCTCACCCCCGGAGCCTCTGCTGTCATCGATGGTTCCACTCCCGGATTCCCCCTCGCGAGCCTCGCCGACCTCCCCGCCGGCGAATATTATGTCCAGGCCCTGCTCAACCGCTACACCAAAGTCCGTCGCAAGGATGGTCACGAAATCGAGGTTCATCTTGACCAATGGGAAGGGCAGCAGTGGAACCGCTCACCCGGCAATCTTGTCAGTGAGGTGCAGCGCGTCCGCCTCGACCCTGCCGCCGGTTTCAATATCCAGCTCACCCTCTCGAAGAAGCTGCCGCCGGTCGAGATCCCTCCCGATACCCCGTGGGTCAGGCGCGTCAAAATCGAGAGCCGCCTCCTCTCTGACTTCTGGGGGCGTCCGATTTACCTTGGCGCAACCCTTCTCCTGCCCCGGGGCTATGACCGTGAGCCCAACCGCCGCTACCCGGCAATTTATATCCAGGGCCACTTCGGACTCAATGCGCCCTTCGGCTTCACCACCGAGCCGCCGGCGCGCCCCGAAACCGAAGAGCAGCGCCGCGCACGCCTCCGCGTCGGCTCGCGCGAACCCGGCCACGAATTTGCCAAAGCCTGGATGTCCGACGACTTCCCACGAATGATCGCCGTCACCTTCCAGCATCCAACCCCCTATTACGATGATTCCTACGCCGTCAACTCCGCCAATAACGGACCCTATGGCGATGCGCTGCTGACTGAACTGATCCCGTACCTCGAAGAGAAATTTCGCCTCGCTCCCCGCCCTGACGCCCGCCTCCTCACCGGAGGCTCCACCGGCGGCTGGGAGTCTCTCGCCCTCCAGATCCATCATCCCAAATTCTTCAATGGTGTCTGGTCACTCTATCCCGATCCCGTAGACTTTCGGCGCTACCAGATGAGCAATATCTACGAGGATGAGAACGCCTTTGAACTGCCCCGCGGTGACTGGGCCCGCATCATTCGCCCACTCTCCCGCGATGCCGAGGGCCAGGTCACTCTCACCATGCGCGAGATGAGCCGCCTCGAATCGGTCCTTGGCAGCCACAGTCGCTCCGGCCAGCAGATTACTGCCTGGGATGCCGCCTATGGCCCGGTTGGCAGTGATGGCTATCCCCGCCCCCTCTGGGATCCTCTCACCGGGAGAATCGATCGCGAAGTTGCCCTCTATATGCGCGATAACGGCTATGACCTCCGCTACTACCTCGAAAAGAACTGGGCGAAAATCGGCCCCGACCTCGCGGGCAAAATTCACGTTTACTGCGGCGATATGGATAATTACTACCTCAACCTCGCCGTCTACCTCATGGAGGATTTCCTCAAGGTCGCCGAGAGCCCCCGCGCCGAGGCTGTCTTTGAATATGGGCGCCCGATGAAGCCCCACGGCTGGCAGCCTTTCACCAATGCCGAGCTCGTCAGGCTCATGGCGGCTCGTGTCCGACGCTCTGCTCCGGAACTGGTCTCGACCGCCCCCTGACCTGACTGTCCGGCATCGGGCGGGACTCATCAACAAATGCATACAATGATCGATCCGCTCACGATCCGAGCCTACCTGGAGACTGAATATCGGGTTTTTGATAACCCTGCCTTCACCTTGCTCCTCGGGGAGTTCAGCCCCGGACTGCTCGACCTTCATCACCGGCACCGCGTCGATTGCAGCGCCTTTATCACCGCCTGCAATCCCCATAGCCGCCTCATCGATGCTCCTGCCAATCAGGCCCGCCAACGGGCCCTGCGGCAGGAACTGCAGTCCCGTCAATTCTCCTGCATCGATGGCATCGGCCAACACCCCGCCAATCAGTGGCCCGGTGAGGAGAGCTTCCTCGTCCCGGGCCTTGCCCTTGATGCAGCTCGTCACCTTGGCATCACACTCGAACAGAATGCCATCGTCTGGAGCAGCGCCGATGCCGTACCCAGGCTGATTCTCCTTCGCTGACCATCGACTGGCTGATCCTCGTTTTTACTCTTGCGAATCATTAGCTGAAATGATCCAATACCATCCGCCTCGGGTAACAATGTTCTACCATCAATCTGCTCGATAACTGGTGTAACTCGATCATGATCCTCTTCTCAAAAACCCACTTCGAGATTGAACTGCTCGATAACAACTCCCCTATGGGGTTCTGGGGATCCAGACTACGCGGATAGGCAAAACGGGGATCGATTTCACGCCTTCTCACCGAAAGCTTACAGACATTCCGCACGAGTCCGGGCCCGAAGAGGCGTGGGAATGCCGGCACGGTAGAGAGAAAAGATGGGGCAACCACAAGGATTGCCCCGGAGAACCATTCGAAAGTTTTGGTGGCGGAATGAGCGGTGCCCCATTCACCAGGACCGCCTACACCGTCCAGGGGGGGGTGGCCCGGCCCGCCTCCTCCATCTCACCCGGAAGCGTGCCCCTGGCCATCATCCCCGCCCACTCACCCGACGATTAAAGACCAATCCTCGCGTAAACCAGCTTGACGATCGACTTCATCGTCTCCACCACACCCTGCCCGCCGGTCGCCACTGCCTCAAACTCGGCGACACCGGCCCCGTTCAACGCCGCCCGCAGGTCGCTGATACTCGGCGCTCCCGCCACGTCCCGCTTGTTGTACTGGATCACACGCGGCATCCTCGCAATGTCCGCGCCGGTCTCCTTGAGCATGTTGGCCAGATCCGTCAGGGCCTCCTTGTTCGCGGCCTGCCGTGCCGGATCCGAATCGGCGACGAAGACCACACCGTCCGCGTCCTTCAATGTCTTGAGCAGACTATTGCCATAGACGGTCTCTGATTTTACCGTGTAGAGATGCACCCGGATCTTGAATCCACGAACATCCGGCAGGCCGGGCAAAAAATCGAAGAAGATCGTCTTGTCCGTCTCCGCTTCGAGAGAGATCATCTTCCCCTTCGACTCAGGATTGACTCGATTGAAGAGGTTGCTCAGGTTGGTCGACTTGCCCGACATCGGCGGGCCGACGTAGACGATCTTGCAGCTGATCTCACGCGCCTGGTAATTGGTAATACTCAATGAATTCTCCTCTGTCGCTCTTCAGCGTCATCTGATGAAATGATTGGTCGGAGCGGGGCTTTCCGACGAAAGGCATCACGTCGTGCGGATGCCTCGTGGGTAACACTGCGCGCTAATGTAGCACATCAATTTTCAGCGTCAACCATTCCTTCCGCTCAGCGACAATTAGAATTCCCGTTTTTCTCGCTTCAAATAACACCTTACTTTCAAGCATACCCGGAGCGTTGCACCGGGCTGGTATGCGTTTTTTAACGATTGCTGACAATTATCGTGGAAATGTCTTCACCGGAATCCCTCACCGCAACCAGTTCACTGACACTTTTGGGTAAGTAGCCCTCAATCAGACTTCAAGGCCGACGGAGCGCATGAGGGCGATAGCGTTGCTATGAGTAACGATACCGGGGTGCATGCGGTAATCGAAGAGCATGCGGCCGTCTTCGAGGTGATCCTGGAAATGGACATTGGCGGCGAGTGGGGCCAGGGAAGCGACGATTTCGGTGAGGGCAAGGTCGTGAGTGGTTGTGAGCCCGATGGCGTGGCGTTGGAGGAGGCCGCGAATGACGGCTTCGGCACCGATGCGGCGGTCGTGAGAGTTGGTGCCGCTGAGGATTTCATCGAGGAGAAAGAGGACAGGGAGCGGGGCGCTGGTCAGTTCAACGATCTGTTTGAGGCGCGTAATTTCGGCGTAGAAGCGTGAGGCGCCACTCTGGAGCGAGTCGCTGATCTGAATGGAGGCACCGATGGCCAGGCGAGAGAGCCGGAGGTGACGGGCGCGGACAGTGGAGCCGGCACTGGCGAGAACGGCATTGATACCGATGGAACGGAGCATGGTGCTTTTGCCGGACATATTGGAGCCGCTGACGATCAGGATGTGGGTCTGACCAAGGGCGATATCGTTGCGGACGCAGCGATCAGCGGGGATCAGCGGGTGACCGAGGGCGGTGGCAACGAAGGAGGGCTCCTGATCGACGATTTCGGGGAAGGTGTGATCAGGGTTTTCGAAGGCGAAGCCGGCGAGTGAGTTGAGTGCCTCGATTTCAGCGATGGCCTCGATCCAGGGACTGATGAGAGGGCCGGACCGGGATTTCCAGCGATCGATAGCAAAGGCGATCTGTGCCGGGATGAGGAGGACGAAGGCAAAGGGGGCAAAGACCTGGTTTCTGGTCGAGTCGAGAATTTCGAGTAACCGCGAGAGAGCAGCGATCTGGCGTGAGGGTGGATGTCCCTCGACATCGAGCTGGCGGCGGAGCCTGACGAGGAGCGGGGAGTTGAAAGATTCGGTCTCGATGCGTGCGAGGATGGCGCTGAGCAGGCGCAGGTCACGAGCAGGTTGTTCTGCGGCCGCAAGCACCTCAGAGATGCGGCGGCGATGGATGAAGAGGAAGATTGACTGGATGAGGATGGCGGCAAGCAGCGGGGTGCGATAGCCCAATCCGAACCAGAGAAGGATCGCGCTGAGGCTCAGCAGCCCGATGATTACCGCGATGCCCGGCAGGATCGCCGAGGTGAAGGTTGAGGGAGACCTGCCCCAGGCGGAGATCTGTTCGGCGTGGAGCGAGGCGCGGAGATCTTCGCCAATGACGTCAAGATCTTCGCGGAGGTCGAGCCGATCGCGCAGTTCGGCGATGGCCTGCTGACGCTCGGCGATCCCGGCAGCGGTGGCCGGTGAGAGCAGCCAGCGGGCAAGCTTCTCCTCGCCGGCCCTGGTACGGGCACGGCAGAGAAGCTCAAAGAGTGAGCCGCGACCGAAGATATCGAGGTCGCGGGCATAGGGGTGTTGCGGATCGAGAAATTCATCGCCGCTGGTTCCGCTGCCAGCCCACTGGTCGCTGAGTCGTGCAAGTCCCTTCTCATAGAAGCGGATCGAGCGCTCGATCTTCGCGCGTAACCGTCTGGCCGACTGGTGAACGATCATCAGAACGATGAAGGCCAGCACAGGAATGAGAATCGACCAGAGGCTGACGATGCCCTCATAGCCGAGAGCCGCGAGGACGGGAACGGCAATGAAGGCCAGCCGCCGCCAGAGCCAGAGGCGGCGATCGATGCGGCTGGCCTGATCCAACCGCAGGGTGAGCTTTTGCCGACGTGACTGGTACTCGCTTTGCGGTGTTTCCATAATAAGCAATAACAGATCGACTGGGCTGAACCATTTACCGCTTGAGGGTGAAGGCCACATATTTGCCGCCCGAAGGGGCACCGGATTTGCCACCGCCGGCAGCGATGACGATGTACTGGCGACCATTGACCTCATAGGTTGATGGTGTGGCATTACCACCGGCGGGGAGGGTCGTCTCCCAGAGGAGCCGGCCGTTGCGTTTGTCGAAGGCGCGGAACTTGCGGTCAAAGTTGGTGGCGCCGATGAAGAGCAGGCCGCCGGCGGTGATCAGCGGGCCGCCGTAGTTTTCCGAGCCGGTATTACGGATACCTCTGGCCACCAGTTCGGGATATTCGCCGAAGGGGATCTGCCAGGCGATCTTTCCCTTGTTGAGGTCGATGGCATTGAGTGTGCCCCAGGGAGGGGCAATTGCCGGGTAGCCCTCGTGATCGAGGAATTTGTTGTACCCGTCCATTGTGTATTTCAGGTAGTTGGGTGAGTCATCGGGCCGGGTCTCGACGGTGACATCGGCCTTGCCGGTCAGCAGGTACTGGACAATGGCATCAATCGATTCGGTTTCGAGGCGGATGAAGGCCGGCATTCGGCCCATACCCTGGCGGATCAGTTTGTGGAGGTCCCCGGCCTCGAATTTCTGATCGAGTTTGGCCAGGGCAGGGAATTCAGGCGGCGTGCCGCGCAGGTCGGCACGATGGCAGTCAGCGCATTCACGCAGGTAGAGTTCGCGACCGTTGAGCTGTTTCTTTTGGGGTGGGCGCGGGACAATGCGCAGAATCCAGGCCATCTCGTTGGCATTGAGGTAGAGCATACCGGAGTTGGGATCAAAGGCCGATCCGCCCCACTCCGCGCCACCGTCGAAGCCGGGGAAGACGATCGTCCCCTCGAAGCTCGGCGGAGCGAACTGGCCATTGCTCTTCACCTTGCGAAACTTTTCAAGGGCGAAGCGATGGGCTTCCGGAGTGCGCTGCGTCAGCATCTCCTCGGTCAGTATCTGGCGCGAGAATGGGGGAGGCAGGAGGGGCAGCGGCTGCTTCGTCGCCAGCTTCTCGCCATCGATTGGTGATGGTGGAACCTCGCGCTCCTCAACCGGGAAGAGTGGTTTGCCGGTGACCCGGTCGAAGACCCAGACGTGGCCCGATTTGGTCGCCTGGGCAACGGCATCGATCATCCTGCCGTCGCGCCTGATGGTAATCAGGACCGGGGCGGTCGGAAAGTCACGATCCCAGACATCATGCCGGATTGCCTGGAAGTGCCATTTGCGCTCACCGGTCGCGGCATCGAGGCAGAGCAGCGTGTTGGCGAAGAGATTGTCACCGTGGCGGTTGGCACCGTAGAAATCGAATGAGGCCGAGCCGGTCGGCGCATAGAGCAGGCCGCGTTTCTGATCGATGACCATGCCGCTCCAGTTGTTGGCACCGCCACTATATTTCCAGGCATCCTTTGGCCAGGTCTCGTGGCCAAACTCGCCGGGCTGTGGGATGGTGTGGAAGATCCAGCGGCGCTCGCCGGTGCGGACATCATAGGCGCGAATGTGGCCCGGCGCGCCGGGAAGCCCCTCGTTGACGAGGCTGCCGACGATCAGCAGGTCACGGTAAATGACGCCGGGCGTGGTCAGCGAGATTGACAACCCCTTCGCGTCGCGGTCAAGCCCCTCACTGAGGTCGACTCTGCCACCCTTGCCAAAACTCTCGATCAGCCGGCCGGTTCGTGCGTCGACCGCGTGGAGCAGATTGCGGTAGCCAAAAAAGATGCGGCTCTCACGGCCATCGCTCCACCAGGTGACGCCACGATTGCGGACGCGCGGACGTTGCCCCTTCTCCTGAAAAGGATCGAAGCTCCAGATCTGCCGGCCGGTTGCCGCGTCGAGTGCCAGCACCCGCATCGTCGATGACGTGGCAAACATCACTCCATCGACGATGATCGGATTACATTGCATCTCGGTGCCCTTTGCTGAGTCACCGGTCTCGAACTCCCAGGCGACCTCGAGGCGGCCGACATTCGAATGGTTGATCTGCGTCAGCGGCGAGTAATGGGTATTTTCGCCGTTGCCGCCAAAGATCGGCCATTGGCGGTCGGTGCGCCGCTGGCCTCCGGCGGTTGGCAGGATACCGGTTCCGGCGAATCCCATGATGGCGATCGCCATTGTTGTGATCGAGATGACTATTTTAAATCTTCGATTGCTCATGGTTGTTGGTCAGATCCGCTAGTGGTTGTTTCAGTCCTGTCGCTTTGGCTGCCTTTTCAAGGCACGCCCGGCGAGAGCTCCGGTATATTTTCCATCATCGATCGCCAGTTTGCCATTGACGATGACATAGCGCATGCCGGTGGCGAGCAGGGATGGCTGTTCATAGGTTGCCTTTTCGGCGATCGTCTCTTCGTCAAAGACGATGATATCGGCAAACCAGCCGGGGGTGAGTCGACCACGTCGGTTGACGCCGAGTGTGTCGGCAACCTGGCGGCTGCTGGCCTCGATCA
>CAIKMY010000344.1 GCA_903828635.1 uncultured Acidobacteriota bacterium
AGATAATCCTGTTGGGTCTCATCAAGTGCTCAACGCCTTTCGGCATCACAGGAAGGATCACAAGCGATTCTAAATCATCAATTCCCGCCCATGCCGTGCTCAACGCCTTTCGGCATCACAGGAAGGATCACCAGCGGCTCCGAATGGACGGACAATCCTGTCGAGGTGCTCAACGCCTTTCGGCATCACAGGAAGGATCACAGTCGCGAGGCCATACGCTTTGAGCATTTCAATCTTGTGCTCAACGCCTTTCGGCATCACAGGAAGGATCACTACTGATCTGAGCTCGACTTCCCGCTTTGAAATTGAGTGCTCAACGCCTTTCGGCATCACAGGAAGGATCACGCGCAAATGCTTGTCGGATCCATATTCCCTGCCAGGTGCTCAACGCCTTTCGGCATCACAGGAAGGATCACCCGGAGCCGGACAAATGCCCGAACAAATGCCCTAGTGCTCAACGCCTTTCGGCATCACAGGAAGGATCACATCCGCCAACTGGCGCGCATGACAGGCACTCGATACGTGCTCAACGCCTTTCGGCATCACAGGAAGGATCACGGATTTTTTGCGGACACTCGTGACGCCGCGCAAGCGTGCTCAACGCCTTTCGGCATCACAGGAAGGATCACACAAATTTCCACGTGTCGCCAGCCACCAATTTCCAAAGTGCTCAACGCCTTTCGGCATCACAGGAAGGATCACGTGTGTATTTCAGGATCGACCTTTGCAGTCGATACGGTGCTCAACGCCTTTCGGCATCACAGGAAGGATCACGATGGCCGGATTCTCGCTCAGCCCTGGGATTGCCTGTGCTCAACGCCTTTCGGCATCACAGGAAGGATCACTCAGGATCCCCGCCGCGTATCCCGTGAACTCGCCGGGTGCTCAACGCCTTTCGGCATCACAGGAAGGATCACGCGATAGCAAATTTTGTGCATAGTGCCACGGCCCGGTGCTCAACGCCTTTCGGCATCACAGGAAGGATCACACGTGGGCGCGCGCGCGAGTGCGGCGGATGGACAAGTGCTCAACGCCTTTCGGCATCACAGGAAGGATCACATTGTTTAAGTTTTACCCTGCCTTATTGGCGAGCCTGTGCTCAACGCCTTTCGGCATCACAGGAAGGATCACCGCTCTCGTGCATTCGCTCTACAAATTCGCCCAATGTAGCGGTGCTCAACGCCTTTCGGCATCACAGGAAGGATCACGGGATATGGTGTAAAACGTGAGAGACGCTGCGGATCGTGCTCAACGCCTTTCGGCATCACAGGAAGGATCACAGCGTATAAACTAACCCATTCTTATGCAATAGCTTGCAAACGGATATTCCTGCACCTCCTCCATATGGTCATAAAAGAATTCGAGATAGTCATCGACCTTCATTGATTCACACCCTTAAGTTGCTGTTTATCTATGATTTATAATTGAGACAAGCACGTCTCCTTACATCTATTTCAGATAAACCGTTGAAAAACAATCGCTTAATCTCAATCAGCCTCGATTGGATCAGAAACGTGGCTTGATGCGTGCGAATATGAAGCCGGCATAACTCGTACATTTCATATGATACCGAATTTTTGATCCTCAACAACCCATGATTCCGGGCGATTCTGGCTCTCCGTTCTCTTCCCACACTGATCGCACATGGTCAGAATAAGCAGCTTATCCTCAGGGTCGAGTATCTTCTCGAGTTCCCAGCGTAGTCTTTCCTGATCGCGCACGGTAAGCCGGCATCTGAAAATACTGAGTTGGAGGTGCCGGCCGTAGCCGTGAAGCAATTTGAAGGTTTTCCGCCAGCGTTTTGGATCGGAGATATCATAGGCGACGACATACCAGTATTTCTGTTCCATTTTGGGACCTCATCGAAGGCGGAGGCGGGCAAAGAGACCGCCTTCATTCATCCACTCTTTTTCAAGCAATCTGACCTCGAGTTCGATCAGGCGAGAATAGGAAAGAGAGTATCCAATGACTGGGTGTTTCCACTGATCCTGTTTCCTTCGCTCATAAATTGAGATCAGCTTTTTTCTCCCCTGGTCTGATAGCCAGACCTGGCGACCGGCAATAGTGAAATCATCATCAATCTCCCACTGGCGACGATTGATTGACGCGATAACTGGAAGATCGACCAGCATGACCCGAAACATCTCCATGAGATCAAGGGCCAGAGGATGAGCATTGGATCTTGGCTGGTGATAGAAACCAAGGCTCGGATCGAGCCCCACGACCAGAATGGCATTGAGAACATCTCTTAGCAGCAGCGAATAACCGAAGGAGAGGAGGGCGTTGGTGCGATCCTGTGGCGGGCGGCGTGAGCGGCCATCTGGTTTCATCTCCATTCCGGCATCATCGGAGATAAGAGATGGAAGAGCGCGAAAATAACTGGCTCCGACACTTCCCTCGTAACCACGAAGTGAATGAAGATCTCTGGCCCGGGACATTGGTCCGAGCAGCCGGCGAATCGCGGCAATGGATTCGCCTCTGACGGAGAGGTCTTTGACCTTTTGATCACGGATCGATTCGCGAGAGGAGCGAAGTAGAAAACTGAGTTGGGTGCGGACTCTTGCTTCGACAAGTTGCCGGGCCAGTTTCAGACAAAACCCGGGATCGGTAAGTGCCTTGTACTGACGGATCCGCCGTTGAACGCTGCCTGCTCCACTGGCCCAGGCACCGAGGTATCGACCGCCATTTGTCAACCAGTGTATTCCGACGTCATGTTGAGCACAGAAACCGAGCGCCTGGGTCGAAATCTGGGCGAAGCCGTGGAGGACGACTTGTCCCACCTCGTTGATGGGAAAGAGTTGCGGTAACTCAACAGAATCGACCGGTGGAACGATCTCGAGACGATTGCCCTTGCGACCAACCCGTGCCCCCTGGGTAGCGACGTGAAGTATCTGGCGATCATCATCGGCCGGAAAGAGTCGTATTGTCTTCCGACTCTCTGCGATATTGAGAGGGGCGGAATTGTCATCGGCAGAATTGGGAACAATCCTGGCTGGTGATTCCAGTGTCTGTGCGCCGAGTCGTGCCTCTTCGGGGAGGCACACCGGGGCAAGCGAGCATTTGACGCAGAGCTTTTCATTGAGAGTGACAGGTGGCCGGACAACGAGCGCCTGGAGTTCCCGCGCACGGGCGATCGACTCGCGAAGCAGATGGTGTGCCTCTTCATCGATGGGGACGCTGACCATGACATTATCTGCGTGGTACCGGATGCGGCCCTCGGAGATCTTCTGGCCGGAGTGCTCTTCAACCAGCGCGGCGTAGGCATAGACTTGCAGACGATCACTGCGCCATGCCTCCGCTTGGCCGGTTGGGGAGCGGGCCGATCTCCCACGTTTGTGTTCATAGGGGATCAACTTTCCATCACGGCGACGAAGGCAATCGACCTTTCCCATCAGTCCCAGATCGTGGCTTTCAAGCTGGAGGGCGAGCAGGTCGCCGTCGTCTTCATTACGTTCGAGCTCGACGTGAAGCCGACGACCGGCATAGACCCGTTCGTCGGCAACCCGGAGAAATTCGACATTTTCGAGATAGAACAGGCGTTCACAGTAGGCAAGGGCGTGCAGTGAATGAATTGCCAATGGCTGAGGCATGACGGCTCCTTTCTCATTGCTGGTTGGGTATCGATGGCAGCCAGACCCAGGCTGGCTCCGGTGGCTCCGGTTGGGGAGTCTGCAGTGGAGCTACGAGCATGGTTGTGGTACGGCTGTTATCGATTCGATCGATCCCGACGGTCAGCCGACAAGAGCCACGTCGGGGTGGCTCGTCTGGATCGATCCTGGTATACCAGCTTGTCGATAATGGTGAATCGAGGATATCGATCCGGTCGATGAGGAGATTGTTGTCGCCGGCAAACGGCAGTCCATAGCGTGGGCCATCGAGCTTCCCGGCGAGCCCCAGGGCGACACGATCGAGGATCTCCCGGTCTTCACTGCGGACCGCGATCAGCCCGTCATACCCGACCAGTATTTCCCGGCGGATTGGTGTGATCCAGAACTTGGCACCATATGTTCTGGTACTCAGCTCCTTGCCGGAGTTACCAACGGGATAGCTGTGAAGTTGCTGATAGATTGTCCCCAGTTCAGCGGGGGTCACCGTTCCAACAGCAATCTCAAGCGGTGGAAGGCCGGTTTGGATCTCGGTCGTCACAGTATCGAGAGGACCACGCATCTCCACGCCTGCCAGGTTGAGAATCAGACCATAGGCAGTTGATGGAGGCATGACCTGACTGGTCGAACGATAGACCCCAGCCTGAAAACCGCGAAACGCGGCAAATGGAGCGCGAACGCGCAACCACAAGACATCCATGGGATCCCTCCATCCTATTTGAGAAAGGCATCGGTCAGATCAGCGACCAGTCGCTGCGGATTTTCGTAAAGCTTTACCCCCTGAGAGGCAAGTGCGGCCCGTTCCTCTTCCCCCATTTTGCGAACGATCTCACCGCCAATCCAGAACTCATCTCCGGGCAGGTCGTTCTGATTGATCCGTTTCAGTTCGGCGAATCCACCCTTTTCATCGAAGCCATACGTATCGTATCCGGCAACCAGGCTGGGAGTGAGACGGGCAACGATGCTTGCCGGCGACATCTCATAGTAGCTGCGGGCGTGTCCGCCAGCCACGTTGGAGAGTTCGGCAATTCCTTTCAGCAGGGCCCGGGTCCAGTCCGGCTTCGTCTCGCAATCGGCTTGAGCGAGGGCAAACGGATACTGATAGGCAGTATGTGAAACCTCGCGATGGAGCAGAGCAGAATTGGCCGAATTCTGAAACGGGCTGTTTCCTGCATTTTTGGGGGACTGGTGAAAGGTGGCATTGAATCGATATGGCGTCAGTGAAACCGCCATGTTCATGCGGAAGACGCTGTCACGCTTCGCCGGCTTGCCTTTGTTTTCCTTCACCGCTTTTGGATCAGCGACCATGTAACCAAACAGAAAGTCATCGGCATACTTGTCCGGGTTTGGAAACTCCTTGAATTCCACCGCCAGCTGATCTTCGTTATGAAGACGGGAGCGGTTACAAGGGGTGTTCAGTGCCAGGATCTCCCGCAGGGCATTGCGCATCGATTCCGGGCTGATGATGGTGTGCTCCTTCGATCCCCGGGTAATCTTCTGCATGATTGTGCGATTCTCTTCGCTCTCCCCACGATAGTTTGAACTTGGTGCGGCATAGGTCATGACGGTGGCAAACAGATTACGACTCATATTCTTCTCCTTGCAGAAATTGATTGATCTTCATGGTTGCTGGAAGATCGCGAATGTTACTCCGACGCTCCCGACGGTGATGATTGAGGCCCCGGCGTCTGGGCGGCCAGTGCAAGCATGGTCAGGGTCCGGATATTATCGGTCTCTGTCATCAAGGCACTGGTCAGAGCAATGTAGCGTTGCTCGTTCATGCTCTGTGATACAGAGCAGAGGGTTGAAATGAAGTAATCGATGAAGTCCTGTCCGGTTCGGCTGCGAATGGCGAGAAATGCTTCGCGGGCCAGCTTCGACTTCATCTCGCGATATTCTCCCTCTGCCCTTGGATTGGATTGGGTTGCCTTCCACGTCAGGTTGTATTTCGAATCGAGTTTATAACGCAGATAGTTGGAGACGACCCGATAGACCTGTTCCTGAGCCGTCAAGGCTCCAGACGGCGACGATTGATTCAGCCCGACTGTCTCGCCCGGGCTTTCGTTTCTGTCGTTCATATTCCTTACCTCCTGTTGATAGGTCTCCCGCACATCGCGGATAAAATAGCTGTTGCCAATAGTCTGTTTGAATGGCAGCCGGGTCAGCAGGTCACCGAAGCCGCTGTACCATTCACGATTGGGATTGAGCAGATTGAGCAGACGCTGCCGGCGAAAATTTTGGTTCCACAGGCTGTTACGAAAGGTGGCGTAGCGATCGATCATCTCGCTCTCCGCATCGAGCCTGATCGAATTGAGAAGCTTGATATTATTGCCTTGCTTGTCGAGATGGACGACATCGACCCCGAGCAGCAGCCCATCGAGTTCTGAACTGCCTGTCATGACCTTGAGGCGATCCTGCAATCGGCTGAAGGTATCGAGGGCGCCTTCAACCACCAGGTCGACAACACAATCCTGGGGCCGAAAGGGTGCGCGACGGTATGGACTGGTACTCCGATTCCGCAACACATAAGGAAGCTCATCACAAAACCGGTCGAGATCGGCAACGTCCGGAATCGCGATTGCATACCCATAGAGTTTCTGCTCATCCTTGTCACTGACGTTACTGACAATCGCCGGAACATAGATCTGGGCGACATAGGGCCAGAAATGGAGCAGAAACTGAAAGCGGGCCCGGTCACGAAATGGAACATTGTCGGCATTATTGGCCTGCGCACCGACAAAGTAGGTACTGGGAAGTTGAACGGTGTAATCAGCCGGTCTGACCAGATCCTGCCAGGTATCATTGGCATCCGCAGTCTCAAGGCCATTGGCCCGATCCTCAAATGGTCCACGGGTCGCCGGAACACCACGAAAGATCGTCCAGATGCAGTCACGCCAGAGCTTGATCCACAACCCATTCCGCCCATCACTGGTCGGATCGAGTGTGAGAAGAAACGACCCCTTGGGAACCGTCACTTCATAGATATAGACTCGCTTCTCCTTCAATTGCCCATTTTTGGGATCGGTAAACTGACGCATCTCTTCTCGGAGAGGAGGAACCGTCTCCTTTGTCCGACTATTCTTGAGTAGCTGATTACGCGCCTGCTCTTCGAGCGAGGCGGCATAGAGTTCGTCAAAGAGCTCCTCCAGCCCGCGGCGGTCGAGACGGAGAGTTGCCCCGTGAGTCGATCGTTCGACCTCACGGACTCCCTCACCAGGTGAATGCTGGTTCAACCATTCGACCATCAGCACCAGCCCGGCGAGTCCGGCCCGGTGTTGGGATGATGGCAGTTCAGCCAGCGTGTAGTGGAGTTCAAGAACATCCGGTTGAGACGTCTTAGCCTTCTTATCTGTCGTTGCCATATTCATCACTCCGTCATAAATCCGCGACGCTTGCAGTAAAGATCGCCATTGGCCAGTCCAAGATGACCGGGCAGCCAGTCCGGACGGACGACCTCCGAAGAGCGGAGGCGGTAGCTTTTGGGAACATTGACGACAAAACCATCCAGAGGAAGTTTTTGATCGCGATACTCCCGCTTTACCAGATCGAGATCGGTTGTCAGCAGGCAGGGGGCGGCAAAATCATCGATCTCCCGGAACTCACCGCGCACCGCAAAATATCCACTTTCAAGAAACCTTGCACTTTCACCGGGAGGAGGCTCCTTGATCGCGTGGTGCTCGAGTGCCTCGGCAAGCTGTCGCTGACTGATCTCGCCTGAACCCAATCCGGCGAGAAATCTGATTGCCGCCTGCAGTTCATCGCGATGGTAAGGTCTCTCATTGGCTGGTTGATAGGTGAACAATCCGGCTCTGAATTCCGGCGATTTTCCGTCCAGTCGCCGGTTGGCGCGTCCAAATCGCTGCACGAGCGACGAGATCGGGGCCAGTTCGGTGATCAAAATATCGGCGTCGAGGTCGAGGCTCATCTCACAAACCTGGGTTGTCACGGCAATAGCCGGCTGAGTTCGCTGCTGAAACTGACTGACCGTTGCGGCATGAATCGCCCGGCGATCCTTGAGCCGAAACCGGCTGTGATAGGTAAGAATTTCAACCCCTAGTTCCTGCTCGAGCAGTGCAGCGACCCGCTGACATTCGCTGACCCGGTTGACGACCCAGAGAATACGCTGTCCAGCACTCCAGGCGGCGATCGCCTTGTCGAGGGCTTCCGTGACGCCGGCCACCGGTTCAAGGCGATAGCGTGGATGGCGCTCAACTTTTTCCAGCTCTCGATCATCCGAAGCTCGATAAAGCTGCAGCCCGGCCTCCTCCAGTCGCCAGATCCGATCGGGCGAAAGGGTGGCGGTCATACAGAGTACCGGCAGATCGAAATGCTTCAGAAAGGCCAGCAGCCGATCAAACATCCGCTGGTCGAAACTATGAACCTCGTCGATGATGACGACACTGTCGGCCAGTGCCGGGAGGAGGCAGAGTCCGGTGTAGCTGTGCTCGATGAAACCAAGAAACTGATCGACCGTCGCGCTGAAGTAACGACGTGGCCAGAGACCAAGGGCGAAAAGACGCTCCTGATCCTCGGTCAGCGGATCGAAGCTCTTTCCAGTCGTCGCTTCACTGGGATTGGTTGCCATCTCCGCCAGCATAAACCGGGAATCACCCGCCACATAGGCAGCCTCGGCTTCCGGCGCCCAGCCAACATAGTCACGAAATCCCTCGGTGGCCGTACCACGGGTCGGGTAGAGAAAGATGACGCGGCCGATTTCATGCTGATCGGCCATGGCCTCGGCCCACTTCCAGGCGGCAAGCGTCTTGCCAGCGGCGCAGGCGGCCAACAGCAGGGTGCGTGCGCCCTCTCGTCCCGCTCTCGCCTGAAAAGGATGGAGTGCAAACGGGATGCCCCGCTTTTGACTGATCTGCGCCGCCCGTGGCTCCAGAATATCCTTCGCCACCTTGCCCCCGGTAAGCGGGGCCATATGAACGACTTCGTCGATCCACTGATCGAGCGAGAGATCCTGCCGAAAGATCCCTGAAGCTACCGAATCGGCGACAATCAGGCCCGCCTTGACGGCTAGCTGCAGGCTGAGTCGCCGCGGATCCTTCTTTCGGCACTGGTAGTTGAAATCGAGAGCCCATCTCGTTCCGCTCTGCCAGGCTCGCTGTACCCAGGATTGATCGGGTGCCCATCGCTCAATATCAAGGCGCGGAGACTCACCCAATCCGGCAATTGCCGCCACCCTTCCTAGTATCGAGACGACTTCCGGGTGGTCGAGATAGAGCCGGACGGAACTGCCGGCTCCACGCGGCTGGCCCCATTTCCAGCCCCGCTCCCGGTAAACGTCGCTGTTGCTGTTACTGGCCTTGAGGTGATGTGAGAGAACCGCTGCCGTCACAACATCAACATCGATTTGCTGATTAACGGCGAACCAGTTTCGGATCTCCGGCAGGCAGAGGATGAATGCACTCAGATGTTCATGGCGCAAGGTCTGAAGAATGGCGCCGCCCGTTACCGCCTGCATGAAATCTTCGTTGGCCTTGCCGATATCGTGAAAAAGGGCCGCGACACGCAGATTGAGCAGAAATCGTTCCCGCTCCTCAGGACTGGTAAGCCGAAAGAATCGGCACCAGTTGCGGCCCCAGCGACCGTCCAGCCGGAATATCCGGGTCGCCGCCTCTTCCGTATCAAGAAGATGGCGATCGAGCGTCAGCTCCCGGCCATTCCGGCGGCTCTTGGCCAATAGATGAGTTGGAAGGGTGCGTGGAGCGAGAGCCGGGTCTGGGATCATCTGTTGATCCTTTCTACTCGCGGGGGCGGCTGACCAATTACCCGATCGACGTCGATCGGAAAAAAGATTCCGCATCCCATCCGGCGACGACCTCCCATGCCCTCCTTTTGCAGAAGAAGGGATCCCTCCTCACTCAGTCCGTGAATCGCCAGCGAAAAACCGACGATCGTCTGCTTTCCGATCCTGAGGACCCGACGCGGACCAATAGAGGGTTCACCACTGATCCCCAACCCATCCAGCTTTCGCAGAACAGCCTCGAGAAATGGCTCTGGTTCGGTAAATCCCTTGATCGTGACGATGCGTGAATATAACAAAGGCGATGGTGTGAGCAGCCTGATTTGAGGATTTCCAAGACGGATCACATGTCCATCCATTTCGATTCGCTTTCCGACCAGTCGTAGCAGAACCGGAATCCGCTCCTGTGGAATTCGAATCTTTAAACTCGCTTCCGTGTCGAGATAGGTGACGCCATCCCCGCTGGCAATCCCCGGAACCGTCTCAATCGCGGCCCAGTCTGCCTCGTGCAGTTCCGGAATAATTCGTGATAATGCTCCATAGAGCGCATATCCGTGGTCGGTTGGCAGGGTTGTACCGGTGAATGGGAACTGGAGTTCGACTATCGTCATGATTGGATCCCTCCGTAAATTTTACTCATTAAATCGATCTCGGCGCGAATCTGGTCGCGAAGTTGCGGTGGTGAAACGACCGTCGCCTGCGCCCCATACTGCAGAACAAATCGCTTTACACCATCTAGTGCAGTCACGTTCATCCGCAAAACAAGGCGACCATCAGGCAGTTCTTCGCGCTCTTCGGTTGCATGGAATGGTGAAAGTTCACGAATCCAGCGGGCCTGATATTCATCGAATATGATCTCGACATGTATCGGCTCCTTTCCGCGAATCATGCCAAAACCACCGCTCAGGTATTGAGCGAGATCGAACGCTTCCGGCTGGGCAAATTGTTGATTTGTAACATCAAGCCTCCTGATTCGTGAAACCAGGAAGTCGCGGACATCGCGTCTCTTGTGATCCCAGGCGATCAGATACCATTCCCCTCGCGAATTTCTGAGATGTAGCGGGTCGACACGCCGTTGGGTCAGCTCTCCACGGCTGGCGGTAAAATAATCCATCTCAACAGTTTTTACCTCTCTAACTGCCTGCCCGAGTCGGCTGAAGAGATCGGGATCGAGATCGGTCGTCACTCCTGCCTCGAAGGTGTAGGCGTCAGAAAGCGATTGCAGCTCGACGGAGACGGCACTGGTCAGAGCCTTAAGCACTTTGCCAAACGCAGTCTCCACCTGTCGGCCGATGGCCGTACCACAGTACTGACGAGCCAGCTTCTCGGTCAGCAAAATCGTGACCAGATCGCCTTCGGTCAGTTCGATCGCTGGCAGTCCGTAATGGGGTTCGGTGTAGTACCAGCCGCGCCTTTCTGCCAGATATTCGATTGGCATCCGGAGTTGATCACGCATAAAATCGATCGTTCGTTGCGCAGTCTTATTGCTGATCTCGAAGTGCGAGGCAATCGATGGAGAGTTGGGATAGCGATCGGCCCGAATCTGCTGATCGATCCATAAGACTCGTGTCAGGTGGCGCAAATGTTCTCGTGAATGAATGTCGCTATGATCATTTCTCTTCATAGGTATTTTGTAACAGCAATGATAGGACACCTAATGTCCTATCAAATGGGAAATACACCGAAATATTAAACCTGGAAGCAAGGGCACATGACGAAGAACTCGTTGGTACGAGCCTGAGTAGTATCGAAAATGGGGGTCGAAGACAGTTTTACTCTGAAGACATTGACAATTTTGAAGCCTTTGAATGTAGCATGTCGAATATGGCACTATCGACTAAGGCAGACTCGCTGTGGCACCGATCCACCACCATCCAAAGAGAACTTAGTATACAGAATTATTAGAACCAAGCAAGAATATTATTAATAGCAAACGTGTATGGAAAGGGCTTTTGCAATGTCGATATTGATTGATTTGG
>CAIKMY010000345.1 GCA_903828635.1 uncultured Acidobacteriota bacterium
CCAATCAGGGAAGTCTTCCCGGGTTGAGTCTTCAGATATTGGTTATTTTATTTAGTCGAGTGGAGGGTGAGGCATGGCGACGAAGGGAGATCGGACGATATTTGCGTGTCAGACCTGCGGCCACCAGTCGCGCAAGTGGCTTGGCCGGTGCCCGGACTGCGGCGGCTGGAACACCTTTGCCGAGGAGCGCGAGCGAGTCGCGCCGAAGACCGGCAGCGGGGTGGCGCTGCGGGGAATGGCGCGGCGCGAGGTTCGTCCGCGCCCCTTCACCGAGATCGAGCCTCAGGACGAGTCGCGCGAGCTGACCGGCATCGATGAATTTGATCGTGTGCTTGGTGGCGGGATCGTTCCCGGATCTCTGGTCCTTATCGGCGGTGAGCCCGGTATCGGCAAGAGCACTCTGCTTTCACAGGTTGCCGATCGCCTCAGCGGCCTTTATGGAAAGGTTCTTTACGTCTCTGGCGAGGAGAGCGACCGGCAGATCAAGCTGCGCGGTGAGCGGCTCGGCATCAATCCCGCCGGGCTCTTCCTGCTGCCCGAGACCAGCCTCGAACGCATCTTTGAGGAGATCGACCGTCTTCGCCCGATGGCCGTCATCCTCGACTCGGTGCAGACCGTCTATTCCGAGAAATTGGAGAGCGCTCCCGGATCGATCTCCCAGGTGCGTGAGGTCGCCGGTCAGTTCCTTGTCCTTGCCAAAAGCATCGGCCTGCCAGTCTTTCTTATCGGCCATGTGACCAAAGAGGGGGCTATCGCCGGTCCGAAGGCGCTTGAACATATCGTTGACACGGTCCTCTATTTCGAGGGAGAGCGCCATCACCAGCACCGCATCCTCCGGGCTGCCAAGAACAGGTTTGGCGCCGCCAACGAGCTTGGCATCTTCGAGATGACCGGACGCGGCCTGATCGGTGTCCCCAATCCCTCCGAACTATTCCTTGGTGAGCGACCCGTCGGTGCCTCGGGCTCGGTGGTTGTTGCCGCGATGGAGGGCACCCGCCCGATGCTCGTCGAGCTTCAGGCGCTGGTCAGCTCCTCGCGGTTTGGCACCGGTCGCCGGACTGCCCAGGGTGTCGAGATGAATCGCGTCGTGCTGCTCGTCGCCATGCTCGAAAAGAGGCTCGGTTTCCAGCTCTCGGGTGATGATATCTTCGTCAACCTCGTCGGTGGTATCTCCATCGAGGAGCCGGCGATCGACCTCGGCATCGTCGCTGCCGTCACCTCCAGTTTTCGCAATATCCCGCTCCATCCGCGAACCGTGGTCTTCGGCGAGGTCGGCCTCGCCGGCGAGGTCCGAGCCACCAGCCACGCCGCCGTCAGACTGCGCGAGGCCGCGAGAATGGGCTTTGAGCGTGTCGTCATGCCCGCCAGTAACCTCACCGGCCTTCCCGAGGATGACCGCGTCGAACTCATCGGTGTTCGCTCCGTCACCGATGCACTCGATGCCATCTTCTGAGATCGATTGAAAGCAGACTCTCCCCTTCGGGAATTCTTGCTTAAATTAAAGCCTCCTATTATCATCACTGCTGACCCCCGACAGGCCAACTTCAGTCAGTAGCGGCATCAGCTCGTCGCCAGGGTTGTCAACGCGGATTGTGAATATGCCGGAACCAGCGAAGATTTTCATCTCTTATGCTCATAAGGACAGAAAGCTCTTTTCGGAGCTGGCCCTTCACCTCGGCAGCCTCAGGAACAGGAATCTGATCGAGCAGTGGGATGACCGCCTGATTCTGCCCGGCCGGAAATGGGCTGACGAGATCAATGACAAGATCAACGGTGCTGATATCATCCTGCTGCTGATCAGTGCCAACTTCATCGACTCTGACTATTGCTATGGCGTGGAGATGAATCGAGCTCTGGAGAGGAATGAGCGGAATGAGGCCAGAGCGATCCCGATTATTCTCAATCATTGCAGCTGGAATGGCCTGCCATTTGGTCAGTTGCAAGCTCTGCACGATGCGGGGCGGCCGATCAGGAAATGGAAGAACCGTGACGAGGTGTGGACAGAGATCGTCAATAAGCTGGAGTCTCTCATTCAGAGTTCCGACTGGAACTCCGGCCAAAGTTCCAGCCGGGACCGGCAATCGTCCAGTCAGACAATTGACTCGGGGACCGGTGCCCGGCCGCACTATCTTTGTGACCGGAAGACTCAGATGAAGTATCTCACCAGAAAATTCATCGAGCATCGCGAGAAGAGGCCACAAAAGCCGTTTATCTGTGTCGTTTCTGGGGAAACCACGCAGCGTGAGGATATCCTGACGGAGAGATTCATTGAAGAGGTTCTCATTCCACGCATGGGGCTTCGGCCGATCGACAAGCCGTGGAATCCCAACATTGATTTCGATGGCACAAACAGTGAATGCTGGGATGATCTGCAGCGAGCCATTGTCGGGAGCGGGCGGGGTGGATCGGCCGACCCGCAGTTGAATGTAATCACACGCCTTGAAGGCGACCGCAAACCATATCTGATCCGCATGAGTGCCAGCAGTTCAGATATCGCCTCGGTTGGTGAGAAGTGGTTACGAGGCTTCGAGGACTTCTGGAACTCCTGGCCTGAGGTTCGTCGCGGTGATGGCCCGATCTGTCTCCTTAATGTTGTCTATGGTGACAAGACGGCAAGTCGCAGAGAAAAAGCAGATGCCAACCGG
>CAIKMY010000346.1 GCA_903828635.1 uncultured Acidobacteriota bacterium
CCGATCTCAGTAAATATACAGCAGAATATTCCAGTGAGGACATCACCACAAACCTCACATTAGCCGAAGTCCATCAATTTGTCCACTAAAATTTATTTATCTGTCAACAACCAACAACAAATAGCGGTGGGGGTCGGAGGTCAGCGCAGCCGGCAGTGGCCGAATATCAGGTTGCCAGCGTGGTGCGAGGATGGGACCATGATCTTGAGCTTAAGCGACAGGCAGGTTATGATGCAGGGGCTTTATGGAAAGATTTAATTCGACTGGCAATTACCGGTTATCATAAGTGTCGCAAGTGTCGCAAGTGTCGCAAGTGTCGCAAGTGTCGCAACGATGTCGCTAACCGGCATCGTTGAGGCGAGAGAGCCGGAAAGCTTGAGAAAAAGCATGGGAAAGTGGAGGAGATAAATGAGCATGGAAGCGCTCGGGATGGTCGAAACCAAAGGATTTGTCGGTGCAGTTGAGGCAGCGGACGCGATGGTCAAAGCGGCCAATGTGCAGTTGGTTGGCAAAGAGTACATCGGGGCAGGGTATGTCACGGTCTTCGTGCGCGGGGACGTGGGAGCGGTCAAAGCGGCGACTGACGCCGGCGCGGCAGCGGCAAGACGAGTTGGCGAGCTGGTCTCGGTGCATGTCATTCCGCGTCCGCACGCTGAGGTTGAGCGCATCGTGCCGAAGGCGAATGCCAACAAGGGCAAATAAAGTCTAAATATAACCTAAGTGAAGGGTCAACAGGGGTAAACAGACCACATGCCCGATCAGGATCTGCTTTCGATACAGGCCGCACGCGATCAGGTAGAGGCGGCCCACCAGGCACATGCGGCGATTGCCGGCCTTAGTCAGGTGCGGATAGATGAGATCTGCGAGGCGATGGCCGCGGCGGCAGGAGAGTCGTCGATGCGACTGGCGACGCTGGCCTGCGAAGAGACGGGTTATGGTAACCCGGCGGACAAGAACGTCAAGAATCTCTTCGCGGCGGTCAACATCCACGGATATTTTCGCGGACTGAAGACTACCGGAGTGATTCGTGAGACTCCGACCGTGGTCGAGATTGCTTCTCCGCGAGGGGTGGTAGCCGGGATTGTGCCATCGACCAATCCGACATCGACGGCGATCTTCAAGATTCTGATCTCGATTAAGTCGCGCAACTGCATCGTGCTCAGCCCGCATCCGAGCGCGACGAACTGCGTGATCGAGACGGCAAGACTGATGCGCGAGGCGGCCGTCGGGTTGGGGCTGCCGGGAGAGGCCATTGGCTGCCTCGACAACATCACTCCCGAGGCGACCGACACGCTGATGAAGCACAAGCGGACGGCGGTGATCCTCGCGACCGGAGGTTTGGGACTGGTGCGTGCGGCTTACTCCTCGGGTAAACCGGCTTTTGGTGTCGGCCCCGGGAATGTGCCGGCCTTTATCGAGAGATCGGCCGATATCCCCAAGGCAGTGAGCGATGTGCTTGCCGGTAAGTGCTTTGATTACGGCACGATCTGTGCGTCTGAGCAGGCACTGATCGTCGATGCCTCGATCGATCGTCAAGTCCGGGAGCAGCTTGCCGCTCAGGGAGGATTTTTCATCAATGAGAGCCAGACGGAGGCGCTGGCGCAACTGGCGGTGACTCCCAATCGGCAACTCAACCCGCGAATCGTCGGCAAGCCGGCGACGACGCTCGCGAGGTGGGCTGCGATCAATGTTCCCGCAGGGACGAGGTGTCTGATGGTGAGGCCCGGCGGAGTCGGCCGCGACTATCCGCTCTCGATGGAGAAACTCTCCCCGATTCTTGCTTACTATGTGGTCAATGGCCTTGAAGAGGGAAGTCGGCTGGCCGATGAAATCCTCCACTATGGTGGAATGGGTCACACGGCGGCAATTCACACGAGGAGCCGCGAGGCGGCCCTGCGCTATGGCGAACTGATGCCGGCCTCGCGCATCGTCGTCAACACCCCTTCGACACACGGTGCCATCGGCTTTTCGACTGATCTTGCACCATCGATGACTCTTGGCTGTGGATCCTGGGGAGGGAATGTCACCTCGGACAATATCTCACCGCTCCATCTCATGGATATCAAGCGGGTGGCCTTCGAGGTACGGCCGGTGGGCAGCAGCTCTGGCGTGAAAACACCGCCGACCCATGGACCGGGATCGGTTGCAACCTCCTCTCCGGCGTGGGATCGCGAGGCGATCAATCGCCTCGTCGATCGTGTCTTTGCATCGAGGTCGACCACGCCAACGGTACCTCCGGCATCGTCGCCGACATCATCCTCTGTCGCGCCAGCACCAGCGCCAGCCTCAACACCTCCGGTGACACCTGGACCGAAACCCGAGCCGCCACCGCCCGTTGATTTTGTCAGCGAGGAAGATGTTCGCCAGGCTATCCGGGCCGGGGTCAATATTCATATCGGTCCGCGAACGATCATTACGCCGGCGGCGCGCGACCTTGCCGGTGCTCATGCTGTCTTTGTCGAACAGGTGAGGGCCACCAGATAAGGGCGGCGCCAAACCCGGGCCAGACAGCTACTCCTTCCAATCGACCCTTGTGGCCGGATCGCCAAGATCGATGACGCGCTGCCTTGTTTCGGGTGTACGAAAGACCTCTTTGAACCTCTTCTCGGCCGGCGTCGAGTCATCAAGTCGGCGGTGGAACATTCTTACCAGATAGCGGACATTGAGCCGCTTCCATAACTCCCAGTTGGCGGCAGGATCGGTCGACCCGACGCTCTTCCGACTCGTATAAAGAAAGGTGAGCGCAGGGTTCTGGCCGGCCTGGATCGAGTCAGCTGGCAGATTATTCTTCATCCAGATCATGATCTCTTCGTTCTCATCGAAGGCCCGTACCCACGAGGGGCGATGGCGAGGATCCGACCGCAGGGACCGGATATAGCCGACGTTGGCGGCCATCTCGAAGAGGCAGAGGGCCGTGACCAGCAGCGCGCCTGATGCAATCGGCTGCGTGAACCGTCTCCCCGGGGATTGACCGCTCCGACGGCGGGTCTTTTCAAACAACCAGGTGGTCGATTCGACAAGGTAGAGGACAAACCACGGCAGCATTGGCAGCAGGAAGCGAAAGGGGAGGAACGGCCAGAGGGCAATGATGGCAATGGTGGCGGGGATCATCAATTCAGCGAGTGATGGTCTGCGGCGCAGAGTCAGAATGTAGCCGGTGATGATCAACGCTGTCAGCAGCAGTGAGATCCAGTCATGCCACCAGTAGCGAAGCCGGATCTCATTGGGTTCGGCGGCACGATAGAGTGGATAGAGGATCATTGCCCCAAAATCGAACTCAGCGATGTGCCTGAGGTTGAAGGCAACGCGCTCTGGCAGATCCTCGATGGAGATATTTCCAAGGTGGCTGTAGCCCGCCTTTCTCTGCCAGAACTGCTCGACATAGCTCTGCACGATGTAGCTGTTCTGCTCGGCTATCAGGTCCGGGCCCGGGGCGTGGAGCCGCGAATAGAGCATCCAGGGGCCGACCATCAGGCCAATGGCGATGGCGAGAGGAGCAACAGCACGGATGCCGGCTCTTTTCCAGAGATAGAACAATGCGGCAATTATCAATCCAATCGAGATTGATCGCACGAGAAAGGCGTAGCCGCAGAGTGCACCGGCAGTGGCTGCACGGATCAACCTCTGTCTCCCCTCAGCTGCGACTGTGCGCTCTACTGCTGCGACGGCGGCAACGAGCAACAGCGTGTAGAGGCACTCTGACATGACGGTCGAGGTCGCCAGAAAGAGAAAGGCCGGGCTGAGAACGGTGAAGAGGCCGATAACGAGAGCAGCCAGCTGGCGCTGGCTTAAGGTTCCTCGCAGGCGATCCGGAAAGGTAAAGAAGATGACCACTCCGGTGCAGATCAGGGCCGCGATCGAGACACTCTTGAGTATCACGACATTTTCGGGAAATTGCGGCGCAATCCGCCAGAAGAGGGAGAGCACTACCGGGAACCCCGGCGGGTAGAAGGGCATGATCCCGGGAGAAGGTGAATTGATCAGTGTGTAGCCCTCCCCGGTTGCCAGCGCTTTGGCGAGCAGAAGGTACCAGGCGTCATCTCCCATCAGGCCAGCTACCCGGTCGAGTCGCAGCAGACAGACAGCCGTCGAGATAATCAGACCAACGAGTGAGAGTGGAATCAGGTAGCGAGAAGCCTCTCCCGGTGCGTGAC
>CAIKMY010000347.1 GCA_903828635.1 uncultured Acidobacteriota bacterium
ACCGCTACCTGATGACGATTCGCGCCGAGGACGGCTATGGCTACGTCAGCACCTCGACTGACGGACTCAACTGGGGGCCCGCACAGAGCTGGAAATGGGATGATGGTCAGCCGCTGGTGATGTCGACCACCCAGCAGCACTGGCTCACCCATTCACGCGGACTCTTTCTCAGCTACACCCGCAAAGCAGAGATCAATGCCAACGTCATGCGCTGGCGTGCGCCACTCTACCTTGCCGAGGTCGATCCCGGAACGCTCCGCCTCATCCGCTCAACCGAACAGACAGTCTTTCCGCTGGTCGGCGATGGCCTCAATGATCCGACTCACGTCCCACATTATGGAAACTTCCACGTCAATAATGTCGATGCGCGCGAATCGTGGATCAGTGCCGGCGAGGTCATCCCCGCCAATTTCCGTGGTGATCTCCTCCTTGCTCGCATCCGCTGGCACCGACCCAATAAGCTCAGGTAGCTTCCGGAGAAGGTCCTTAGCCTGCTCGCTGCACAAAAACTCAGGGATTGTGGGAAAACCCTTGACAGTCTAACCGACCAGGATTAGATTACGCCCGCATCTCGATCTGCAAAGACTGCTGACGGCATCATCTGACGTCGCGTCTGCCTGTAAGCGCGGAGAGGAACAATAATTCCCTGACTCCTTCATCAGTCGGTATTGCCCTCCCCAGGCAGCAGGCAGCATTGCAGACAAAGCAGACTAAGTGGTCGATAGTACTCCTTTATACAATCCTGTTCGCATATTTCTCAGGCAGATATCGGAACAGCCTGCCATCAAGTCAGTCAGGCAATCAGTTTAAGCACAGTTTAACCTTCAAGGAGATAACAACAAGATGAAACAAGCATTGAGAGAGCTTCTTCCATTGTTGTTTGTCGTCGTCCTGATTGGATTCGGCACATCTGCCTTCGGGCAGGTCGATACCGGAACCATTCTCGGGACGGTAAAAGACAGCAATGGAGCGGTGGTGCCGCAGGCAAAGGTAACCCTGACGAATCGGGGCACCGGTGTTTCGCAGACCGCGGAGAGTGATGAGAACGGGAGATACATCTTCACGCCGATAAAGATCGGCAACTACCAGGTCGAAATCGAGGCGAAAGGCTTCAAAAAGGGGATCCGCTCCGGGATCGAGCTGAATATCCAGGCGCAGGTCCTGGTCGATTTTGCCCTTCAGGCCGGCGACATCAACCAGACGATCGAGGTGACGGCCGAGTCACCATTGTTGCAGACGTCGGAGAGTTCAGTCGGTCAGGCAGTCAGTGGCCAGACGATCAATAACCTGCCACTCAACGGACGTGACTGGACCTACCTTGCAAGGCTGAGCACCGGCGTCAATCTTCCGCAGCAGGGAGCCAGAGCTGCGGCACAGTTTGCGGCCAATGGCACGAGGCCGGCGCAGAATAACTACCTCATCGACGGTATTGACAACAACACCAGCAGCGTCGACTTCCTCAACGGCACGGCCTACGTCATCAAGCCGCCGGTCGATGCCATCGGCGAGTTCAAGATTCAGACCAACAGTTTCAGTGCGGAGTTCGGACGCGCCGGCGGCGCAGTGCTCAATGCAACCATGAAGTCGGGAACCAATGACATTCGCGGAACCCTCTGGGAATTCCTGCGCAATGAGAAGATGGATTCCAACACTTTCACCAACAATTTCCGTGGCATCCCAATGGCCAAGTACCGCCAGAATCAGTTTGGTGCGGCGGTTGGCGGTCCGATCATCAAGAACAAGACCTTCTTCTTCGGTGATTTCGAGGGGACACGGATCAGGCAGGGACGCTCGATCGTCGCCTCGGTGCCGACGGCGCTCCAGAAATCGAGCGGCTACACCGACTTCTCGGATCTGATTACGCGCTCCGGCAACCGTGTCAGGGGAACTGACCTGCTAGGCAGGCAGATTCTGATTGGAACGATCTTTGATCCGGCAACGACTCGCCGCGTGGTTGCGGGTCAGGTAGATGCTGTGACCGGTCGCACGGCAACCGGCAATGGCTTCGTTCGCGATCCTTTCGTGGGCAACAAGATCCCGGTCAACCGGCTCAACCAGAATGCCATCAAGCTGATGAATCTCTTCCCGGCCGAGAACTTCAACCAGGCCGGTACCGTTGGCAACAACTACTCGGCGGTGCGCAACCTGACGGATGACACCAATTCGTTCGACGTTCGCATCGATCATAACTTCAGTGATCGATCCCATATCTTTGGCCGTTACAGCTTCGCCGACATCACTCGCTTCCGACCGGGACCATTCGAGGGAGTGGCCGACGGCGGTGCCTATGGCGACGGAGACGAGACTGTCCGCACCAGCGGACTGGCTATTAGTTACACCTATTCGATCACCTCAACCCTGATCAACGAAGCACGCCTTGGCCTGAGCCGCGAGCATTCGAATCGCCTTCCACCGCTCGGCAATGACACCAGTGACATTCCGAAACAGTACGGGATTCAGGGCGTTCAGCAGGTGGCCGGAAATGGCGGACTCCCGCCGATCAACATCGGTGGGTTGAACAGGCTTGGTGCCGTCACCTGGCTGGTCGCTGATCGTTTCAGCAACACTACGCAGCTGACCGATAACCTGACCAAGATCTACAAGAATCACAGCTTCAAGGGGGGAGTCGAGTATCAGTACATCGATTTCCCGTGGGTTGGCCCTCCGTATGCCCGCGGCAATTTCACCTTCAATGGCAACTATGCCTCAGCACCCGCGCTGGGTGACAGCACCGTTGGTCGTGCACAGTTCCTGCTGACGCCGACCGCCTCAACCGTGCCGGGCGGAGTCGACTTCGTCGGTGGTGCCAACCAGTTGCAAGCTTCGCCTTTCGGGCGTATCCCCAACTACCGCACCTACTGGGGAACCTATTTCCAGGATGACTGGAAGGTCTCTCCAAAGCTGACACTCAATCTCGGCCTCCGCTGGGAACATTTCAGCCTGACCAACGCCAAGGAGAGCGTCCAGGCTAACTTCGTTCCCGGCCCCGGAAAGCCGCGTTTCATCATTCCCTTGAGCCGCAAGGACAACCCAAAGGTCTCGCAGAGCTTCCTCGACGGGCTGACCAGAGACGGAATCGATCTCGTCTACTCCGATGATTACGGCTCCGGCATTGGCATCACCCAGAAGAAGAATTTCGGGCCGCGCATCGGCTTCGCCTACCAGTTCAACTCGAAACTGGTCGTCCGTGGCGGTTATGGCATCTACTACGGTGCGTTTGAAAACCGTGGCGGATTCCCCAACCTTGGCTACAACTATCCGTTCCAGTTCGACTTCAACTTCCTTGCTCCGAGCGAGGTCGCGCCCCTGATCTATCCTGACGGGTCGCAGGCGACGCTCGAGCGCGGATTGCTCGGAGTCCCGCTCGATCCGCTCAAGGTCAACGCCAGCGGCCTCAACCTTCGCGGCATCGAGTTCAACTACAAGACCCCCTACACGCAGGGCTACAACGTGATCGCCCAGTACGAGATCAGCCCGCGCAACTCGATCGAGGTCGGGTACGTGGCCTCACTCGGGCGTCACCTTGAGGCCTTCATTGGGACCAACCTCCAGAACAAGATTCTGCCTCCGGCTCAGGGACTCAATCCGCAGAACTATGTTCCCTTCCCAACCTTTGCCCGCGGCTCTTCATATGCGTCGACAGGTGGCAACAGCCATTACCATGCGCTTCAGTCGAAGTATCAGCGACGACTGAGCAAGGGGCTCGACGTACTGGTCTCCTACACCTACAGCAAGACCCTGACCAACGCTGGCGACCTGCTGAGCAATGGCGGTGCCGGCGGCTACCGTGCAGTTGGCATTCTCGGGATCGGCGACGAGATGGCGAGAGCCAGTTTCGATATGAAGCACGCGCTGGTAATCAGCGGCAACTATGACCTGCCTTTTGGCAAGGGCAAACAGTTCCTGAGCAACCTCAGCGGCGTCGGCCAGGCAATTCTTGGTGGATGGAGTGCCAACTGGATCTACTCGTACTACTCGGGTCAGCCCCAGGTGATTGGCTGCACCATCGCCACGACCGAGGGACTCGGCTGCAACTCGCTCAAGGTCTCGGGCATCAACCCCTATCAGAATGTACGCGATGCCCAGGGCTACCAGATCATCTGGAACCAGGCGGCATTCACCAATCCGCCCAGGGCGACGACGATTGGCCAGTCTGACCTCCTGCCCCTCGGAGGTGGAAGGAACCAGCTGAGTGGTCCGCCGCAGCGAGGCATCGATCTTTCGGTCTTCAAGAGCTTCTTTATCACCGAGAGAATCCGCTCTGAGTTCCGTGCGGAATTCTTCAATTTCACCAATACCCCGAGCTTCAATATTCCAACCTCGAACTTCCAGGCCGCCAACTTTGGCAGACTGGAATCTCAGCGCAACACGCCGAGGCAGGTTCAGCTGGCATTCAAGCTCTATTTCTGAAACCTATGCATCAGGCAGGACGTGAGGGCGGATCCGGATTGCCGGATCCGCCGTTCAAAATGCTGATATTGACGTGGCAGACCCCCGGGTCTGCCATTTTTGCCTTTTTGCTGTCGACTTTGCTGTCGACTTTGCTGTTGATTTCAGCGCCGTTGGGTACCACTGCTCTCAGTCAGTCAAGGCCGAAAGTGTCGGCCGCGGAGAAGCTGACAAACCAGCAGGAAGCAGAGCTTCTCCGGGCAGTGCGCCAGTCTCCGGCGAGCTTTCAGGCCAACCACAACCTCGGTGAATACTATCTGCGCCAGAAAAGGCTGAGAGAAGCAGTCCCCTGCCTCGCCAAAGCGCGGGAGATCGACCCCTCACACTACGCTAACACGTATGATCTGGCACTGTCCCTCTTTCTGCTCGAAGATTATGCGGCGGCACGCCGCCATCTCGAAGAGGCGATCACCAGATTTAACCGGGCCGAACTCTGCTCACTGCTCGGTGAAGTAGAGGAGAAATCCGGCGATGTCGCCGCCGCTGCGCTCGCCTACCATCGTGCCGCCGGGCTTGATCCCAGTGAAAACAATATTCTGAGTCTCGGCAATCTGTTGATCAAAAGCTCAAGCTTCGATCAGGCAATTAGATTCTTTGATTTCGGCCTGGAAAAGTATCCCGGCTCGGCGCAATTGCTGGTTGGGAAGGGGCTCGCTGAATACTCAATGGGTGAGTACGAGCGGGGTGTCACAACGCTCTGCCGGGCCACGGATCTGGCGCCAACCGATCCGCGCCCCTTTCTCTTCCTCGGTGAAATGGCAGGAGTCGCGCCAGCGCTCGCCGATGAGATCATCAGGCGCATGGATATCTTCGTCAAATACCATCCCGATCTCGCCAAAGCTCACTATTATCGCGCTATCAACCTCTGGCGCGGAAGGCGGGACGGAGACGCAAAGCCGCCACTCGCCGAGATCGAGCAGTCCCTGCTCCGTGCCACGAGGCTTGACCCTCGCTATCCAGAGCCATTCTATGAACTGGGAGTCTTCTATGTTGAGAAGGGAGATCTGGCAAAGTCCATTGCCAACCTCCAAATCGCCGTTCGCCTGAAACCTGACCACACCAAAGCCCACTTCAGGCTGATCCAGGTCTATCAGCGAACCGGCCGACTCCGATTGGCTGAGCGCGAGAAGGCAATCTACGAACGCCTCAGGAATGAGGAGGAGAAGAAATCAGGCATCAGGCTGACAAAATAGGGCCGGGTGAGTAAGCCTGATTTGTCAGAGATATCAGCCGGGCATCAATGAGGTGGCACGTGAGACAACCACATCCAACGAGAGATCGTTTCAGCTTCTGGACCGAGGTTGAAGTACGCTGGGGAGACATGGATGCCATGGGCCATGTCAATAACACCGTCTACTTCACTTATATGGAATCGGCACGCATCGATTTTCTCGGCAGGCTGGGCCGGGTGCAGGTGCGAGGGCGCGCCGGTGGCGCGCAGCAGGGACCAACGCTGGTGGCAACGGCGTGTGACTTCGTTCGCCAGGTGGTCTTTCCGACGACGCTGGATATCGGCTTGGCCGTTGAGGCGATCGGGCGCAGCAGCTTCCGCATCAGATACGGGATGTTTCGCAAGGAGACCGATGAACTGATGGCCACGGGACAGAGCACCAACGCCTGGCTCGATTACGCCACCAATCGGTCGATCGACTTGCCAACTGAATTGCGTGCCGCCCTCGAAGTGCACCTCGTCGCCTGAAGACTACAACTCGCGAATAATACGACACGGATTGCCGGCAGCGAAGCAGTTGGCAGGGATCGATCGGGTGACGACACTCCCGGCACCAATGGTCGAATTGTCGCCAATCTCGACACCGGGGAGGATGATTGCTCCACCACCGATCCAGACATCGTGCCCAAGGCGAACGGGGCGTGAACTGGTGAGATATCCGGTCGATCCATCAGCTCGCACCAGACGCCGCTCAGCGGCCGATAGCGGATGCGTTGCGGTGTAGATCTGCGCCGCCGGCCCGATCAGGACGTTGTTCCCGATCTCAATCAGATTATCGTCGAGAAGGACACAATTGTAATTGATGAAGACATCGTCTCCGATGTGGATATTGTTACCGTAGTCACAGAAGAATGGTGGCTCGATCCAGACCCGCTCGCCGAGGCTGCCAAACAGTCTGCCAAGGAGTTCGCGTCGACGCGAGCCGTCGGTTGAGTCAGCAGCGGCAAAGTCACGCAACAGAATGCGAGCTTCGTGATAACGTGCCAGCAGCTCAGGATCACGCGAGTCATAGGGCTCGCCGGCAAGCATCTTCTCTCTTTCGGTTCGTACCATTACGCCCGACTCCCTCAATAACCCGCTGCCTGGCCGTCTTTGCGTGACTCGGTGGCACCGTAATAGACCTTGCGCCGCGCATCGTAACCGATCGCCTGGTAACCACCATAAAGACCAAGGCTGAAGCCAACCTTGTGGCCCATCTTCATCAGCTCACGAATCGTCTCATAACTGTAGCCGGATTCAAGGAGAATTTCGCCGCCATCCTTCGATTTGCTGCCAGTGGGCATCGATGATCCTGTGTGATCGATGCGCGGAGCGTCTCCGGCCTCCTGCAGATTCATCCCGAAATCAATGACGTTGATCAGAATCTGCGTGTGACCCAGAGGCTGAAAGGCTCCACCCATCACCCCAAAACTGAGAAACGGCTGGCCATCCTTCGTGACGAAGGCCGGAATGATCGTGTGAAACGGCCGCTTTCGTGGTGCATAGATGTTGTAATGTCCCGCCTCCAGCGTGAATGAAGATCCACGATTGTGAAGGAGAAAGCCGAGACCATCAGGGATCATCCCCGACCCAAAGGATGACGCGATGCTCTGAATCAGCGAAATCATATTCCCATCACCATCTGCAACAGTGAGGTAGACGGTATCGCCATTCCTGATCGCTGCCGGATTCCCCGGTTCGTAACTGACACCGGCACGAGTCGGTGAGATGAGACGGCGCCGCTCACCCGCATACTCTTTCGCAATCAGCCCCTTCACCGGCAGCCGGTTGAAGGCGGGATCGGCATAGAACTTCGCACGATCCTCGTAGGCGAGTTTCTTCGCCTCGACGTAATGATGAATATACTCGGGGCTGCCAAACCCGAACTTCCGCAGATCGTAGCCCTCCAGAATGTTGAGCATCTGAAGGACAGTAGCTCCCTGGCCATTTGGCGGAAGCTCCCAGACATCGTAGCCGCGATAGTTGGTTGAGAGCGGCTCAACCCACTCGGATTTGTGGGCGGCAAAATCCTCCGCCCGCAGAAAGCATCCCTCACGGCGGCCCCAGGCATCAATCGTCCGGGCGATCTCCCCCTTGTAGAACTCGTCGCGACCGCCGCGTGCAATCTTTTCAAGGGTCGCCGCCAGCAGCGGGTTACGGAAGATATCACCCTTCACCGGCAGCCGCCCGTCGATGGTGTAAACGGCGCGGAAGGCAGCCGAGCGCGCTCGATGGGCCTCACCATAGTAGTGCCAGTCGAAGGCCACCTGTTCAGAAACAGGATGACCATTGCGCGCATACTCAATTGCCGGCTGAAGGATGGTTGCCCACGGCAGACGCCCGAATTTGCGGTGAAGCTCCGCCCAGCCATCGACACAGCCCGGCACTGAAATTGAGAGCGGGCCAATCGAGGGGATCGACTTCAGCCCCTGCTGGCGAAAATAATCGAGCGTCAGCGCCGCCGGTGAGCGCCCGCTCGCATTAAGGCCATGCAGTCGCTGCTCCTTTGCATCCCAGACGAGTGCAAAGAGGTCACCTCCAATGCCATCCATCATCGGCTCGACAACTCCGAGAACGGCGTTGGCAGCAATCGCCGCATCGATCGCCGATCCGCCTCTCTTGAGCATATCGATCGCCGCCTGAGTCGCCAGCGGCTGGCTGGTCGCCGCCATCCCGTGCTGGGCCACCACCTCGGAGCGCGTCGCAAATGGCCGACTCGCAATCCTGTCCTGTGCCGGCAACTCCGCTGTCAGCCCGCAAAGGCTCGCCACAACCAGCACCACCGCCATCACTCGCTGTGTCATCCTCTTGAATCGCACCATCACACCCCTTTCAATACCCGCCGGCACTCAGACTTCTTCCACGATCAGCCTTCCCGCTCCGCCAGCTCAGCCCAGCGCGCCAGATCACGGTCGAGCGACTCCTCCAACAACTGTAACTCAGCGTAAAGCTGAGGCACCAGCAGATGATTGCTCGCCTCCGTCTCCAGTTCCGCCGCCAGCGCCGCTTTCCGCTGCTCACCGACGGCAATCCTCGACTCCAGATCTTCCAGCTCCCGCTTCTCCTTGTATGACAACCGCTTTTTGCCCGGCTCGACTACCACCTCCACCACCGGCTGACGCTTCTCGGGTCGTGCCACCGAACCTTCCATTACCTCACGCACCTCACGCGCCTCACGCTCGCGGGTCTCACGAAAGGCGGTGTAATTGCCCGGATACTCGCGGATCACCCCGTCCCCCTCGAATCTGAAGATCGTCTCCACCGTCCGGTCAAGAAAATAACGATCGTGACTGACCGCCACCAGACACCCCGGAAAGCTCTCCAGATACTCCTCAAGCGCGACGAGCGTCGGCAGATCGAGGTCGTTGGTCACCTCATCGAGAATCAGCAGGTTGGGTGCCCCCATCAATTGCCCCAGCAACGAGAGCCGTCGCCGCTCTCCACCCGAAAGCGTACCGATCGGCTGATACTGCATCGCCGGAGGAAAGAGAAAGCGATCGAGCATCTGACTCGCGGTAAGGTTGCTGCCGTCAGCCAGTTCAACCCGCTCAGCCACCTCACGGATGTGATCAATCAGCCGCTGGGAATCGTCAAGTACCCGATTCTCCTGGCGGTAGTAGCTGATCGCCACCGTCTCCCCAACCTCAATCTCGCCACCATTCGGCTTGAGATTGCCAGTGATAATCTCCAGCAGCGTCGTTTTGCCCGCACCATTCGGGCCAAT
>CAIKMY010000348.1 GCA_903828635.1 uncultured Acidobacteriota bacterium
CTGCTTGATAATATTTTGCCGCCACCATCAAATCGAAAGCCGCAGCAAGCAATCGCCCTCTGAGTCTTCGCTTTTCGTCTTGTGATAAATTTGCTGGAAGGCTACATCCGTAAACAGCAGCAAGCAGACTATCAAACAATACTTTCTCGGCTGCTTCGCTGGATATTGCGTATGCGTTAGCTACTCTATCGGCTACCCAGGTCATATGGCTCTGTCTTTCGTCAAGTAGTTAATACTATTGTAGTATTAGTTCAGTTTGAGCACAAAAAGGGCACGAGTTATTTTGTCTCATGCTTATATTATAACAGAGATCGTCTCATAACTTGGCAAAATACCACCGATCAGTGACCGATCATCCTCAAGGTCGACTTCCCGTCCTTCAATCATAATTAAGCAGATTGACCGCATTCTGGTCGAGGTTCTCCCGATTATGATCATAGCGCATGACAGTCTTCGGGTCGGCGTGGCCGCTCATCATCCAGCCCTGCCGGTAGCTGAGGCCCTGGTCGAGGGCGCGGGTGATCGCCGTCCGCGGCAGGTCATGCGGCGAGACCTTCCCTGCCCCGCTGTAGTCTCCCCAGCGGTGGACGATGTGCTGCACCATCCGCGTCGAGAGAGGCTTGATGTGCTGAGGTCCTTTGAAGGGCTGATGCCATATCACCTGTGTGATGCAGGACGCCGCGCCGGAACCTGTCACCAACAAAGGGTGGCAGGACCGCGGCATCCCTTAGCGTGCTTTATTGCCCGTTTTCTGAGGTGCCCCCAGGTAAATGGGCCCGCTGCTCAGCCTGATGTAAGTGATCATATATCAGGGGGCTGGAGCGGCTAACGTCCTCGGAGGCGCAAAGTCAGCCCAACTGTCACTCCGCGGGAGTAGCCCGGTGTCCCGTGAATCCGCGACTGCGCCTCGACACCGGGAGCAATTCGTGACTCATAGTAGTTCTGTGTCTCGTAGTAGCGTTTATCCAACAGATTATCGATGGTAAGGTTGACATCGAGCCATGACCGGAGCGACTGGCGGAGTGCCAGATCGATCACATCAAGCCCTGCTGCCCGGATCGAGGCATCCTCGCCATCAAGACGGTAGTTACCGGCGTGACGCCAGGCGAGCGTCGCCAGCAGGCCGCCGGGCCCCTGATAAGTCATGCGGGTATCAGCAACAAGGTGGGGAGCTCGATCAATATAGACACGTGGCCGCGTTCCGCGGTAGAAGCCGTTGAGGACCCGAGTCAGGCCGCCACTGAGTGTCAGCCGCTGGTTGAGTGATGCCGCGAGCTTCACTTCATAGCCAGTGGCTCGGCTTGCTCCCAGGAACTCAAAGCTTCCATCATCCGGGATATAGACCTGCGTGTTCGAATTGTCGATCAGAAAGTAGTCGGCACTGACCGAGAGTCGCCTCGACACCCAGGCAACACTCGCCTGTTGGAAGTCGGTCGTCGCCAGTTTCATCCCCTCCGGACGCTGTACCACACCACGCGCATCAAGGCTGGCAATTCCCCGACCATAGTTGAGATGCAGTGTCAGGGGCAGCCGCATCGACGGCGTGAAGACCACTGCTGCCTTTGGCTGCCATCGTCCCTGCCCGACCACTCCGCCAAACCGCTCCGTAACTAGTGGTGTTCGGTTAAACCCGTCGACGATCGCGTAACGGAAATGGTCGTAGCGTAACCCTCCTTCAAATCGGAGTCGGACCGCCGGCAGATTGACGGCCTGCTGCAAATAGCCGGACGAGTTGATGATGCCGGCGTTTGCCCCGGTCAGCAGCACGCCCGGATTCTCAAGGGCCCGCGCCAGGTTGGCCTCGAGTCGGTTCGGTGTCCGACTAATAGAGGGCCATAGACCGACATTGACCTGCGATGCCTGAATCCCCCCGCCGGCAGTCAGCAGCCCCTGCCATCCGCTCGTTCCGGAGGCTGCCCCCAGTGGCCGCAGGTACTGCAGATTGCCCCCCTCCTGCCTGCGGGAGTCATGCTGCTGAATCTCGTCTCCAAACTCCTCATCCAACAGGTAGTTGGTAAAGTTCGACCAGAGGTCAAAGAGTGACTGGCCCAACAATCCATCAAACTTCAAAGTCCCCCCGGAAGCCAGATCGGCACGATAAAATCCGCTCACAAAAGCCGTCTGCACGCGGCCGCCATTATCCGCATCAAGCAGACCGAACCGATCAAGCCGCCCCGCGGCCACCTCGTCGAGCGGAATCTGCCCTGAAGAGTCAAAACGGTTCAAGCCCCCATTGAACTTCAGGCCCATCGTGCGCCCACCGCCCAACTCGCGCGTCAGACTCCCGGTCAGGTTGTCTCGCCGATACCTTCCCGGGCTGATGAAGGGGCCGTCCGTGTAAGATGCGTCATAGGCCAGCAAGCCCCTTGCCCGCTCCATCTCCGGACTCAATGCCGCAAAGAGCCGGCGAGCACCGAAGCTTCCTCCCTGCCCACGCAACGTCAGCAGGTCGCCAAGCGACTCCTTCATCCGAATCTGAACTACTCCCAGCCCGGAAAAATCACCATAAGCAGCACTGAACGGACCATTCAGAATATCCACATCCTCGACCAGCTCCGGCGTCAGACTCTTCAACTGGCCCAGATAACCCTGCCCATGCCCCTGCGTCCCATAATTCTGCGGCATGTTGTCGACCATGACCTTCAAGCCGCCATTGACCCCGCCATGGTCGAGGTTGAACCCGAAACGCCGTATCTCCAGGGACTTACCGCCACCCTCATGCTGCCCGGCACTGATACCCGCGTTGAGTGTCTGGATCAACTGATCATCCCGCCCAAAGAGGGTGTTCCGGTAGAGATGTCCATTCCGCTGATCGATCGCCGGATCGAGCGCCACTCCACTGATCACCAGACTCTCGTGAACCGGCGGAATGACAAAGTCGACAACTATCCTTATCTCCTCGATTCCCTTACTTGCGAGGTACGTCTGCTGGATAATTCGCTCGCCACTCACGGTGATCCGCACCTCAGCCACCGTCAACCGGACCTCGAAACGCCCTTTCTCATCGGTCACAACCCGCAATGTTCTGCCTTCCGACTCCAACCTAAGCTCGACACCGGCGACAACCTCACCCGCCCGTGTCGCCACCTCACCACGGAGCGTCCGCTCTGACTGCGCTTGGCTGCTGCTCCCGCTAATACCAACCAATAGCACCAGCCCAAGCATCATCTTTACACTCATTCTCCCCCCCCCTCTGATCCTACCTCGACACCCTGGCAGTAAGAAACACATTGTCGTGGCGCTCCAGGTCGTTAGTTTTAGCATGACATCCGTGAGAGTGGCTATGAGGTATGGCAACGATACGGGTCCACTTTCTCCACTTCCCTAATGCGAAAGCGGTTGCCCCCCCGAGCCCCCCTCAATCATAATTGAGCAGGTTGACCGCGTTCTGGTCGAGGTTCTCCCGATGGTGGTCATAGCGCATTACTGTCTTCGGGTCGGCGTGGCCGCTCATCATCCAGCCCTGGCGGTAGCTGAGTCCATGGTCGAGCACCCGCATGATCGCCGTCCGCCGCAAGTCATGCGGCGAGACAGATCTCCTCACGTCGCGTATTCCCTCCACAGAGCCCCGAAGGGGAGGGCGAAGAGATCCTTTGAAGGGCTGATCGCCGTATCGCCCGTGTGCAGCAGGACTCCGCGCCGGAACCTGTCGCCAACAAGGGATTGCAGGTAGCGCAACCCGGCGAAGTCCTCCGCGC
>CAIKMY010000349.1 GCA_903828635.1 uncultured Acidobacteriota bacterium
CCTGAGGTCTGAATCCTCTGTTGAAGATTGTCTGGTGGAGTTTCTATCTGAATAGTCGGCCCCGAAATTGACGCGTTCGCGAGGCGATTGGTAGTGCCTGTTGCATCAGGGGGGACTACCAGATCCAGGTGGTGTCCTGACTCATTTAACACCGTTGCTGACAAAGCCGAGCCGCAGAGATACACAGAAGGGAGCGAGCGTGAGGGGCAAGAAAGAGTAGTGGCCACTGACGGTCACCAATAACACGGAAAAGAAGGAATGCAGCCTTGAATCCGTGCCTCTTCGGGTGTCAGTGGCCTCGTATCCTGATCTTCAGCCGGCGGCCTGTCAGAGAATTATAATCCCCGGGTTTACGAGTGACTGGTCTGAGTAATGGTCGTCGAAGTCTGTGCGCTGTTCGATCCGAGGCGCGACATCCCCATGCCGAAGAGGAGAAGAATGCCGACAAAGAGGGTGACAAAGAGGGCAAAGCTGACAATGCCTCTGCCGAGGGGATTGAGCCCTGATCTCCGCTTTTTCTTATCTCCGCCGGCCTGCGAATCGGCGAGGATGACATAGCGGTTAAGAAAGCTGTAGGTTGAATGAGAACTCAATGTTTGCGATTTATAAGCCATGATACTGCCAACTCCTTCGTAAAACAGAAATCTCACAACCTGGACCAGTCGCCGTCAGTGACTCTGCTCGCATGCTCGGGGCGCGCGTATCGGGGCAGGTCGGGGGCAGGTCGTCTGAACGTGTTTCAGATGACTCTCAATTGTTGATTGGTTGCCCCCGCCTGCAGAAGATTTATTGAGGATCGATCAGGATTCGAAGTGAAGGTCGGCAATGGCCTCGGCGACCCACTCCGGGGTGATGCGGCTTTGATTGACAGCCGTGTACCAGAGGTCGCTTCGACTTTCGACATAGGAGCGGAGGTTGAGCAGCGAGGCGGTAAGGTCGGCGCGGGAGATGGCCATGTCGGCAGGCTGGTGGCGAAGTCCGACCTCGTCCATGAACTGAGCGACCTCATCGGCACGGTTTCCCTGGAGGCGGCTCATGAGCCTGATGCCAAGCCCGACGATGTGGCCGTGGGTGAAGGGGCGTTGCAGTCTCTCCTCCAGCTCATAGAAAAGGTAGTGTTCCGAGCCCTCTTCGACGCGGAAGTGGCCGGCGGGCAGGCAGATGGTATTGAGTTTGATGCAGCCATCGACGATTGCCTGGAGGCCGGCATCGGTGCAGGCGCGGATGTCGGAGGCCTTCTCCTCAAGCATGGTGACGATGCTGCGAGCGGCAACAATCGCCTCCGGAGAGAAGGGGTATTCGCTGTGACCGGCACGCTCGGCGAACTCCCAGTCGAATGAGGCGGTGTGAATCGAGAGCAGGTCGCCGACGCCGGCGATATTGAGATCGGGTGGGGCAGTGCGAATGACATCATAATCGATGACCAGCGGATCGGGGGTAGCACTGCCAAGGTAGACGACGCGATGGCCCTGCCTGATGCCGGCAGCGGGCGTGGTGAAGGCATCGACACTGAGGATCGTTGGTACGGTGACGAGGCGGATCCTGCGCTTCCAGGAGAAGTATTTACCAAGGTCGATTGCCTGGCCACCGCCGATTGCCAGCACCGTATCGCAGGCTGGTGCCTCGGCAATCTGCCTCTCGATGACGTCGAGCTCCATATTCTCGACCATGATGACAGCTTCGGGAGTTGCCCCGATCAGATCGCGAGTCACCTGCCAGGGGATCTCCATCGTCGTCACGACAAATCGGCCAAGCTCACGGCCAATCCCGTAAAGGCAACCTCTTCCGGTACGCAGCGAGCGCACATTGGTCTCTCCACTCAATTCCAGCATGGTTGGTTATTCCTTTCCTGCGGCAATTGCCGGCGGCCCGGCCTCGCCTGAATTTATACGCCGTCGGATGACGGCAAAGTAGATAATTGCCCCGGCGGTGAGCGCCAGCAGCGTTGCCTTGGCCGGGATGTGGCGATCCTCCCAGCCGGGGATCTCCGTCTCCGGCAGTGTCAGAGCGACAACGAGGCCGATTGTCCAGAGGAGCGCCAGCAGCGCCGTCAGCGACTGAAGGCTGAATAACTTTCCATCGCCACGCAGTCGCCGCAGTGCGGCAAACATGATGCATCCATAGCCAAGATAGCCGGAGACGGCCGAGATACTGCTGATCAGATCTGTCTGCCCAAACAAGAGGACCGCCGCTGTCGAGATGACCCAGACGAGCAGCAGGGAATTCCGTGGAGTGCGGTGCTGCTCGCCAATGCGGCCAAGCCACGTCGAGCCGGGGAGCATCCGGTCGCGCGCCAGTGAGAAGAGCAGTCGCGAGGCCGCCGCCATGCTGGCAATCCCGCAGGCGAGAATCGAGATGGCGACGATCGCCATGACCAGCGCGAGGACTGCCGGATGGAAGATCCCACGCAAAACGACGAGCAGCGGTGACTCTTCCCGCTGTATTGCCGCAACATCCCTGACTTGCAGCACAATCCCGACAAGCATCGCCAACCCCGCCAGACCGGAAACTCCGAGCGAGAAGAGCATCGCTCGCGGAACCGTCCGCCGTGGCTCTTGTGTCTCCTCGGCCAGATCGGCGGCCGCCTCGAAGCCCGTCAAACACCAGGCCCCCATCAGCAGCGAGAGCGCCAGTGAAGAGAGACCAATCTCTCCGCTGCCGCCATCACTCCGTGCCCGCAGGAGCGTCTCCGGGGCGATACCGCTCCAGTCAACGAAAGTGAAGAGCCCGATGGTGACAATCGCCACTCCGGCCAGCTCGGCATAGACACCGGCGTTGTTGATCCAGGCCACCAGACGAATACCGAGCAGGTGGATCACCGTCACCACCAGGATCACTGCCGATGTTGCCAGCCCGATCTTCAACGGATCTCGGGCTCCAGTGCCGATGATCCCGAGCAGCGAACCGGCCAGCGCACTGCAGACTGCCGGAAAGCCGGTCATGAACTGGATCAGCAGCAGCCAGCCGACAACAAAACCAAAATGGGGATTGACCAGCCGGGAACTCCACTGGTAACCATAACCGGCGAGCGGCATCTCCCGTGACATCCCTGCCATCACCAGCGCCACCAGTGCCTGACCTCCCAGCACCAGCATCCATGACCAGACGATCGCCGGGCCGACCTGCCGAAAACCGTGCCCGAAGTTGGCAAAGATACCCGTGTTGATCGAGATCAGCGAGAAGGCGATCGCAAAGCTCGAAAATCCGCCAAGCGAGCGCTCAAGCTGCTGCCGATAGCCAAATCTCTCCAGATCCTCCGAGTCCTGCTCTCTCATCCCTGCTCCACCAATTAACAGTTAAACGAACCCGACGACCAGCACGGTCGCCCTGTTCCCCTGACATATTTTCTGTCACCATTTCTGTCAGCATTTCTGTCAGCATTTCTGTCATCATTGATTCGGCAGAAGAAGACTGCCGGTTAGTCTGCTCAATAAATTTAGTATTACCCATCGATGGTGGCCGGGTAAAGCGAGATGCGACGATGATCTATATCAATCAGCAGATGTTCCTCAACCACGTCGAGCCCGAGCGGCTCGATCACCTCCTCGCCGGCGGCTGGCGCCATTTTGGCACCTTCTTTTTCCGCTATTCGCTGCTGCCCGAACCCGGTCGCCTGCGCGAGGTGATCCCGCTGCGCATCCGGCTCGATCGTTTCGCCCCCTCGCGCAGCCAGCGCCGCGTCATCGAGCGTAATCGCGACGCGACGATCACCATCCGCCCCTCATTTATCGACGATCAGAAGGAGGCGATCTTTGAGCGCCACAAAGAGCGCTTCTCCGATAACATCCCCGATTCACTCCACGACTTTCTCTCTGACCAGCCTGCCAGCAGGCCCTGCACCAACCACGAGATCTGCGTTCACCTTGATGGCCGTCTCGTCGCCGTTAACTTCCTCGACCTCGGTCGCAACTCCGCCTCCGCCGTCTATTCCATCTTTGACCCGGCAGAATCGTCGCGCAGCCTCGGCATTTTTTTAATCCTTACCGGAATCGGTTACGCGAAATCGCTCGGTCTGAAATACTATTACCCCGGTTACGCCTACCGCGGAACCTCGCACTATGATTACAAAAAGAGGTTTGCCGGTTCCGAGATGCTCGTATGGTCGCGGGGCTGGAGAGATTACACGGAGGATTATCAATGAGAAGACTGAAATGGGGAGTACTGAGCACCTCGCGATTCGCGCAGCAGAAGGTCATTCCGGCCATGCGCCACTGCCAGCACGCCGAGGTCGCGGCCATTGCCTCGCGCGATGAGCAGAAGGCCCGCGCCGTCGCCGATCAACTTGGTATCCCCACCGTCCATCGCTCATACGAGGATCTGCTGGCTGATCCGTCGATCGATGTCATCTATAACCCGCTCCCCAATCACCTGCACGTGCCGCTCTCGATCAGGGCCATCGAGGCCGGAAAGCATGTCCTCTGCGAAAAGCCGATCGGTCTCGACGCTGCCGATGCCCGGCGCCTTCTCGAAGTCTCGCGCCTCCACCCTGAGATCAAGGTCATGGAGGCCTTCATGTACCGCCTTCATCCTCAATGGCAGCTCGCTCACCGCCTTGTCGGCGAGGGGCGCATCGGCGAGGTCGGCGCCATTCAGTCCTACTTTTCCTATTTTAATGACGATCCAACCAATGTCCGCAATGTCGAGGGTATCGGTGGCGGCGGACTGCTCGACATCGGCTGCTACTGCATCTCGCTCTCCCGCTTTCTTTTCAATGCCGAACCGCGTCGCGTCGTTGGCCTCGTCGAGGTTGATCCCCGCTTCAATGTCGATCGACTCGCGTCCGCCATTCTCGATTTCGGCGGCAGACATTCCGTCTTCTCCGTCTCTACCCGGCTGACACTCTGTCAGCGCGTCAATGTCATCGGTGTCACCGGCCGCATCGAGATCGACATCCCATTCAATCAGCCGCCTGATCAACCCGCCCGCATCTGGTGTCACGCCGATGGCCAAACCGAGGAGATCCTTCTCGATCCCTGCAATCAGTACACCGTGCAGGCCGACCTCTTCTCGCTCGCTGTCATCGAGAATCGGCCGGTTCCCACTCCCCTCGAAGATGCCATCGCCAACATGCGCGTCATCGATGCCGTCTTCGCCAGCAGCCACGCCGGCTCCTGGGTCGAGGTCTGAAATACCTGCCACCTCCTCACTCCCTGCGTGGGGGTGAGGAGGCAGTTGCTGCGAGGCAAAGTGCAGTCAGATCAATGAGTCAGGAATCTCATTCATTGACGCCCTCCTTTGCTGAAACCGCTCCCCATCCCTCATCGTCTCTCATCCTGCCAGTTCATATTTCAGGTTGATCTTCACTGATGGCCGTTGCCGGAAAAAATTGCCGGAGGTGAAAAAAGTGCTTGTAAATTTCGGGTAATTTCGGTATATTTTCGGTGGTCGGGAGAAGGGCAAACTGCCTGATACCTGAAAAACATAGTCATCGTTTTAATTACCAGTTAGGCTTATAGGGCATATAAGACATATAAGACATATAAGACATATAAGACATATAAGACATATAAGTCGTATAAGTCGTATAAGTCATATAAGTCATATAAGACACATCAGGCATAAAGGAGGACAAGAGAGATGCCACGCCGTCAACAGATACTCGCCGTTGTCATCAGACAGTATGGAACCGGACTCTACCGCACCTGCATCAGCCTCGGCAGGGAGAATCTTGCCTTCATCGGGAGCTACGCTGATGAGCAGAGCGCCAATCAGCGTATTGCTCAGTTCTGGAGCGCCTATGACCGCGGAGAGATCGCCCATCCGGAAGACCTGCAGCGCCTGATGAGTGATCAGCCACCTGACAGCCCGCTGACCGAGCCGCAGCTGCTGCCGCTTGCCGCCTGACTCCACCCACCTGGCACCGTGTGGGCGGACGCTGGCATCTGCTTTGCGTTCGTCCGCACGCACCAGTATTCTTTTGGTCATGAATTGTAATCGTCATATATTCGGACTGCCTGGCGGCGGGAGCCGAATGGCGTGTCTGAAGGTGATTGTCTCGGTGATCCTGCTGGCGGTGGGGTTGGCGGTGGTTGCCCACTCGCAATCGCCCGAGGTGCCGCCGCCGCAGGCACCGACTCCGGAGAACCTGCCGGAGAAGCTGCCGGAGAAGCCATCGCCCGGGCTGGGTAACTGGCAGTGGTCCTGGACGCTGCGTCAGCGCACGGGGCTCCGCACCAGTCGTCCGCGGGTCCTGCAGATGTCGCGCAACCTGCTGGAAGGGAAGGGGGTACTGCGGATCGACGACAACTGGACGCTGACGCTTGAGGGGCGCGCTCATTATGACCCGGTGGGGAGGCTCGGCTTTCCGCGATCGCTCTGGATCGATCCGCGACAGGCACTGGTTGACGGTCGGATCGGCCCGGTCGATCTCAAGCTGGGGTTGCAGCAGGTGGTCTGGGGGCAGGCGGACGGTTTAAGGGTGCTCGATGTCATCAACCCGCTCGATTACCGTGAATTCATCCTCGAGGATTTTCTCGATTCACGAAGGCCGCTCTGGATGGCGCGGGTCGAGCTGCCGGCAGGTGATGGCCGGTTGCAACTGCTCTGGATCCCGTACTTTGCCCCGGGGAGGACACCGGCGCCCGGTGACGAGTTCAGCCTTGGGGCGAGTTTTGGCCTCGGGCTGCTGGGCACGGCGCAGAGTGATGGCCGGCAGGGAACTGGCAGCTGGCCCGGACTGCGGGTCGGAGTCGCGCCGACGGCGAGGCCCGGCTATCGCCTTTCAAGCTCCCAGTCTGGTGTGCGCTACAGCCGCAGCCTCGGCTCGTGGGATCTGACCGCCAACTACTTTCGCGGCTGGGAGGACCTGCCGACAAGCTATCTTGCCGGGTTGATTGGGGGGCCATCACCGCCTGCCGGGCCGGCGGTGACTCCGCCGACGCTGCTCTTTGCTCCCCGCTACGATCGGCGTGAGGTTCTTGGTGGGACAGCCGCCACCAGCCTTGGCCCGCTGGTGCTGCGCTTCGAGGCGGGATGGAATCGCCACAAGCGGGTCGCCGTCAGACCGGGGATCTCACCGAGCGGCATCGAGAGCGCGACGCAGTTCTCCGGAGTCGCGGGGCTCGACTACTCCGCCCGGCCGTGGCTCTGGATCAGTGGTCAGTACTTTCTCCAGGCGACCGGCGCATCGAGTACGCGACTGCTCTTTCCGCGCAACAGCCACCTCGTCTCCCTCTACCTGCGAACCAATGTCCAGCGCGAGACACTGCGACCGGAACTCTTCGTTCTGACGGGTCTCGACCAGAAACAGTATCTCATCAGACCGCGGCTGGTGAAGAGCATTGGTGATCACTGGAGTATTGGCATTGGTGCTGACTTTGTTGGTGGCGAGACTCGCAATCTCTTCGGTTACCTCGGAGGGCGTGATCGTGCAGTTCTCGAATTGAAGTGGATGAAGTAGATGAAGTAGCCAGTCACTCTCAGCGTGCAACCGAACGCCGCTAGCCGGGCATGATTGAAACAGGGCCGATTCCGGGTTACCCTGACGACTGACAGGCAGGAACATGGTCGACAGGAAAACACTGGCGAGCATATCTGGCGAGCACATGAAGACAAGCATCATGAAGACAAGCATCATGAAGACAAGCGTCATGAAGACAAGCGTCGTGAAGACAATCGTCATGAAGACAATCGTGAGGAAAGAGTCGGGCAGATGAGCCTCTTCGACAAGCCACCGGCGGTACCGCGGGATGCGGCGGCCATTATTTTGCTGCGCGATCCCGAGGATCCGAAGGTCTTCTGGATAAAGCGGGCAAAGACGCTCTCGTTCATGGCGGGATACCATGCCTTTCCCGGTGGGCAGCGTGATGCGGGGGATGGGCTGGTACCGATTGGCAATGAAGAGGGCTTCGACGATGTCGCGCTGCGGGTAACGGCAATCAGGGAGCTCTTCGAAGAGAGCGGGGTGTTGATTGCGCGCGGAGTCGGGCAGATTGGCACGGAGAGGCTGGCCTCACTGCGCACCGAGCTTGCCAATGGCACAGTCGAATTTGGGGAGATGCTGGCGCGTGAGGGGCTCAGTCTGGATGCCTCGATGTTGCAGGAGGCCCCGCGCTGGGTAACTCCGGCAACGTTACCACGTCGGTTTGACACCCGGTTTTATGCCGCCTGGTTGCCCGAGGGGCAGGAGACCGAGGTTCTCCCCGGTGAGCTCGAATCGGGAGAGTGGCTTCGCCCGCAGGAGGCATTGAGGAAGTGGGTTGACGGTGACTGCGTCATCGTCACGCCGATCACTGCCGCGCTGCAGGCTCTCGCCGACGGAGTCTCTGACTTTACCTCGCGGATGCACCGGGTTGGTCAGGCCGCTCGCGACCATCTTGAGCGGCGCGTCGAGATGTGCTACGGCATCTACCTCTGCGCGCTGCGAACGCCGACGCTTCCACCGGCAACCCACACCAATTGTCTGATCGTTGGTGGCGATGAGCTGGTCGTCATCGATCCGGGGTCGCCCTATGCCGACCAGCAGGCGCTGCTCGACAGTGTCATTGGAGGGTTTCTCGCCGAGGGGCGCCGGGTTCGCGAAATTCTGATCACGCATCTCCATCCCGATCACATAGGGGGCGTGATGCATCTCTCAGAGAGGTTTGGGATACCGGTGGCTGCTCATCGCCTGACGGTCGAGGCAATCAGGGGTGAGGTGCGCGTCGACAGGCTGATCGAGGATGGCGAGCTGATCGAACTGCACGAGTCGCGTACCGGCATCAGCTGGCGGCTGCGTGCGCTGTGGACGCCAGGGCATGCCCGCGGCCATCTCAGCTTCTACGAGGAACGCACCGGCATCCTGCTGACCGGCGACTGCGTCGTTGGCCTTGGCACTGTCATCATTGCACCACCTGAGGGGAACCTTCGGGATTATATTGCCTCGCTGGAGCGCTACCTTCGTCTGCCACGAATTACGGCACTCATGCCCGGCCATGGGCCCGTCGTTGCCGTCGCTCGCGAAAAGATCGAGGAGTACCTCGCCCATCGTCACGAGCGAGAGCGGCAGATCTGGCAGTCACTGGCTGACGGACCGGCCACCTCGGCCGAGATTGTCGCCAGAGTCTATACTGAACTGCAGCCGGCAATGCACCAGCTTGCCGAGCTCTCCGTGCTTGCCCACCTCGCCAAACTTGAGGATGATGGCCGGGTTGAGCGTGATGGTCTGGCTTTTCGCCGGTCATCATCGCTATCATTGGAGAGCCGGGCCGAGAGTTGAGCCAAGAATTGAATATCGTCTTCGGGATACCAGTCTCCCGTTGACGACCACCAGCAAATCAGAAGAGATATCAAGATCAGAAGAGATATCAAGAAATGAAGGAGGTGATCAGGAATGGGTCGTGGGGATCAGCGCTCAAAGCGCGGTAAGATTTCTCGTGGCACGAGCGGCAAGTCGCGCAAGAGCCCAAAGCAGTTGCGACGTGCCCGTATGGCAAAGCGTCTCAGTCGCAGTTCCAAATAGCAGACACACAACGGTGTCCGGAGTCTGATAATTTACTCAAAGTCTCCGGGCACCGCTGTTGTCCTGCCTCGTTCTGAATCGGATTATTGCCGAGTGGCAAGGATTATTCCTCTCCTTCTTTTTTAACCTTCCGGGCGTGGCGGCCCGAGCCATCGCCATCATCCACAATACCGCCTGCTGGATTAAGTTGATCGAGCGCCGCTTGCAGACGCTTGCGCGCGGCAATGGCGGCAGGGTCTGCGGAGTCCGTTGCGACCAGCTTCTCAGCAAATGGCGCGTCGGTCATATCAAACAATTCTCCGGCGTGCGTCAGCTTCCAGTTGGCTTCCCGCGCATACCACTTGTTTGCCAATTGCAAAAAGACCCAGCTGCGCGCCTGTCTGTTTTCGCCGCGCACGGAAGCGGCAAAGCTGCGCCCATCAATCACGGTCTTTGCCGGCAATTTGGCGCCTGCGATTTCAGCCAGCGTCGGGACGAAATCAGACGAGTCAATCAGGTCAGTGCGGACTTTACCGGCGGGGGTGACTCCCGGCCAGTTGACGATCAGCGGTTCCAGGCTGCCTCCCTCCAGCATCGAGCCTTTGGCCCCATCGAGGCGCCGGCCGCCAATTGTGGCGCGATCCGCTCTGGGGTTCGCCGTGCCGTTGTCGCTGAAGAAGATGATCAGGGTATTATCGCGTAGTTTCTGCCGCTCCAGTTCAGCCACTAGTTTGCCGACCAGCTTGTCCATATAGGCCACATTGTCGGCATAGATGTTATTGCCGTCAGGTTTACTGTCCGGTGTGGGCAGAATTTCCGCATGGACGTGCGATAGCGCATAGTAAAGATAAAACGGCTGGTCGTGATGACGCGTGATGAAGTCAACCGTGAATTGGTGCATCACGTCCGGCATGTACTCCTTGTCCCGCAGCGTCGTTTTGTTGCCATTCACCAGGTAGGTTTTTCCCTTGTCCTGGGTGTTCCAGTAGACGCCACTGCCTTGAAACTTCAGCCATTCGTCAAATCCAAAATCGCCCGGTCCCAGTGGCAGCTGTCCCCATTTGCCTGCCGCGGCGGTAACATAGCCCGCCGTTTTCAGAATCTTTGGCATCAAGGTTTCAGCTTGAGGCGTCAATCGACCGGTTGCATCCTGATTCGTCGCACCGGTGCGAAACAAATAGCGACCTGTCAGAATCGTGGCACGTGAAGGGCCGCAGAGTGACGGCGTGTACGCACGGGTGTAGCGCGTCCCACCACGCGCCAGCGCGTCGATATTTGGTGTTCTATAGTTGTCTGCGCCGTAAGCGCTGGTTTCACCAATGCCATAATCATCTGCGAGGATAAAGATGATATTGGGCCGTTTGCTTTGCGCTGCAACCGGTAACAATGTGGCGGGCAGCAACACTGCGCAGGCCCACAAAAGAGCAGTGGCGAATCGTGCAAGTCTCATTATTTTCCTTTCGCCCCACGCCAGCCTTTTTCCCACTGTGCGGTCAGGCGCGTGACGAGCGTGGCGTTTTGCGGGTCATTGGCAATATTTGTATTTTCCTGCGGATCTGTCTGATGATCGTATAACTCTGTCGCCACGACTTTGGAGTGGTCATTGCGTTCGACCCAGCGGGTGAAACGATAGCGTTTGGTGCGCATCGAATAGCCCATCAATGGATTGCCTTTGTTGGGGCGCGGATACTGACTGAAGGCCGCTGTCTTGACGGTTTTTACCGGATCACGCAACACTGGCACCAGACTCACACCCTCGAGGTGATCGGGCAGCGACAAGCCAGCGAGCTCCGCCAGCGTCGGATAGATATCCACGAATTCGACAAGTGAGTTGCTGTGTTTGCCCGCAGTCTTCATTCCGGGTGCCGAAATAATCAGTGGCGCGTGCGTATCGTTTTCGACGTTGCTGTGTTTGCACCACGCGCCGTGTTCGCCAAGCTTCCAGCCATGATCGCCCCACAAAATCACGATAGTGTTGTCACGTAATTTCAACCGGTCGAGTTCGTCGAGCAGCTTGCCCAGTTGCGCGTCGGTGTAACTGATCGCGGCATAATAACCATGCTTCAACTGGCGCGCGAGATCGTCAGGAATCGGCCCTCGGGGAATGTCTTTGTAATAACGCAACTCGCCGCCAGGCAGCACGGCGAATTCAGGCGAATCTTTCGCGGGGAAGGGATTGGGCGCGAGTTGAATCTTTTTCGGATCGTACAAGTCCCAATACTTTTTCGGGGCGACAAATGGCAGGTGCGGCTTGATGAAACCCACACCGAGCCAGAAGGGCTGATCCTTTTTCGCCATGTCACGCAGCGTTCTGACCGCCAGTTCCGCGACCGCGCCGTCCTGAAAGGTGTTGTCGGGAACATCGGCGGCCTCAAAGGCAGGGCCGCGTGCGCCCTCTTCACTTTCACCCTGACGCCGCAATTGCTGACTGGCTTTCAGCCTTTCCTGATTTTCGGGCAGGGCATAAGTGACGACTTTTGGCGTTCCCCACGGTACTGACCAGGATTGAGGATCGTCATAACCACCGTGATAGAGCTTGCCCATCCCTTGCACAAAATAGCCGTTGTTTTTGAAATGCTGTGGCAGTGTTACCACCCCGGGAATGGCCGTGCGAAAGTGTGTGACCAGATCCCAGACCCGTGTCGTATCAGGCCGTGTGCCCGTCATCAGCGAGGAACGTGACGGCGAGCAGACCGCCTGCTGGCAATAGGCTCGGTCAAAGGTCACTCCCTGTTTCGCCAGTCGGTCAAGGTTGGGCGAATGGATATACGTGCTGCCATACGCCCCGAATTCGGGACGCAAGTCGTCGACGGCGATAAACAGAATGTTGGGTTTCCTCTTCGGTTTCTGTTGCGCGGTCGTCGCCGGAAGAGCGAAGAAGAATGCTGTGAGCAGCAGCCATAACGCGAGTTGTTTTTTGTTCATTGTGAAACTAATCCTGGGTGACTCCGGGGAGAGAGTTCAATTGGGTCTTTTGCGGCCATCCCCACGCGGGTCGGGCCGTTCGGGCTTTGGCGGCGGTTTCTCCTTCTCAATCGGCTTTTCCGGCCTCTTTGGTCCCTGCTGGTCGCCATGATCAAGTGATGCTGCATTGGCCAGAGCCGAGATGCAGAGAAGGAGAGATGACAACCAGACAGCCATATTTCTTATCACAGCCGTATTTCTTATCACAGCCGTATTTCTTCTCGTTGCTGCATACATATCCCGAATATACTCCTCCCGCCGATCCATAAAATAGCCCGGCGATCAATGGAGTTGCAAGCGTCGTGCCAGTAACGACCAGTGCTCACTGACGGTGATATTCCTGATGGTTAACCGACCTTTCAGGATATCGATCGACGAAAGGGTGTATCTCAGCCGGTGACTGCCTCGGGCGCAGGGTGCTTGCGCGACCAGAGCAGGAAGCAGACGATGCCGACGGCCATGGCAGCAAGACTGAAGAGAATGATCCGCGCTCCGGAGGTCGCAAAGACGAAGATCCAGCCGGCGAG
>CAIKMY010000350.1 GCA_903828635.1 uncultured Acidobacteriota bacterium
AACTGGAACTTCTTTCTCGCGCTTCCGGAGGAGGATCGCCGCCACCTCAAGGTGAGCAGCATCCGGCAACAGCAGATTCAGCAGCCGCTTTTCGAGTTTTCGGGTGCCTGTGCCGGGTGCGGAGAGACGCCCTACATCAAGCTGGCGACTCAGCTTTTCGGTGACCGGATGATCATCGCCAACGCAACCGGCTGTTCGTCGATCTATGGCGGCAACCTGCCGACAACGCCCTACACCGTCGATCGTGAGGGGCGTGGGCCCGCGTGGTGCAACTCGCTCTTTGAGGATAACGCCGAGTTCGGCCTTGGCTTCCGCATCTCGCTCGACAAGCAGACGGAATATGCCCGTGAGCTGGTCATGCGGCTCGCGACAGTGATTGGCGGGGAACTGGCGGCGGCGCTGCTCGATGCTGACCAGCACGATGAGGCAGGGATTCACGAGCAGCGGCAGCGGGTAGCTCTGCTCAGAGAGCGGCTGGCAGCCGTCGGTTCACCCGAGGCGCAACAGTTGCTGTCACTTGCCGACATGCTCGTCAGGAAGAGTGTCTGGATCATTGGCGGCGACGGATGGGCCTACGATATCGGTTTTGGCGGTCTTGACCACGTTCTTTCCAGCGGTCGGAACGTCAACATTCTCGTGCTCGACACCGAGGTCTACTCCAACACCGGCGGTCAGATGTCGAAGGCGACGCCTCGTGCCGCGGTAGCCAAGTTTGCCGCCTCCGGCAAACCGGGTAGCAAGAAGGATCTCGGGATGATGGCCATGAGTTATGGCAATGTCTATGTCGCCAGTGTCGCCATGGGCGCGCGTGACGAGCATACGCTCAAGGCGTTCATTGAAGCCGAAGCCTACGACGGTCCCTCGCTGATCATCGCCTACAGCCACTGCATCGCCCACGGCATTGACATGACCCGGGGGATGCAGGACCAGAAGGCGGCAGTCGACTCCGGGCAGTGGCTGCTCTATCGCTATCATCCGCAGGCACCGGTGCAGGCATTGGCAGAGGATTCGGGTGGGCAGTCGGGTGAGAACCCGCTTCATCTCGATTCTCGCGCTCCAAAGATTCCGCTGGAAGAGTATATGTATCGTGAGAATCGTTTCCGGATGCTGACTCACAGCCATCCGGAGGAAGCGCGGCGGATGCTCGACGAGGCCCGTCGCGGCATCCATGCTCGCTGGCGTTTTTACGAATACCTTGCGTCGCGCAAGAGCGAACCATCCGGAACAGCCGAGCCGACCGGAGACTGAGTAGCGATCGACAAAGGAGAACGCATGGATCTCAGCACGACTTATCTTGGATTACCGCTGCGCACGCCGCTGGTTGTTTCAGCCTCACCACTGTCGGAGGAGGTCGGGGCCATCAGGCGGATGGAAGATGCCGGCGCAGCGGCGGTGGTTCTCTACTCACTCTTCGAGGAGCAGATCGTCGGCGAGGCCCTCGCCCTCGACCATCATCTCAGTTTTGGCGCTGAGAGTTTTGCCGAGGCGCTCACCTGGTTTCCTGAGCCGGCTGAGTTCAGACTTGGGCCGGAGGGCTACCTCGAGCATATTCGCCGGGCGAAAGCGGCTGTCGATATTCCGGTCATCGCCAGCCTCAATGGCAGTTCGCCGGGTGGCTGGACCAGCTATGCCCGGAGCATCGAGGAGGCTGGTGCCGACGCGATCGAACTCAATATTTATTACATCCCGACTGATGAGCGGATGAGCGGTGCCGAGGTGGAGCAGAACTACATCGACATTCTGAGGCTGGTGCGTGAGGCGGTGAAGATCCCGATTTCCGTCAAGCTGAGCCCGTTCTTCAGCAGCATGTCGAGTATGGCACGCCGGCTGGAGGCGGCGGGGGCAGACGGGCTGGTGCTCTTCAATCGTTTTTATCAGCCGGATATCGATCTTGAGCATCTTGAGGTCCACCCGCACATCATCCTCAGCACGCCGATGGCAATGCGGCTCCCCATGCGCTGGATTGCGATTCTTCACGGCCGGATCAGGGCAAGCCTTGCGGGCACCAGCGGCATTCACACCGCCAGCGATGTGATGAAGATGGTCATGGCCGGAGCCGACGTCACGCAGATCTGCTCGGCCCTCTACCGTCACGGCATCGACTACCTGACAACCATCGAACGGGAGATGGTTGAGTGGATGAACGATCACGAGTACCAGTCGATTGGCCAGATGCGCGGCAGTATGAGCCAGCTTCACTGCCCGGATCCGTCACAGTTCGAGCGGGCGCAATATATCAAATCACTGCACAGTTTCACTCCGCCGGCGTGGCGCCATTGATATTCGGAGTCGGCATCATGAACGAACAGGTGAACGAGCGGCGCGATTTACAGACAAACATGAATAGCGATCGCATTGATGAAAGGTCTCGCGACCTGATGGCAGGATTGATCTGAGAATTGATGGGGATGGTGGGAGTCGAACCCACACTTCCTTGCGGAAACGGGTTTTTGAGACCCGCGTGTCTACCAGTTCCACCACATCCCCTGATCTTCGGAAACCTTATTGATTATAGATACCTGTTCCATGCCGGTCAAGCTGGGGGGCTCGGGCCAGGCCAGTCGGGAAGATCTCACTCGCCTGGTTTCAGCAGGTGGGCGTTAAGTCTGCGTTAAATATTGACACTCCGGCCAACTGCTGAAACAATACGCGCGATTCGATCACAGACAGAGTGTCCGGTATATAGGAGCCGGGACTGTCCTGCCAATCAGGCTAAATAGAAACTGCCGACATCGGAGTACGCAACATTGGGACACGTCCCTGATTCGTGACGACTCCAGTGGGCGGTGTCACAATGTTGCGTGTTCCGATTTAGCACGGAGAAGATTACTTTTCGGAGAGACCTATGAAGCATTTTGCTGTCGCGTCAGTTGTCATCCTCTGTCTTCTGGGAACAATCGTTCCTGAGGTTCGAGGCCAGTCGTTTACGGGAGCAATCGCGGGAACCATCAGGAATGCCAATGGCGAAGTCGTGCCGAACGCCGAGATTACGATCACCCAGACACAGACCGGCAAGGTGATCACGGTGACGGCCAATGGTGAGGGTTACTACATTTCTCCGCCGCTCGGAGTTGGCGATTATCGGGTCGAGGCGAAGGTGACCGGTTTCCGGCGAGCAGTTCGTGGCGGGATAAGCCTGCAGATTCAGCAGACGCTGCTGGTCGATTTCACTCTGGAGGTTGGCGCCGTGACCGAGACCGTCGAGGTGACGACCGAGGCCCCGGTACTCGAGACCAGCAGCTCGGTACTTGGGAAGGTGGTCGACAATCGTCGCATCCTCGAGCTGCCGCTCAACACTCGCAATGTCTACTCACTGATTTACCTGACACCGGGAGTCGCCGGCGGAATCGGCAATAACTACAATTCACTCAGCTACTCGGTCAACGGGGCACGCCCGACGATGATGGACACGGTGATTGACGGGGTAACAGCCTCGTTTCCGACGGTCAACGGCTTCACCGGCATTTCGGTCTTCCCGTCGGTCGACGCGATTCAGGAGTTCAAGGTGATGGGGGCGACCTATCCGGCCGAGTTTGGTCGCAGCCTTGGCAGTGTTCTCAACGTCGTCTTCAAATCGGGTACCAATCAGTTTCACGGTAGCGCCTACGAATTTTTGCGCAACTCAGTCTTTGATGCCAATAATTTCTTCGACAATCGTCGCGGAGCGAAGCTTGGCAGCTTCAAGCGCAGCCAGTTCGGCGGTCATGCGACCGGGCCGATAATCAAGGACAAGACATTCTTCATGGGCTCATACGAAGGGCTGCGGGCGCGCAGTTTCGCCACCAGCCTGACGACGGTGCCAACGGTGCTTCAGCGTCAGGGCGACTTTTCACAAACCTTCAATCAAGCGGGCACCCTTATCAAAATTTTCGATCCGTTTACGACACGGGCATCAGGCACCGGCTTCATCCGCGACCAGTTCGTCGATAACAAGATTCCGGCCAACAAGCTGGATCCGGTGGCGCTCAATGTGCTGAAATATTACCCGCTGCCCAATCTGCCGGGTGATCCGAATACCCGCGCCAACAATTATGCTGCAAGCGGTTCGACGCAACTCAATCTCGATAACTATGATTTCCGGATCGATCATCGCTTCTCGGACAAGCAGACGTTCTTTGCGCGTTATTCGCATCGTTACACCGAGGATGTCCCGTTGCAGGCTTTCCCCGATGACCTGACGATCGCCGAGGGGCGCATCATTCAGGAGAACCGGGTGCGCAACATCGTCGCCGAGTATACCAACACGCTGACATCGAGCATGGTGCTGACCGCGCGTCTCGGGTTTTCGCGGACGCTCTATGTCTATTCGAACCAGGGGCTCGGCTTCAAGCCGTCGAGCCTCGGGCTGCCGGCATCGATCGACAGCGTCGTCGATCGCCAGATGTTTCCGGCCTTCGGGGTTTCGGGTATGGCCAGCCTTGGTGGCAATGATCATCGTTACAATGCCTTCATGAGTTATCCCTTCGTGACGACGATCACGCGTACGCAGGGGAACCACAATATCAAATTTGGCGGCGAGATCCGCATGATCCGGGTCAACGTCTGGGAGGCGCGCAACGCCGGCACCTTCAATTTCAACGCCGGCTTTACGCAGGGTCCCAATCCGAACGCGGCGAGCAATGCCGCCGGCTTTGGCTTTGCTTCGTTCCTGCTGGGTACGGGCACTTCCGGCAACACGCTGATCCAGGGTTGGAAGAATGTTGCCTCGCAGAGCTTTTACTATGCGGGATATTTTCAGGATGACTGGCGCGTTTCAAGCAAACTGACGCTCAATCTGGGAGTGCGTTACGATTTCGATTCGCCGCGGACCGAGCGATACAACCGGATGAATTATTTTGATCCGAATGCCATCTCGCCACTCTCCGGCAAAGTGGCCGGATTCCCGACGCTCAAGGGTGGGGTGGTCTTTGTCGGAGTCAATGGAACGCCGCGCCATCAGTATTTCAAGGACACCAACAATCTTGCCCCGCGGCTTGGGCTGGCATACCAGTTCAACGATAAGACGGTGTTGCGGGCGGGGCTCTCGCACATCTTCGGTCCCTCGAATCAGGCAGCGCAGGGAACGGTCGGGCCGTTTGGCTTCCGCACGGAGTACCCGTGGATTACGACGACCGACGGAATCACGCCAGCCAACCTGCTGCGCAACCCCTATCCGCTCGGCTTCCGCGCACTGCCCGGCTCATCCGATGGGCTGCTGACGCAGGTTGGCGCCAATCTGCAATCGGTCCTTCAGGATACCGTCACTCCGTGGAGCCGCCAATGGAACCTCAACATTCAGCGGCAGCTCCCATGGAACATGTCGCTCGAAGTCGCCTATGTCGGGACTCGCGGATTCCAACTCTCACGCAATGGAGAGGGTGGTCTCGACCTCAACC
>CAIKMY010000351.1 GCA_903828635.1 uncultured Acidobacteriota bacterium
CATGGCGCTGCTGGCGGCCTTTAAGGTGCTACTTCACCGCTACAGTGGTCAGGAGCAGATCAGTATCGGAACACCGATAGCCAATCGCCACTATGCGGAGATTGAGCCATTGATCGGCTTCTTCGTCAACACGCTGGTCATGCGGACGGATCTTGGCGGAGAGCCGACATTTCGCCAGCTGCTCGCAAGGGTGCGCGAGACCGCGCTGGGTGCCTATGCACACCAGGATATGCCATTTGACAAGCTCGTCGATGCGTTGGGAGTCGAACGCCACCCGGGGATTACTCCACTCTTTCAGGCAATGTTCATTCTGCAAAATGTGCCGCGACGTGAAGTTGTCGTCGATGATCTGACGTTGTGCGAAATCGGGATTGAGACCGGCAGATCGACCTTTGACCTGACGCTGGCGATGAGTGAGGGTAAGCAGCTCAGTGGAGCTGTCGAGTACAACTCCGATCTCTTCGATCGTCCGACGATTGAGCGGATGTTTGCACATTTCCGTGTGCTGCTGGCGGCGGCAGTTGATGATCCCGATCGTGCGATCGCGCTCCTGCCGATGATGGATGAGCGTGAGCGCCGGCAGGTTCTCTTTGATTGGAATCAGACATCCGTCGAAGTGCCGCTCGATGAACCGGTTCAGGCGATGATCGAGAGGCAGGCAATCGCGCAGCCGGAGTCGACCGCTGTCATCTGGCCGGCCTTTGGCGGGCGCGAGCGGATGGTGCTGAGCTACGGGGAACTCGATCGGCGAGCCAATCGGCTGGCAAGGCTGCTGCGTCATCGGGGGATTGGTCCGGAGAAGATAGTTGGTCTCTGTCTCGATCGCTCACCCGGGCTGCTGGTGGCGATTGCCGCTATCTGGAAGGCAGGAGGTGCCTACCTGCCAATTGATCCCCTTTACCCGCCGGAGCGTGTGGCGACGATACTCGACGATGCCGGTGCCGGACTGGTGCTGACATCAGAGTCACTGCTGCCTCTTTTCGACAGAGTTGGCGGTGAGAAGATCTGCGTCGATCGCGATTGTGGCGTGATCGATCGCGAAAGCTCTGACCGGCCGCCAAGGCTCAACACTGCGGAAAGCCTCGCTTATGTGATCTACACTTCGGGTTCTACCGGACGGCCGAAAGGCGTCATGGTCAATCATCGAACCCTGGCCAATGCTATTCACGGCTGGCGGCTGGCTTATGGTCTCGAGCCGCTGAAATCATTTCTCGGCATTGCCAACATTACTTTTGACGTCTTCCTCGGCGACTTTCTGCGGCCTCTCTCCCAGGGGGCGAAGTTTGTTCTCTGCCCGCGAGAGGCACTCTTTCTGCCACCCGAGTTCTTCAAACTGCTGGCGGACGAGCAGGTTGATTACTTTGAGTGTGTGCCGGCGGTCTTGCGCCCAATGGCCGATTACCTTGAGGAGAGCGGCAGGCGACTCGACTTTCTGAGAGTGCTTGTTTGCGGTGCTGACGCCTGGACGGTTGGCGAATATCAGCGCATCGCGCGCCTCTGCGGTGCTGAAACGCGAATCTTCAATTCCTACGGTGTGACGGAGGCGACGATCGACAACACGTGGTATGAGGGCGATCTTGCCGGGTATCGTGATGACCAGATGCTGCCGCTCGGCAATGGTTACGCCAATCAGCAGATCTACGTGCTTGACAAGCGGCTCCAGCCACAACCGATCAGTGTACCGGGCGAACTCTGTATTGGCGGTGAGGGAGTAGCACGCGGCTACCTCAATCGCCCCGATCTGACAGCGGAGAGATTCGTGCTCTGGCATCGTGACGGACCAGACACCGCACCGCAGCGGATCTATCGAACAGGTGATCTGGCGCGATGGAGAGCCGCGGGCCACGTCGAGTTTCTTGGACGCAGCGATGACCAGGTGAAGATTCGCGGTTATCGGATCGAGACGGGTGAGATCGAGGAGGCACTCCGGCAGCATCCATCAGTCAGGGAGGCTCTGGTAGTGGCGAGCGAGGATGACCATGCTCGCAAACGGCTGGTGGGATATGTCGTCAGCGATTTGTCGGTGGTGGAGCCTGACTGGCAGGAGGTGCGGCGTCACCTCGGTCATCGATTACCGGAATACATGATCCCGTCGGCCTTTGTTGCCATGGAGTCACTGCCGGTAACGGCACACGGAAAGATCGATCGTCGCCGGCTGCCAGCACCGCGGTTTGAGGTACAGGCGGAGGATGTCGCTCCACGCAATAAGGTCGAGGAGAAGCTGGCAGAGATCTGGGGCGAGGTTCTTGGCAGGGAGGAGGTCGGGATCAGTGACAACTTCTTTGAGATTGGCGGTGATTCGATCCTCAGCATTCAGATCGTCGCGCGTGCACGCCGTCAGGGGATCAGGCTGACGCCGAAGCAGATCTTCGAGAATCCGACGATTCGTGGTCAGGCAGTGGCAGCAGAGCGTGGTGCGCTGGTCGAGGCAGAACAGGGACCGGTCACCGGCCCGGTAATCATGACTCCAATCCAGCATTGGTTCTTCGAGCGTCACTTTGCCGATTGCTGGCATTGGAACCAGTCGCTGTTGCTGGAGATCGATCGTCAGCTCAGCAGGGAGCGAATCGAGGAGGCATTGCGTCGCCTGCTGGCGCACCACGATGCACTGCGCCTGCAATATCGCCAGCAATCCGGCAGCCAGGATGAATGGGAACAGTACCAGGTACCACCACCCGACAAGGTGGCATTGATCTGGCATGACCTTTCACAGACACCACGATCTGCGGTCTCAGGGACGATCGGGGATCTATGTGCTGGTGTGGAGGCAAGTCTGCGCCCTGATGACGGCAGCCTGTTGCGGGCGGCCTGCTTCGATGCCGGTCCCGATGAGCCGCGACGATTGTTGCTGGTGATTCATCATCTTGCGGTTGATGCCGTCTCGTGGGGAATTTTGCTCGAAGATCTGGCTGATCTCTGCCACCCTTCAGCGACCGATGTTCCGGTGAGTCTCCCGGCGAAGACGACATCTTTTCGCGACTGGGCAGCCCGGCTCGAAGAGTATGCAGAGTCGGAGGCGATTCGTCAGCAGCTTGATTACTGGACAGAGATGGTCAACAGCGCGCCGGCTCGTCTGCCGATCGATCTGCCCGGGGGCACCAACCTCGAAGCCGATCAGCGGCACCTCGTCGTTCATTTCGGAAAGAGCGAGACCGCGGATCTGCATCAGGCAATTCAGGCCGCGTGTGGAGCCGATCTTGAACAGGGGCTGCTGACCGCACTCGGCGAATGCCTGACCGAGTGGGTTGCAGCGCCGGCGCTGCTGGTTTCCCTCGAAGGACATGGCCGTGAGGAGGTCCTGCCCGGAGTTGACCTCTCGCGCACCGTCGGTTGGTTCACCACCGAGTATCCGGTGAGATTGGAAACTGTGCCTGACGGCAACCTGCTTGAAGCATTGCGGGCCACCAGGGAGAGATTGCATCAATTGCCTCAGCGAGGCCTTGGCTACGGCCTGTTGCGTTACCTCACACGCGATCGATCGATCAGACAGCAGCTTGCGAATCTGCCATCACCCGAGGTCGGATTCAACTACTTTGGCCACACTCGCACCGCTCACTCTGGCGATTCGACCTTCCATACTGCCAGAGAGAGTGTTGGACCGATGCGCAGTCCCCGGGCCGAAGCGGCCAATCTGCTCGACATCAGCGGTGCCCTGGTCGATGGCACATTACAGGTTGAATGGACATACAGCGCCGGACTCTTCGACCGTGTGACGATCGATCGGCTGGCGCAGCGATTTCTGGCAGCCTTGCGGCGCTTGACGGCTGACTGCCGGGCGGCGCGGACTGCAGTTTACACCCCATCCGATTTTCAACTGGCCAACCTCGACCAGCGCCGGCTGGAGAAGGTACTTGGGAAACTTGGCCAGGCAGGGCAGGGAAGGATTGCCCGAAAGAAAGAGAGATGATGAGAGATATCGAAGATCTGTATCCATTGTCGCCGATGCAGCAGGGGATGGTCTTTCACAGCCTGCTCAATCCTGACTCCGGAGTCTACGTCGAGGCGACCTGCCATCGTCTGCGCGGCGAATTCGATTCTGCGGCATTTGCGCGTGCGTGGGATGAACTGGCAGAGCGCCACTCAGTCTTACGGACGGCTTTCGTCTGGGAGGGAACCGATGAGCCATTACAGGCGGTATTTCGCCGGGTTACGCTGCGGATCGAGGAGGAAGACTGGCGTGAGTTGACGCCTGAGGAGCAGGCGCGACGACTTGATGAGCGGCTGACGCAGGAGCAGCAGCGCGGATTTGTGCCCGGGGAGGCGCCACTTTGGCGCCTGGCAATGTTCAGGCTCGCCGAGCGAGAGCGGGCACTGATCTGGTCGCATCATCACGCATTACTCGATGGCTGGTCGACTCCGATTCTCTTTCGCGATCTGCTTGAGCTTTATGAGGCACAGCGCGAAGGGCGAGCGGCCAATCTGCCACCGGTCCATCCATATCGAGACTACATTGCATGGTTGAGCGAACAGGACTCGGACGCTGCCGAGGAGTACTGGGGACGGCTGCTGGCAGGCATGCGCGAACCGACACCTCTGGTGATCTCACGAACACGACGTGATGATAACGGTGACGAAGGCCCGAGGCTGCATCGTCTCGTCGGACGGCACCTGACAGCAACGACAACGGAATCGCTGAGGTCGCTTGCACGGTTGCATCGTCTGACACCAGGGACGATCGTTCAGGCATCGTGGGCCGTACTGCTCCATCGTTACAGTGGTGCCAGTGACATTCTCTACGGAGTAATTGTCTCCGGGCGCCCCTCGGAGATGCCGGGGATCGAGACGATGATTGGTATGTTTATCAACACTCTTCCGGTGAGGTTGCGGATTGATCCTCAAGGTACGGCGATCGATCTTCTGCGGCAGCTTCACCGGCAGCAGTTTGCCTCTCGCCAGTTCGAGTCGAGCTCCCTGATCGACATCCAGGGATGGAGCGAGATTGCGCGGCCACTTCCCCTCTTTCAGTCAATCTTTGTGCTTGAAAACTACCCGTTTGATCACGAGGGTGGTGGTGTACAGCGCTCGCTGGAGGTTGTCGAGACCGGCTCGCGGGCACAGACCAACTATCCCCTGACGGCCGTGGTTTCACCGGGCAGCGAGCTGGGACTGGAGATCTCCTACGATCCGGCACTCTTTGAGGATGCGGCGATCGAGCGGATGCTGGATCACTGGCAGACGCTGCTCGAAGGGATGGTGGCAACTCCTGAACGCCCGCTGGCTCAGTTGCCATTGCTGGCAACTGAGGAGCGGAGGCTGTTGATCGAGGAGTGGAATCGGACGGATGCTCCGTATCCGGCGCAGCATTGCCTGCATCACCTGTTTGAGCAACAGGTGGCGGTCATTCCTGACTCGGTAGCCGTGGTCGAGGGGGATCGTCAGTTGAGCTTCGCCGATCTCAATCGTCGAGCAAATCGTGTCGCCAATTATCTGATTGCCGCCGGAGTCGGTCCCGAGACGATCGTCGGACTGATGAGTGATCGCTCGCTGGAGACGATCATCGGATTGCTGGGAATTCTCAAAGCCGGAGGGGCATATTTGCCGCTTGATCCAACACTGCCGGCGGAGCGTCTGCGCTACATGCTCGATGACGCCAGTGCGTCCCTGACGCTGACGGTTGAGGCGCACGCCGGGCTGCTGGAGGGGCACGGATCCCTGATCCTCGCGCTGGATCGAGACTGGGAGCGCCTTATTGCCAGTGAAGCGCCGACCAACCCATCGATGCCGGTTGGTCCGGCAAACCTTGCCTATGTCATTTATACCTCGGGTTCGACCGGTCGTCCGAAGGGAGTGCTGGTCGAGCATCGCAATGTCATGAACCTGCTGGAAGGCTTGCGGCAGGAGCAGTATCGACCGGTCTTTGGGCCGGTCTTCAGCAGCGCATCGCGACGAAAGCTGCGAGTGAGCCTCAATGTTCC
>CAIKMY010000352.1 GCA_903828635.1 uncultured Acidobacteriota bacterium
AGGTACCGAAGGCGCTCGTCCCCTACCTTGGTGTCGAGACGATTACTCGTTGAAGAGGACTCTCCTGATGCGCGGCTCGATGGCCATACGAATCTCCGGATCGTCGAGAGCGTACTCGATCACCGTTTGCAGGTAATTGACCGGGTCACCGATGGTCATCCATTCGCCATCGGTGACCTGACGGGCGACGACGCGACCTCCGCGCCTGACATATTCGCGAACTGCATCCGTCAGCCACAGCTCGTTCGACTTGCCGAGAGGGATCTCGCGCAGGATGCGGATGATCTCCTCGCTCAGCAGAAAGCGTCCGAACATGACGAGGTTCGACTTCGCTTCTTCGCGCAACGGTTTCTCGACAACATCTTTCATTTCACGATCACTGCCCTCGCGAAACTCGACGACACCATAGCGTACCACCTCCTCCCACGGGACCGCCTGCGTGCCGACAACCAGTGCATCGGTCTCCTTGTGCAGCTCGATCAGTTGCCCGGCGAATGGCTGCTTTGTCCTCAGAATGTCGTCGCCATAAGAATAGATGAAGCCCTCGCCCCCGGTGAGATGGCGGCTGGCAACGAGCAACGGCGTGCCATTGCCGTAAGGGCCAACCTGCGGTTCAAAAATCAGTTCAATCCCGTCAAGTTTTGCGACAAACTCGTCAAGTGCCCGGTAGCGTCCCGACGCCGGCAGGTTCTGACGCGCGTATTGTCGGTGAAGCGGCTCAGGATTCTCGCCGGTGACGATGATGATCTTTTTTATGCCGGACTCGACATACTCATCGATGATCAACTGCAGTGCCGGTCGGTTGACGATTGGCAGCAATTCCTTCGGATATCCCAGTGTTACCGGCAGCATCCTTGTGCCGGATCCCGCGGCAGCAATCACGCCAGTCTCGACTCTCATGGCTCAGGTTCCTCCTGTCTCCCTGCTCTGGATTTATGCAAAAATAACCTTACGGGACTGACGCACAGGAGTCATTTCAGGTTTCTCTCCCGTCTCCGTGTGAGGTGAGCATGAAGTGATTCCTGTACGTAAGTCGCGATCTATTTTGGGGTTTCGGGATCAACGCTGAGGACACGTCGCTTGCGAGTCGCCACCGGGGGAGGCGGCATCTCCGGCTCGGCGGAGAGCCTCAGTCCATCCCAGCGTGCAAAAAATCTTTGCTGATTGAAGAACGGCGTCAGCGGATCAGTAATGGCCATGGCCAGTGGTGGCAGGGGAAGTATGACCGGTTCCGCCTTCAATGGTTTCGACTCTTCGGGTGCCCCTGCGGGTCGGCTTCTGGCAAACATCGGATCGGTTCGTGGTAAAGAGATGCCGGATGGTGCCGCTGGTTTTCCGGTGTCGGGACGTGGGATGACGATCCCGGTTTTGCGCTCAAAGCCGCCGGCATTGGTGGCCGGCGCTGGTGACACCGGAACCGGGGGAGGCTCAGCACTCTCCGGAGGGAGTGCTCCAAGCGCGATCAGCAGCCCGACCGGCAGGCCGTCGGCACTGCGCCGCAGTCTCTCTTCCAGGCCTTCGCGCGATCCGTGCAGCCTGGTGTAAAGCAACTCAATCACCGTTCGACCGACATCAGTGTCCTTCGCGCCGGTGCCCGGCTGATAGCCGGCAATGTAAAGCTCAAGCGCCTGCTCCAGGTTGCCCGCCGACTCCCTGACCATTGCCAGATGCCAAAGTGCCCGTCGCGTCTCCGGCAGTGTGCCGTAAGCCCGTACCGCTTCGAGCAGTACCTCGGCGGCCTCCTTTTCGCGCCCCGCCTTGTAAAGAGCCCATCCTTTCAGGTCGAGCGCGCGGCCACGGATGATGCGTTCCCGCCCTTCGCGATCGTAATTGGGGTAATCGCGCAGCGAGCCCTCCAGCTCGATTGTCTTCTCTGCGTTGGCCAGTGCCTGCTCGGCGACTTCAATTGCCCTCGTGGCGAAGCCTTGAATCGCCAGCAGCCGCTGTCCGGCATAAAGCGCCCTGATCGACTGGCGGTTTCGGGTGGCGTCGAGAAACTTTGTGGTCGCCACGCTGACTGCCTCACGCGAAGTTCCGCGCAACGCACGATCCATCTCTGTCAGTGCCTCGGCAATGCGAAATGTCTCAGGATCGGTTGGCGGTTCATGGAGAAAGATCGCTGCCCGATGCTCGCGCGCCAGCAATTCACGAAGCGATCCCGACTTCACCTCACGCGATCCCCCGAGCGTTGTCACAAACTGCTCGCCCGGCTGGTAGCGAAAGGCTTTGGCAAACTGCTCAAGCGCTCCGTCATAATCGTCAACCGCAAGGTAGAGCTTCCCGAGCGTAAAGAAGAGCGTCGGGAATCCGGCATATTGCTGCGCCGCCAGCAGGTTGCGCTCCGCCTCGAAGTATTGCCCGCTGGCCAGCTCAACCTCGGCAGCGGCAATCCGTGCCCATGCATACCTTGGCTCGATCACCAGCGCCCGCTCTGCTGCCTGCCGTGCCGGCGTCAGGCGACGCTGCGCCAGCAGGGCAAAGGCGAGCTGCGTCTGCAAATAGACATCCATCTCCGGATCCTCGCCGGCGGCACTGATCTCGCGGACCTTCGCCAGTGCTGCCTCCGATTCTACCTGACGGCCCAGACCGAGCTCCGCCAGCGACAGCCCCTTCCACGATGGAGAGTGGCGCGGCTCGATCACCAGCTGCTTTCGGTAAAGCTCGATGGCGTCTGTCAGCGCTCCGTGTGCACGGTAAAGGTTGCCCAGCTCATAGTAGGCTCGATTGTCGCCCGGATTGCGCCCGATCGTCAGCTGGTACTCGGCAATTGCCTCGTCCAGCCGAAGCCCCAGACGATAGGCTCCGGCCAGCAGGCGATGAATCTGCGGCTCCTTGTCGTTGAGCCGCGCTGCCTTTTCGAGGGTGCGTATCGCGTCACCCGGCGCCTCGATCGTCATGTAATACTCGCCAATGGCAGCCAGCTTCAGCGCATCGTCCGCCACTCGCGACTCAAGCAGGCGTGCGAGGTCGATTGCCTCGCTTCGGTAACCGCGCATCGAGGTTGCCTGTGGGATCCGAATCGCCGTCGTCATAAAGAACCGGTCAGAGAGTTTCATTGGAAACTCGGCAATTGCTGCGCGAAAGCCGGCGGCTGCCTTCTCAATGTCGTTGGCCGCGAGGTTCTTTTCAGCCACCTGCGCCAGGCTGGCAGCCAGCCCTTCACGTGCCTCGACCATCTCTGATGGCTTTGCCCCGGAAATCAATGCCCGCAGCGCCGCTACCCGTGACACCGGATCCTCGATTGCCAGCAATGTCTCGATGGCTGATGGCGCCTGTGCCAGCGCCGGGATCATTCCCGCCACCAGAATCAACATCAGCCTCAGCAGTCGTCCTCTCATAATCGACGATCGTATTACTTTCACCCGGCAAAGTAAAAAGAGCCCGGGGAGTCGATCCTCCCCGGATTTGTGGTCGGTATGATCAGTATTCGAGCTTTTTCAGATAGTCGATGCTGATCTTCAGGCTGTCGAAGGGTGAGCCTGGCGTCTGGTCCTGCTCAACAATGTAGAGGTTGACCCCGCTCTTCCCGCTGGCAGCAAAGATCTTTGCGAAGTCGATCGTGCCGCGGCCGACCTCGGTGAAGAATCCTCGTGGCGTCTTGTCCATGTCCTTGACGTGAAAAGCGACAAAGCGACCCGGGTTCCTGCCGATGATGGCGATCGGATCCTGACCGGCCTTCACCGTCCAGTAAAGGTCAAGCTCGATCTTCACCAGGTCCTTGTTGGTCTCGGCCAGCAGCAGATCCATCGGCAGCCGCCCCTCAAGCTGCTGGAACTCGAAGTCGTGATTGTGATACCCGAACTGAATGCCCGCCTGGCGGCACATCTCGCCGACCTTGTTGAAGAGGGCCGCATGCTGGCGATACTGATCGAGCGATTTGCGCTCGCTGGCGTCAAGATAGGGGCAGATCAGGTAGCGATGGCCGATGGCCTTTGCTGTCTCGATGGCCTTTGCTGCATCGGTGCGCAGCGACTGGATGGGAACATGAGCCGATGGCGCTTCAAGACCAAGTCGGGCGAGTACTGCCTTCACCTGCTCCGGTGTCCGATTGTAGTAGCCGGCAAACTCGACCTGGCGATAGCCCAGCTCGGCAATCTTCGCCAGACTGCCATCGAAATCCTTCGCCATCTCGTTGCGCACCGTGTAGAGCTGCACCGCAATCCGGCTCAGCTTGCGGCCGGCGGTCGCTGCAATGGCCGGATTGGTTCCCAACAGCGGGGTCATGAGCGCGGCTCCGGCCGATGTCCGGGCGGCCTGCGCCAGAAAAGTCCTTCGTGTAATCATCGTTGCCTCCTGGCAGTTTGGTTGTCGTCTTTGTCGTCAAATCACATCAGGCTGATCGGATCCATGTCGATGTTGATCGATTTCAGATCATGGCCGCTCTCTTTGAGCGCGGTCAGGGCGGTGTCGAGCGCCTCACGTGCGTGCCGACGGTTACCGGTTTTGATCAGTACCTGCAGACGATGCTCGCCTTTGATGCGGGCTACCGGTGCCGGTGCCGGGCCCATGATCCTCATCAGCTTCTCACGGTCGGCCAGCTTCAACAGGCGAACCAGTTCACCAGCGGTCGCTGCCGCTCGCGCAAACTCGCCGTGCCTGATCAGAATGTTGATCAACAGCGCGAAGGGAGGATACCGCATTTCCCTTCGGTAGTGGATTTCATGGCGGTAAAATTTTTCGTAGTTCTGCTCAGCGGCGAATTGCAGCGCGTAATGTTCGGGATGATAGCTCTGAATCAGGACGCGTCCGGCCTTGTCACCGCGCCCGGCACGGCCGGCCACCTGAGTCAGCAACTGAAATGTCCTTTCCGCCGCGCGAAAGTCGGGCATGCCCAGTCCGGCATCGACCGAAATGACGCAGACCAGCGTGACGTTGTGGAAATCGTGCCCCTTGGCAATCATCTGTGTGCCAACAAGAAGGTCGACTTCGCCGCTGGCAAACTCACCAAGGACTCGCTCAAACGCCCCACGGCGCCGCGTCGTATCCCGGTCGAGCCTCGCAATCCGCAGCGAGGGGTAGAGATCCTTCAGCAAGGCCTCGATCTGCTCAGTGCCCTCGCCAACATAATAGATGAATTGGCCATTGCACTCCGGGCAGATGCGGTGAACCCGTTGTTGATGATTGCAGTAATGGCAGATCAGCCGTCCCTCGTCACGATGAAAGGTCAGCGTTACATCACAATTCGGACAGTTGGCGGTATGGCCGCAACTTCGGCAGAGCGTAAAAGAGGAGAATCCGCGCCGATTGAGGAGCACCATGGTCTGCTCGCCGCGCTCGGCTGTCTCGACGATGGCTTGTTTCATTTCGTCGGAGAAGATCTGCTGCTTGCCATGACGGGTGAAGACCTGGCGCATATCGACCATCTCCACCTGTGCGAGCTGCCGGCCGCCGATCCGCTCGTCAAGTCGCAGGTAACGATACTTGCCGGTGTGCGCGTTATGGTATGACTCCATCGATGGTGTCGCGCTTCCAAGGACGACCACTGCGCCAGTCTGACTGGCGCGCATGATGGCCGAGTCGCGTCCGTGATAACGAGGGGTTTCGTCCTGCTTGTATGATGCCTCGTGCTCTTCATCGACGACAATCAGCCCGAGATCGCGCATTGGTGCGAAGACTCCTGACCGCGCTCCAATGCAGATTCGCGCTTCGCCGCGGCGGATCCGGTTCCACTCGTCCAGCCGCTCCCCCTCGGAGAGCGAGGAGTGCAGGATCGCCACCGCCTCACCGAAGTGAGCCTTCAGGCGCCGTGCGAACATCGGCGTCAGCGAGATCTCCGGCACGAGCATCAACGCCGATCGACCGCGACGAAGCGCCTCGTGCATCGCACGAATGTAGACCTCAGTCTTGCCGCTGCCGGTAACTCCGTGCAACAGAAAGGCGGCATAACCGCCCTGCTCGATGCCGGCAGTGATCGCCTCCAGCGCCGCCTGCTGCTGCACTGTCAGGTCAAGCCGCTGCTCCTCTGATGTTGATCCCTCACCCGCAGCTGCCAGATGGGCCAGCGGATCACGTCGTACCTCGCGCGTGAAGATCTCGATATATCCCCGCTTCTCAAGCGTTCGGGCCACCGACGGGCTGATCTCCGCCCGCACGATCAGCTCGGCGAGAGCCATCGGCCCCCCTGCCTCACGCAGAGCCTGCAGCAGTCGCTCCTGTGGTTCGTTGAGCCCCTTTCCGCTGCTATCCGGCACCGGCTCGACGAGACGCACCGCCTGCTGCCGCTTCACTTTTACCAATGGTTCGACTCGCTGTCGCCCTGTTCTCACCAGTCCGCTGCGCTCGAGTTCGCGCACCGCCGCCGCCGTTCGCTCCCTGCCAAACTCCCTCGCCAGATCCGACAGCCGCACCTCTGAACTCCCACCCGACTGTGCGATCAGGCCGCCCATAATTCGCCATTTCGATGATGATCCGGTCCGCTGCCTTCCCGTTGCCTCCCACGCTGCAAGGCCCTCTGCCGTCACCGTCACCACGACCTCAGCCTCGACGTTGATACCGGTTGGCAGGCTCGATCTGATCACCTCACCCCACGCGGCATAATAATAGTCGGCAATCCACTTCGTCAGATTGAGCATCAGCTCATCGAGCACCGGCTCCGTCTCCAGCAGCTCCTCGATCTCTTTCAGCTCGATCCCTTCCTGCCCCGTCTCCGCAAGTGATTCGTGCTCCTCGACGATATAACCCGTCAGCGTCTGCCGGCCAAATGGCACCACCACCCGGCATCCGCGACGCACCATCCCGGTGAGGCTCTCCGGCACCCGGTAGGTAAAGGTCTGATGAACATTGAGCGGTATCGCAACCTCGACGTATTCAACGGGCATGCTCAGAATCAGCGGATCCGAAAGAGCCGCATCCCCCCCTCGGAAAAGACTACGGGATATTTCGCAGCAAATGCCTCATCGTTTGCCGCACACTCGGCGACCTCGCTCAGGCCGATCAGCACATAGTCGACACCGTATTGCGTCAGCAACTGCTCCGCCTCCGGCCCGAGGGCAAAGATTTTTCTGATATCGGCATCGCGTTTCTGCCATTCGATTCCATGACTCCAGAGATGACCGGCATAGCCCATCAGCGAGCGACGGCCGGTGAGGGCCACCGGTGAGTTGTGTATCGGCGCATGCAGGATCGTCGCTCGCGGTGGAGTCGCCTCGCGGATCCTCGCCGCCACCCTGACGTCATCGGCTGAGAAGAGCGGCACCCTCTCTGCCGGCGAGAGCCCGCGCCAGACATCGAGCAGTCCGGTCAGCGTCAGCACTGCCAGCAGCAGCACGCCCGCTGCCCGCACGACTACCTGCCGATCCCCCAGCACCAGGGCCACTCCAAGTGCAACCATCACTGACGATGCCATTGCCCAGCAGACCAGCACCTTGATGTTGTCCCACGGCCACGGCGCAAGCAGCATCACATTGGGGACGATAAACCAGATGACAAATGGAAGCTGGAACCGCGCCAGATCTTTTCGCTGGCGCATTGCCCACGCCATCACCGCCAGCAGAAGCAGAATGAAGACCCCGTCATTGACCAGCCAGAAGAGCAGCGGGTTCGACTCGCCCGCCTCCCACCAGAGATGCGGCCTGAAGAGAGTGTTCCGTACCTGCGTTCGACTCAGCCAGAGCGCTTGCGGTCCTGCCAGCAGCCCCACCGGCAGCAGAAACCATACCCATTCCCTGAGGCGATAGCCCAGTATCATCCCCCCACAGGCCAGCCCCACCGCAAAGAAGCCGTGCGCATGCAGCATCGGCAGCATCCCTGCCAGTACCCCGGCGAGGAGCATCGCCCGCCGCCTCGTCCCGGCATTATTTGCCTTCACCGCCACGTGCCAGAAGAGCATGATCGCACTGACCAGTGGCAGCCCGAAGAGCATCGATCGCTGCGGCACAAGCATCGTCGTCACCGGATTGCCGTAGCGCAGCGGTACCTCGCCCAGACTCGTCACCAGCGAGTTGTTTATCGAATAGCTCGCCGGCAGATGCGCGAGAAACCAGAAGATTCCCTTTTTCGCCTCAGCCGGAGCGTCGAGGAATCCTCCCAGATCCTCAAAGAATTTCAGAAATCCAAGGCCTCCGCCAAACAAGAAGATCACCGGTGCCAGCCGACCCGCCAGCCGGCTTCCGGTCAGTCTCATTCCCAGACTCTCGATGATGCCCACCAGGCAGATCGCCGGTATCCATCCCGTTATGAAGAATGCCAGCCGCAGACTCGCCCCGTGATCGATCAGCAGCGCTGTCAGATAATCGATCAGGAACGGGTAGGTGAAGGGAAGACCAGCGAAGATCGGATTCTCCGGTGGTACGTTTTCGCCATAAGCGAATGAGCTGACGGCACTCAGGTGAAAGCCGAGATCGCCGAAGTTATTGGCTGGCGCGGTAAAGATCCCACCGGCTCCATCGTCGATTACTTTGATGAAGATCCACACCAGCAGCAGCCCCCAGCCGGCATCCCACACGAGCCCGCGCCACGAGATGCCCTCCCACGCGATCTTCTCCCCGTGCTCTGCCCGCCGATTCCGCCACCAGCGCCAACAGACCAGCGCCGCCAGGCCGATCAGCACTGACCACATCAGACTTTGCGACAGCCGATTCTGCGACAGCCGGCTCTGCGACAGCCGGTCCAACCCGGTAACCAGCAGACTCAGATAGCTGATCCAGGCCGGCAGCGCCATCCCGACCACCCCGCCAACGCAGATCTTCTCACGCGCCGTCAGTTCCCGCGGCGCAAGCCACCACAGCCCGCCGATCCCGCCAATCAGTCCCCCCAGCAGCAACAGCACGAATACCATCACTCGCTACCTTTCCCGTTTCTCTCCGCTTCGATCTTTTCTCAACTATTGTGACCCGGGATGCCCTTATGGCTCACTGTGATAACTTTGCCATCCCTCCGTGATCTTGCCCGCACTCAACCCGGCTACTTTTCATTCGTCTGTTGAAGAGCAAAGACGTATGACACATTTTCTTCCTTCTCTTCAGCCGGGTCTCCGTCCTCTTGACGGAATATGAGATATTATTTCGGAATCCAATGCAACATCGGCATACTTTCCGCGAAAGCGGTCTGCTGCTGACAAAAGAGGAGCTAAAGCCACTATGAACAGGATTGAGGCGATTGGTGAAAATCGGCCGGATCTTGTCCGAGCAACAGTTGGATTTTCTGTCAGGAAGGAGGCCGAGGCCAGTCTGCCTACCGAATTTGGCCCCTTCCGCATCATCGGATTTCGCGGCATCGACAACGGCGAGGAGTTTGTTGCCCTTGTTAAGGGGCAGGTCTCAGCTGACGAGCCAGTCCTGACGCGCATCCATTCGCAGTGCCTCACCGGAGACGTCTTTCATTCGCTGAAATGCGACTGCGGGCCGCAACTCCAGCGTGCCATGGAGATGATCCAGGAGAACGGGAGCGGCATTATCGTCTACCAGCATCAGGAGGGGCGCGGCATCGGCATCATCAACAAGATTCGCGCCTACTCCCTGCAGGACGAGGGGGCCGATACCATCGAGGCCAACCTTCGTCTCGGTTTCGATATCGATCAGCGTGATTACAGCCAGTGCGCGGAAGTCATTCACCTTCTCGGTGCCCGACGACTGCGCCTGATGTCCAACAATCCTGACAAGCTCAAAGCCCTTCGTCAGGCCGGTTTTGAGATCACAGAGCGGGTGCCGCTCGAAATCGAGCCCAAGGAGCCGGCTTACCGTTACATGCTCACCAAGAAGAAAAAGATGGGACACCTGCTCAGCTCGATCTTTTGATCGAACCGGGGCATTGGTCTGACGTCTGCTCAGCCTGCAGCCAGCAGGTTGAGCAGACGCCAGACGAGGTGGACCGGCAATCCGACGACATTCGAATAGCTGCCCTCGATTCTCTCGATGAAGCGCGAGGCACGGCCCTGGATTCCATAGCCGCCGGCCTTGTCCATTGGTTCACCGGTAGCGACATACCACTCGATCTCGCCCGGAGTCAGCAGGTCGAACTTGACGCGAGTTGTCTCGACCTCGACCAGCAGCCGATGGCGATGCCTGACAGCCACTCCGGTGAGAACCTCGTGCCACTGGCCGCTCAATCGATGGAGCATCCTGATCGCATCATCGCGATCGACCGGCTTGCCGGCAATCTCGCCATCGATGACGACCGTCGTGTCGGCACCAAGAATCACTGCACCGGGTTCGGTTGCCGCCACCACTTCCGCTTTGCCCGCTGCCAGACGCGCCACATATTCGTATGGCGTCTCGCCATCGATCAGCGTCTCGTCAATGTCGGCCACACGAACCGTGAATTCAATGCCCGCCGCACGCAGAAGCTCTGCCCTTCGCGGCGAAGCCGATGCCAGAATCAACATATAAGTGCCCACTGTCCGGATCCGGACTTACTCTTGCCATCCCTTCTTCGTTTCCACTAAAATCCAAAGGTATTGGTAGTGGAGTGGGAATCATAGCAACACGCGGGCGCGCGGGAAAGCGGTTGCGGCACAACGGCTGACCGGCTGTTTGGCTGTCTGGCTGTTTGGCTGTTGATTTATTTAGTAGTCATTACCCTCTCCCCATCAGAAATGTGGCTGGTCAGGGGTTATTTAATGCAGAATCTCTTTCAGGCATTGCCGGTCATCCTCAGGAAGGCTGGTGCTGATCCCGAGATGCGCGAGGGTCTGGCCTTCGCCGTCTGGCGCAAGGTGGCTGGCGATGGTTTGACCGCAGTCTCAGCCCCGCTTCACCTTGTCGACCGCACGCTGACGATTGCCGTTGAGGATCAGACCTGGAAACGACAACTGGAAAAGCTTGCCCCGGAATACCTTGGGCGAATGGGGCGACTGCTGGGCGAGCTCGATGTCGAGCGCCTCGTCTTCGTCATCGATGCAGACGCCATCAGACGGTTGCAGCCGGTCGAAAGACCAGCGCACACTTTCGCTCACACAGACGAGATCATGCGTGAGCTTCAACCGGTTGCTGATCGAATTGCTGACGAGCGACTGCGGGAGATCTTCCTCCACGCCGCCGCCAGATCGATTGAAAGAAAGGATGAGCGGGAGGCTGAGTCCTGAAAGTGATCTGTCACGGATCACCCCGGGCTCCTGGCCAAATCACCGCGGATGACGTTATGCCGATTACCAGCGCCGAAGTCGAGAAGATTGCACTGCTCGCCAACCTTGAGCTGACCGAAAAGGAGAAGGCGGCAATGACCGTGCAACTGGCCGAGATCGTCGACTACATCGACCAGCTTAATGAACTGGATACATCAGCGGTCAGGCCGTGGTCGCAGCGGAGTGCCGGCGACATGGGGTCTTCCGCCGCGACGCGCGAGGATCAGCCTGTGCCCGGGCTCGGGCAGGCGCAGGCGCTGGAGCAGGCACCAGATCCCGATGAGGGCCACTTCACCGTCCCGCGCGTGATTGGCGGCTGAAACGCGATTGGCCCCGGACAGGAACGAGAGGACTACGCAACGTGATCGTAAGAGAGAGACTGACAATCGATCAGATTCATTCAATGTATGCCTCGGGCGAGACGACCCCATCCGAGGTCTGCCGCCAGACGCTTGAGCGCATCGACGCCGGGAATGGACGGCTCAACGCGCTGCTCTGCGTGACGCGCGAATCGGCCCTCGCCCGGGCAGCAGCGATGGATGCAGGAATTGGTGAGGCGATAACCCGCAAGCCACTCGCCGGTATTCCGGTCGTCGTCAAGGACAACCTCTGCACCGCCGGCATCCCCACGACCTGCGGCTCGCGGATGCTGGAGCATTATCTGCCACCCTACACCGCAACGGCGGTGAGGCGGCTGCTCGATGCCGGAGCGGTTCTCGTCGGCAAGGCCAATCTCGACGAGTATGCCATGGGGGGCTCGACGGAGAATTCCGCCTTCGGCCCGGCACGCAATCCCTGGAACGAAGATTATGTCCCCGGAGGCAGCTCCGGCGGTTCGGCGGTCGCCGTTGCCGCGGGGTTTGTCCCGGTCTCTCTCGGTTCAGATACCGGAGGCTCGATTCGTCAACCGGCCTCATTTTGTGGCCTTGTCGGTCTCAAGCCGACCTACGGCCGAGTCTCGCGTTATGGGCTGGTCGCCTTTGCCTCCTCGCTCGATCAGATTGGCCCCTTCTCCTGGAATGTGCGCGACTCGGCGCGGGTGCTTGGTGTGATTGCCGGTCATGATCCGCACGATTCAACCTCGGCGGCAGAGCCGGTTGGCGACTACCTGAGCGGCCTGGATGGCGATCTCCGCGGAGTGCGTATCGGTATCCCCGCAGAATGCTTTGCCGAAGGTCTCGACGACGAGGTTCGTGCCGCCGTCGAGTCCGGAATCGCCCGCCTCACCGCACGCGGTGCCGAGATCGTTGAAGTCAGCCTCCCGCACATGAAATATGTGATCGCCGTCTACTACATCATCGCGACAGCCGAGGCCTCCTCCAATCTCGCCCGCTTTGACGGGGTTCGTTACGGATTTCGCGCCGATCAGGCGCGCACTCTCTCCGAGCTGTACCGGCGCACCCGCGACCTTGGCTTTGGCGATGAGGTCAAACGGCGCATCATGCTCGGCACCTTTGTCCTCTCCTCGGGCTATTACGATGCCTATTATGAGAAGGCGCAGCGCGTCCGCTCGATGCTCGTTGATGATTTTGCCGCGGCCTTTGCGAAGTGTGACGCCATTATCACTCCGACCGCGCCAACTCCACCATTCAGGATCGGTGAGAAGTCGGACCACCCGCTGGCCCTCTACCTTGGCGATATCTACACGGTGACGATCAACCTTGCCGGACTGCCGGCGATCAACCTGCCCTGCGGGATGTCAGCAAGCGGCCTGCCGATCGGGATGCAGTTGATTGGCAATCACTTTGACGAGGCACGGCTGCTGAGGATAGCCTCCGCCGCCGAGCAACTCTGACGGTGAGGTTGTCTGTGCCGGGGCACCCACGCGAGGTCACCAATATGGTCGATCCTCTGGTCATCGATCTCTGCCAGGCCGTTTCGCAGGCCGGCGGTCGCGCACTGATCGTCGGCGGCTGGGTTCGCGATCACCTCCTCGCTCGCGAAAATCACGATTATGACATCGAGGTCTACGGCATCGACGCCGGAATTCTGAAGTCTCTGCTTGCCAGCCTTGGATCGGTCAATGCCGTTGGCGAATCCTACACCGTCTACAAGGTGCGCCTGCGGATGAAAGGCCGCTCGCTGATCGTCGATGTCAGTCTGCCACGCCGCGAGTCGAAAATCGGTCGCGGCCATCGGGCCTTCCTTGTTAGTGGCGATCCCACAATGTCGATCGAGGAGGCCTCACGACGCCGTGACTTCACCATCAATGCCATCCTCTTCGATCCACTGAGTGGCGAAATTCTCGATCCGCATGGCGGGCGGGAGGATCTGCGGCACCGGCTGCTGCGCGTCGTCGATCCTCTCACCTTCACCGAGGACAGCCTCCGCGTCCTGCGAGCTGTTCAGTTCGCTGCACGTTTCGAATTCACCATCGATCAGGCGACGATCGAGCTCTGCCGAGCCATTGATCTGTCGGATCTTCCACCGGAGCGCATTCTCGCCGAGATGGAGAAGTGGCTGCTTGTCGCCGAACATCCCTCGATCGGCCTTTTTGCTGCCCACAGCCTTGGAGTCATTCATCAGCTCTGGCCGGAACTTGAGCGGGTCGACCCACAGCAACTGGCAGCCTCGCTCGATCGTGCCCGTGGCCTTGTCAATGATCTGCCATATCCCAAACGACTGACCGTCATGCTCGCCGTCATCTGCCGCAGCTTCGACGCTGATCCTGAACCGTTCCTGGAACGGCTGCACATCCATACGCTCAATCATTACCGCATTCGTCAGCAGATCATCGCTCTCTTCCGCGAGCGTGGCAGGCCTCTCCGCTGGCACAGGGACCTCAAGGCCGGGAAACCGGTCACCAACGGCGACCTTCGCCGACTTGCCATCCGACTTGAGCCCGGCCTCCTCGCCCGCGTCGAGCGTGCCTCCGGCGACGATGCCACCAGCACGCAAGAGGCTCTCGGCTGGTTCGAGAGTCGTCTGCGCCAGCTCGACATCGAAATCAATCCCCCGGCCCCCATCCTCCTCGGTCGCCACCTGCTCGCCCTCGGCCTGCAACCGGGTCCGCGCATCGGCGAGATCTCCCGCGCCGCCTATGATCTGCAACTCGATGACCAGATCGTCAATCTCGATCAGGCTCTTGCCGCTGCCCGCTCTCTGATCGATTCCAGGCCAGAGGGCTGATTTCCATACAGCCCCGGGACTCGTACCGAGCCTTTGCTGAACCACCGGGTGCTTGCAGATCCGGCCTTTCAGGCATCCTCTATCTTTCTCTTCACCAGATGACAAAACCTGCCCCGACCCATCGTCTATAGAAACGGAAGCGGAACACTTGACCGCAACTACACACACCTGAAGAAGGGGTTACCAGACCCCTTCTTCGTTTTGACCAATAACCGTCGGGTTCGCGGATTGGTGATGGTTGCCCCGCCGTGGCGATCCGTGTCCTTATGAAAAGAGAGGTAATGAGAATAAGACAATTGACCTGGGAAGATGTCTCTCCAAAGCTGAATTATAACGACACCGACACTGATCATCACACCATCAATCGGCAGGCCCTTAATGCCGGCAGCCTGCTGCGGCAACGATCGATGCGGCTTCTGAATAGAAACAGCCGGCATCGGAACAGGCAATATTGGAATCCGTCCCTGATTCGCGGCGATTCCAGCGTGCAGTGTCCCAAGGTTGCCTGTTCCGATTTAGTAACACTCCTTGCCATCTGGCTGCTGATGATTGCCCTTGTCGGCCTGCTCAGCGTCAAGATCCGGGCGGCCGATCTGCGCGGCACGACGCTCCCGGCGGCCGCCGCCAATGGTCCGCCGGGAGTTAGCCACGCCCTGCACCAGTGTCCGCCATCCGGTTGTCCCCCCCAGGGCACCGGATCTCCGATGCCGGCAACCTCGATCGGTGCCGGGCAGAAGGCCGGAAGCGTGTTACTTTTTAATGTGTATACCTCTTCGGCCAATATTTCGCAGCAGAATACGCAGATCACGATCGTCAATACCAATTCAGCAGTCGCCGCGCTCATCCATCTCTTCTTTATCGATGGAGCGACCTGCGGCATCGCTGACCGGTATGTCGCCCTTACCCCGGGCCAGACATTCACCTTTATGATCAGTGATCTGGACCCGGGGATCACCGGCTACCTGCTGGCAGTGGCCACCGACGAACACGGGTGTCCAAAGGATTTCAACTATCTGATTGGAGAGGAGTATGTCAAATTCGAGACGGGACACATGGCTAATCTGCCGGCCTTCGCCGTCGCCGCCCTGCCCGGCGGGCCGCCACCCTGCAACACCAATGCCGTGACGGTCGATCTCGCTTTCAATAACGTCGGTTATAACGAATTGCCACGTATCATCGCCATTGGCAATATCGCCGCCAAAGCTGAGGGCAATGAGACCATGCTCATCGTCAATCGCCTCGGCGGTGATCTGACCAGGTCGGCGGAGACGCTTGGTCTGCTCTTCGGTGTGCTCTACAACGATGCCGAAGTGCCGGCAAGCTTTACTTATAAACAGGCCACCTGTCAGCAGATTGGCATTCTCTCCAATTCCTATCCTCGAACTGTCCCACGGTTTGAGGTCATCATTCCACCGGGTCGATCCGGCTGGCTGAAGCTCTATTCGCCAAACGATATCGGTCTCTCCGGAGTGGTGATCAATGCCAGTTCGCGAGGGTTTGGGCAGGGACACAACATGCATGTACTGACGACGACACGATCCGTCGTTTATACCATGCCGGTCTTTTCACCCGGAAGGTAGAGCCCGGGGAGGGAGCCACAAGATAACTGAAAGGAGAGAGAGTATTCTGACTGACCGGGAGATGGGATGGTTTATACACCTCCCGTCTCCCGGTCTTACTTTTATCAGCTTTTGATTATCGCATTTTTGATGCCGAAAGAGATGAGCTCCGCGGTTGAGCTGATCATCAGTTCCTGCATCATGGTATATTTGTGAAACGCGACGGTGCGCGCAGTGATGCCCAGATGGTCGGCGATTTCATTCATCGAAAAGCCTTCCGAGATGAGCTGCAAAACTTCCCGCTGGCGCGGGGTTATCTGGTATGCTGGCTTTTTGTTCCTGAAGCTTCTGACGTGTGATCCGACCATGTCCTTCGTCAGTGCCGGCGAGGTGAAGTATCCTCCCCAGCTGACGACGCGCAGCGCCTGAACCAGTTCTGAGGCGGCCGAGGTCTTGATGATATAGCCCGAGGCGCCAAGTTTAAAGGCTTCAGCCGCGGTATCCTGATCCTGATCCATCGTCAGAAAGACGATTCGCGCCCCCGGGAGAATTTTCTTTACCTTGGTGGCTGCTGTCAGACCATTCATCATTGGCATCCCGATATCGAGGACGACGATATCGGGGTCGAGCTCCAGCAGGGAGTTGAGCATTGACTGTCCGTCGCAAAATGTTCCGACAACCTTGAATTCGGGCTCAAGTACCCGCTTGATGGCATCAAGCAGGATCACGTGATCGTCAGCAAGTACGATTCGCATTGGCCGAGCACCTCCATTTGAGTTTTCTTTCCATCGTCATTCGGTTGTTGCTAAATTGGCAACTGTGCCATCGGGGGATCTCTGTATTGGACACATCTAAGGGCAGAGTTTTGTACACTGATGTTGTAAAGTCAACAGCAGGCGTCAGCCAGATCAGTGCAGGCGAGCAGATGCCGCTGATTTTAACAATGCAGGAATCTTAATGCCGGGAACATATGGACTGGATCACCTTCATCTGGGGTAGTCTCACCGCCGTCTACTTCCTGCTGGCCTGGATACACGTGCTGATCCTGCTGGCCTTTCGCGGTAATCGCTGGAATCTGGTCTTCGTTACCTGCATGGTGTCAGCGGGAATCCTCTCCTGCTTCGAACTCTACGCGATGAAGGGCGTGATGACCCCCTCTCTTTATGAGAGGATGATCTATTACGGTCATTTCGCGTTTGGCGGAATAGTTATTTCCGCGACGTGGCTCATCAGGCTTTACTGTCGCGCGGGGCGTCGCTGGCTGGCCTGGCTGGTGACCGGGTTAAGATTGCTGGTCGTTGTGATCAACAGTTTTTCGTCGACTTCATTCAATATTCAGCGAGTAAGTTCTCTGGAGAGGGCCGATTTTCTCAATGGCAGCTTTCCGTCACCACATCTGACACTCACTCCGTGGATGCTCATTGGCCCTGTCGGCATAATGATGTTCCTGGTTTATTGCGTTGAGGCGATGTGGAGCATCTGGCGGCGAGGTGAGCGAAAGATGGCACTGATGGTCGGTGGCAGCACGAGCCTCTTTGCGCTGCTCGTTCTCTTTCAATTATCTAACTTTGCTCTCATCTTTCAGTGGGGGCTGGTAACGGAAGGAAGGCTGCCGACGATACTGACTCTGCCGCTCTACAGTCTCTTCTTTCTGGGTGTGGCGCTGGCGATTAGCTACGAGCTGAGCAGCGAGGTCGTCCGCGCTGCGAGGCTGGCAAACGAGTTGCGTGAGAACGAGCGGCGGCTGGCCCTTGCGGTCAAGGCGGCCGATATCGAGATCTGGAACTACGATTTTAAGAGTGACCGCTTCTGGCTGAGTCCGCGTCTTCGTCGGTGGTTTGGGGCCGCTCCGGATGTGGAGATCAGGATGAGCGACATGCTCGATCGGCTTCATCAGAGTGACCGCAAAGGGTTGGTCAACACGATCAGTGGGACGAAGAGCAGTAAAGACAACTACAGCGCAGAGTTTCGCGTCACCAGTACAGATGGTCACACAATATGGATTGTGGCCATGGGCGAGGTCGAGCGTGGATCGACGGGAGAGCCACTCTTTCTGCGTGGCGTGTCGCTCGACATCACCAGGCGCAAGATGGCGGAGGAGCAGGCGATTCGCCTCAGCGGCATGCTGCTTCGCGCCCATGAGGAGGAACGTGCGCGGCTTGCTCGCGATCTGCAGGAGGACCTCAGCCAGAATCTTGCCGTGCACTCAATCGAGCTTGAACTGCTCGGACAGAATCCTCCCTCTGACCCGGAGGTCTTTGCCCGGCGCTTTGCCGAACTTTCGGGGCGTGTCGCGGCCATCTCAACCGAGGTTCACAAAATATCCTACGACCTGCACCCGGCAAAGCTCAGGCGGCTCGGACTTGCCGCAGCTATCCGCGGATTCATTCGTGATTTTGCTGCCACTCAGGAAATTGCCGTCGAGTTTGTCGATCACAATCTCCCCGATCAGATCTCCCCCGACCAGCTATCAGATGATGGTGCGCTCTGCCTTTATCGTATTCTGCAGGAGTCGCTGCGTAATGTCGTCCGCCACAGCCAGGCGACCACTGCACGGGTCGAACTGCTTGGCACCCCGGACGAGATCCGCCTGACCATTGCTGATGACGGATGCGGATTCGATCCGGAGGCGATTGTCAACCAGCAGTCGCTCGGCATCGTTTCAATGAAGGAGCGTGCCCGGCTGGTCAGTGGGCGATTCCTGCTCGACTCCCGGCCGGGTGAAGGAACCCGGGTTGCGGTCTCCGTTCCGCTGTCGGCAAAGGTGACGACCACATCCTGACTCCCGGCCAGATTATCTGAAGAGGTCGTCCGAGCCGACTGACGCCGGTTGCGCCGGCTCGCTTGTCCTGATAAAAGCGATCAGGTCAAGCAATTGCTTCAGCGTGAACTTCGCGCCATAGCCACCCGGACAGCCGGAGACATCCAGCCGGCTGACCTCGGCGATCTCCTCTCGCGTGTAGCTTCGCGAGACTGGCGGGAGCGTGGCCGTGTCGAAGACACGCAAAGTTGCCTCGCTCTCGTCGCGAAGGATGCCGGTGATGCGTTCTCCGCTCTTCAGCCTGACGAGGATCGCGCCGTGGCGGCCCTCGTGTGTGGTACCCGGAGTGAGCAGTCGCCTCATGATCTCCCGCGGTGGCTCGCTACTCAGCCGGCTGAGATCGGAGGCCACCTTTCCACCACGACCGTGAAGCGTATGGCACACCCGACAGTTGCGCAGATCGGCGGCGTCAAAGAAGATTTCCTGCCCGGCCCGCCAGTCACCCATCAACCCGCCGCCGGCTGGCGGGCGCGATGCGCTCACAGCCTCGCGAATCGACACAGGTGTCGCCGCCCTCTCCTTAACCTCGCTGACACCACCCGTCAGATGGGGATCGAGCCGCACCTTCGACCTCTCGTCCGCAACCTCGCGGTTAACCGAGAGCAGGAAGGCCACCACTTCGGCAATCTGCTCTGGTTTCAAACCACCGGCAAAGCCCGGCATTGCCGTTCCCAGAATCCCCTCGCTGATGACCCGCTTCAGCCTCTCGGCCGAGAAACTTCGCTGACGCAGCCGCGGACCTCCCCCGCCCACGCCATCACTCCCGTGGCAGTAGGCCATGCCGCACGATCCGGCAAAGACCCTTCGCCCGGCCGCAACCATCTGCTCCCCTGGCCGCGTCTGCTCCTGGCCCGTTCCCCGCTCGTTCCAGCTCACCAGTAAAGCGATCGCCAGGCCGCTGATAAAGAGACTGCGCTGCACAATCCTCGATCCTTTATAAATCGGGTGTTTCATTCTTCCTCCTCAAAGGAGCCGGTCACTTCCCCGGCAGGGCAAAAACCACCAGCGTTGAGGCACGCTCCGGGAAGCTCTTCTCCGATTCCGGCCAGAGTGTCGTCGTAAGGTTGCCGACCAGCGACCCCATGCCGGTGGGCATTGCCACATACTGACGACCGTTGACCTCATAGGTGATCGGCGAGCCGCTGATGCTCGCCCCCGTGTTGAAGCTCCAGAGCTTCTTTCCGGTCATCGCGTCGAGCGCAAAGGCCTCACCCATGACATCTCCCGAGAAGATCAGATCGCCCCCGGTCGAGAGCAGAGAGGCAACGTTGAGGTACCGTGTCAGGTAACGCCATTTCCGTTCCCCGGTCAGCGGGTCAAAGCCGTTGATGTGGCCATAGGATTGCTGTCCCTTCGGAGGGATGAAGGTCATCGAGCCGCCAAAGAGCGGTTTGCCCTCAACCGGATCCATCTTCTGCGGCCGGATCAGGTTGCAGACCTCCCACCCGACGTTGTACCAGAGCCTCGTTCGCGGACTGTAGCTCGAATGATCCCAGTTGCGCCCGCCCGCCGCACTCGGGCAGACGTAGGTCTCCTTATCCGGAGGTACCGGCTGCATCTCCACCGGCCGACCGTTACCGTCGACTCCCTTGAGCCACGTCAGCAGGTCGACATGCGGGTAGGCGTTGACATACTTCCCCGTCACCCGGTCGAGTACCCACGTGTAGCCCCCCTTGTTGGCATGCACCAGCAGCTTGCGCTTCACCCCGTCCTTTTCATAATCGATCAGCACGCACTCGTAGGCCGAATCAAAGTCATACATGTCGTGCGGCACCTCCTGATAGTGCCACTTCAGTTTACCGGTGTCGGGATCGAGCGCGATGATCGAGTTGGAGTAGAGGTTGTCGCCCTTGCGAAACTCATCGTAGAAGTCGGAAGACGGATTGCCGATGCCCCAGTAGAGCAGGTTGAGATCCGGGTCATACGATCCGACCAGCCACGCCGGGGCTCCGCCATATTTGAGCATTCGCGGATCCCACGTCTCCGAGCCCGGCTCGCCCGGTGCCGGAATGGTGTAGAACCTCCAGAGATGGCGGCCCGTCTTCGCATCAAAGGCATTGATGTAGCCGCGATGCGCATGCTCGCCACCCGTCCCCCCGACAATCACCTTATCCCTGACAATCAGCGGCGCTGAGGTGATGTTGCAGCCGCACTGGCGCACATCCTCGACCTCCACCTGCCAGATCTCGTGCCCCGTCTTCGCGTCGAGTGCCACCACGTGGTTGTCCACCGTCCCGAAATAGACCCTCCCGTAACCAATCGCCAGCCCTCGCGAACCTGCCTGGTAGGGGATTGAAATCTCCGGCAGCTTGTAATGATAGCGCCAGATGATCCTTCCTGTTGCCGCATCGAGCGCAAAGACCCGGTTCATCGGCCCCATCAGGTACATCACTCCGTCCGCCACCAGCGGCGTCGCATTCAACCCGCCACGCAACTCTCCCGTCGGAAAGATCCACACCGGTGCCAGCTGCCCGACATTTCCGCGATTGATCTGCTCAAGGGCACTGTATCGATGCGCACTGTAGTTCCCGCCGTAACTGAGCCAGTTGCGTGGTTCCCTGTCCGAATTGATCAGCCTCTCCCAGGTCACCTCCTGTCCCATGACCGGAATCGCTACCGCCATAAGAAAGATAAAGACCGCCATTCGCACGCTCATCGTCAGTCCGCCTTTCATTGTTGCTTCACGGGTTTTGGCCTGCCCGTTGTGGTTGACTACATCGGAACAGGCAAGATCGGGACATTCCCTGCCGCAATTGTCACGAATCAGGGGTTAGTTCCAATGCTGCCTGTTTCAATGTCGGCTGTTTCTGCATATATGCCTTAAATCGGCATTACTCTAACCCTGATGCCCCCTTTTTGACAATCCTCTCGGCACCGGGTTCTCGCTTCGTATATGATACCTGTTTGATTTGACAGGCAGGCAGTCTCTCGTCCTGCCCAAACTGACAGTATTCAGTGCCGCCCGGCCGCAGGATAATAATAGTGAATGAAGGCCTGACGATCTCACGGCATCTGTCAGGGCAGCGTAAGTGGGCACGTTCCGCCCGGGCTCGTCACGTATTCGTCAGGTCTTTATTCTTTCTCGACGGGTGGCAGTGCCAACTATTTAATATATGGTGGGCAGTGCCTACCGGGCGAGTGAAGTCTGAGGCGCAATAGTTCAAACAGACCAGAATCAACCTTACTGTGGACTGGATCACTTTTATCTGGGGGTTCATTGCCGCGATCTACTTCTCGCTGGGGTGGATTCACCTCCTCATTCTCCTCAATAGTGGCAACTGGCGACGACATCTCCTCTTTGTCTGCTGCGCTGCTTCCGCAGCCCTGATGGCCATTTGCGAACTCTGCACCATCAAATTAGTCACTACCCCGGATGACTATACCCACATGCTGCGCTTCGGGCTCACCACCTTCAGTGCAATGCTCCTCTCCTCGATCTGGTTCGTCCACAATTACACCGGCCTTGGCAGACTCTGGCTGGCAGTTTTGTTTACTGCCATGCGGTTGCTGATCCTCGTCGTCAACTTCACCGCCACCCCGAGCTTTCATTTCAAGCGTATCGACTACATTGTCAGGTTGCCGTTTGTCGACGGCTCCTTTCCTGTGCCGATCGGCGTCACCAGTCGATGGGTCTTCCTCGGCAATCTCTCACTTATCGTTTTATTTGTTTATTGCGTCGACTGCATCATCAGGGTCTGGCGTAGCGGCGAACGCCAGCGCGCAATCCTCGTCGGCGGCAGTGCCTCCCTCTTCGGTGCTTTTACCCTCTTCCAGGGAGTCTTTGGAATCTACGGTTTCTGGGGAGCCGTTTTTGAGCGCCTGACGCTCTCCATGCCGACCTACAGCGTCTTCTATCTCGGAGTCGCCATCGCCATCAGCTTTGAGATCAGCCACGAGGTCATCAGGGCGACTCACCTCACCCAGGAACTGCGGGAGAATGAACGACGACTGGCGCTCGCCATCGAGGCCGCTGATCTCGATATCTGGACCTATGATCTGCGCCATGACCGCCTCTGGCTCAGCCCAAGAACCAGGCGCCTGCTCGATATCAGCGAAGATGCTGTGGTCGGTCTCGGGCAGGTCCTTGAACGATTACCAGAGGATGATCGCCGCGCCTTCGAGGAGGCCATCAACTCGACCATCAAAAGCAGCAAAAACTTCGAGGTCGAATACCGCTTCATTCTCCCGAATGGCCAACTCTTCTGGATCGTCTCCCGCGGAGAACTCGAAACCGGCCAGGATGGTAAGCCCGTCAGAATCAGAGGCGCCTCAATCGATATCACCTCACGCAAGATGGCCGAAGATTCCGCTATCAGGATGAGCGGACTCCTCATTCGTGCCCAGGAAGAGGAGCGCGCCCGGCTCGCCCGTGAGCTGCACGACGATCTCAGCCAGCGACTCGCTCTCCACTCCATCGAACTCGACCTCCTCGGCGAAGCCCCGCCAGCCGATCCTGTCGACTTTGAACAAAAGATGCGCATCCTCTCAACCCGCGTCACCGATCTCTCAAATGAGATTCATAAGCTCTCCCATGACCTCCATCCTGCCAAACTTCGACGCCTCGGGCTTGTTCCCGCTGCCCGCGGATTCTGCCGCGACTTCGGAGCCATTCACGATATCGATGTCCGTTTCTCTGCAACCAATGTCCCTCAAAGCCTCGAAGATGATCTTGCCCTCTGCCTCTATCGCATCATCCAGGAATCACTTCGTAACGTTGCCCGCCATAGCGGTGCCGCCAGCGCTGTCGTCGAGCTTCAATGCTCTGGTCAGACCATCCAGCTAAGCATCGCTGATGATGGATGCGGCTTTGATCCCGCCGAGGCCTCCCACAAACATTCACTCGGAATTATCAGCATGAAGGAGAGAGCCCGACTCGTCGGTGGCAAACTCCGAATCGAGACCTCCCCGGGAAATGGAACCGCCGTCATCGTCACGATTACCAAATCTGACCCCGAGACAAATTCCCCTGCCACTCCCGGTCAATTTTCTTCTTCACTGTCTGGGGTTAGTGTTGTTTAATGATTGAATCCTGTCTTGAAATTGTTAGCTTAATGCTTCATAATAATTCACTCTGATTTGGTTTTGCTCATAAATGATTTTAATTATTAATTATTGATTATAAAGATAAGGTAATGGCAAACTGTCTTAGGCTCCTTCATCCTGCAGGTTCTCTTGACAATGCCAGACACGGTTTGACTGACTGATATTATGTTTGGGAGATCCGTTGTTGATACTGTCTGATGGATTCTTGATATGCAATTATCATCACCCGTGTCCTGATTCCTGATTTAGGACGTCGAGCTCAGGGCCATGCGAGTAACCCCGACCTCGCTCTTTGCCATAGATTGCGTCAATCCATATAACTGCTATATAACTGTAAATGAAGGCATTTGAACACGCTTATGCACGCACGCATGTGTCACCTCCCCGAACATTGTCATGATCTGCCCTGCTTATCCAAATCGTCTTCGTTGATCGGGACTGGTTCTCATCTGTGTGCCTGCAAGTCAGAGAAAGTATCTTGTTTACATCGTTGTGCATGATATTTGTGAATGATATTGATGACGAGCCGTCCGTTAGCTGCCTGTTGGTCTGACTGGTTGTTCATTGTTTGGATATTCTTAATCAGGTGTTTTTAGCTGGTTGATCTGAGAGTCTGACAAATAACCAGCTCTCAGGAGCCAGAATGCAACAAGCCTGATATTCCTTCAGAGCGTCGACAGAAGAAGCATCTGGTTGGAAGAGTAATTAGCGTGACATCCGCCCGGATCGGATGCACGGATGAAAGAGATAGCCCTATGTTGATGAATCTACTCAAGCACAAGCGCCACACCCTCACTTTTGTTTCCATTGTGTTATGCCTTGCAGCAGCGGTCATGCTGGTCAGACAGCTGCCCGGGGTGAAAGCAGCGGCTGTCCTCACCATCAAACCGATCACCTGGAATGTGATTGGTCTCGACAGTAACAATGTGACCGTCGGGCCGAACAGGTTTCCTATCGGGGTGCGCGTCTGCAACATTGGAGATGCAGCGGCGACCAATGTCACCTCCAGTTTTGTCTGGGATTCGACTGACGCCTACATCAACCTGCGTCCCGGCACGTTGACCGACTTTAATTCCTATCCAATTGCCAGCCTCGCTGCCGGAGCCTGCACCGATTTTTATTACGAGGTTGAGGTCACGAGGAACTCCGCCGCTTACAAGCATGCCCGCCGATATTACATTACGGCGACGGCGAACTCTCTTGGAACGGTCAGTACGCTGCGGCCGCGTGAACTTTATGTCGAGTATCTCGTCTCACAAAATCGAAACACCGTCACGGATCTGAAGATCAACAGCACATCGGTTCCGGCAGGGGCGACGACAGTGCTCGAGGTTGGCAAGACATACACGATTACTCTCAACGGAGCAACGGCGACTCAAGGGTATGAGCAGCTCGAAACCTTCATCAACCTTCCTAACGCGATCTTCCGGGTTAACTCGGTAACTTCAACATACTCGGCAGACACTTCGACCAATGTGCCCTCTCCAAACGACATGCTCTATGCCGATGGCTGCAAATGGGAGAACGATCCGAACAGTCCGAACTACCGGGCCTGTCTCAGCGATGGAAAGGCTGGAGGAACCATCGCTGTCAATTATAATGTGACGATCCTTGCGATTCCCCCGTCACCATTGGTCAATCCGGTACCGCTTGGCTCACTGATCTACGATTTTTCGGGAAGTAGCTATCATTACAATTCTGATATCGGAAAATCGACGCGTTATGCACTGATCTATGATCCGAAGCTGGTGACGATTGGCAAGAGCTTCAGCCCCTCTCCGATCAACGCCGGTGGAACATCTTCGCTGACTTTCACGATTACCAATCCCAACATCGTCGGGGTATCCAGCGTCAACTTTACCGATCCATTGCCGACATCGCCGGGGGCGATGGTCGTTGCCAATCCGCCCAACGCCACGACCAGCGGATGTGGCACGCCGACCTTTGCGCCGACGGCAGGCGCCAGCACACTCTCGTTCTCGGGTGGGACTATCGGTGCCGGTGGAACCTGCAAAATTACAGTGAATGTCACCGCTCCGACTGCTGGTACCTACAACAACACCTCGGGTAACCTCTTTATTGGGACGACGGATACCGGTAACTCCTCGACGGCATCATTGACGGTCAACAGTCCACCGACCCCTCCAGCGGCGGTCTGTGGCTCAACGGTGGCCAAATGGACTTTCCCCTCGGGGTTCAGCACTACGGCGCCGGCGCCGACGATCAACAATGTTGCCAGCGCCACAGCCGCACCAGGACAGGGATTGTTATCAATTGCCGCCACGGCCAACAGCGATATCCCCTCTACCTCTGATGGAACTGTATCCTGGGGATCGGATGGTGCGGTTGCTACCGGGAGCACACTAAATACGGCAAACGATGATTACTTCCAGTTTGCGATCAATACTACCAACCTGACAAGTATCACTTTAAGTTTCGATGCTGCCCGTCAGAATGCCACAGGTCCTCAAGGCATAGCAATATTCGCATCAAGCTCAAACAAAACGACAACAGCGGGGACGACTGAATCTAACGCTGCGATTTACAGCAATGCAACGGAGCTGGCCTCACCCGCACTGGTTGTTGGCAACTGGAAGACCGTCAGCAGCGGCACGATCGATGCCACCAAAGGGTTGAATACATCCGGGATTACCTATTTTCGCATTTATTCGTTTAACGCAACAAATAGCAGTTCAGGATCAAACATCACGATTGATAACGTTACTTTCACAGGATGCGTCCCGCCCAGCCCCCCGACTCTTTCCAAGAGCTTTTCGCCAAGCACGGTGGCGGTTGGTGCGACCTCGACGCTGACCTTCTCGCTGGCTAATCCGAACAATTCCAGCCTGACGAGTGTGGGATTCACCGATACTTTGCCATCCGGGGTGACGGTGACATCGGGCACCTCGTCGGTCTGCGGAGGTACGCTGACAAGGACAGCGCCGAGCACCCTTTCTTTCAGCGGAGGGACGATTGCCGCCAGCGGAAGTTGTACGATTACGGCAACGGTGACGGTGACGGCGGCGGGACCGCTAAACAACGTCAGCGGCTCAATCTCCTCAACGGAGGGCGGGACCAACGCGACGACCACCGGCTTTGCGACGGCGACAGTGACCGGCATACTACCACCGGTCATCTCGAAGGTCTTCGAGACCAATCCGGTACTTTTGGGGACAGCGACGAAGCTGACCTTCACGATCACGAATCCGAACAGCGAGCAGGCTCTTTCCGGCGTGGCCTTTGCGGATACCTTCCCAACCACTCCGGGCACGATGACGGTGGCGGCGACACCTGGGGCCACGACGTCGGGTTGTGGCACTCCCACCTTTTCACCGACGGCAAACAGTGGCTCGATCAGCTTCAGTGGTGGAACAATTGCTGCTGGTGGTACCTGTACTGTCTCGGTCAATGTTGTCACCTCGGTTGCCGGGACGTTTGCCAATACCAGCGGTTCTGTCTCGCACATTATTAACTCGGCTACGGTTAACGGGAATACATCATCTGACAGCCTGATTGTCACACCGGTCAACCCGTCAATTGGTCTCTTGAAACTGGTGGGGTCGACGGCCAACGGGCCGTGGACTCCATTCCTCGCCACGCCGGTGGGCGGTAGCGTCTATTATAAGTTCACGGTTGAGAACCTTGGGGATGTGGCACTCTCGGCGATATCGCTGAGTGATCCGCAAGTCAATACCAGTTCCTGCACCTGGCCGTCCTCTCTGCCAGTTGCCACAGCATCCAATGATCCGACGTCGACCTGCGTCATTGGGCCGATTACGGCTGTGACCGGGGCCAACGAGAATACCGCGACAGCCTCCGGAACCTACAGCTCGACGACTGTGACGAGTACTTCAAAAGCAAAGTATGGGACGACCGGCCTGACGCTTGCCAAGTCAGTAACTGAAACCGGCTTTACAGCGGCGGGCAATACGCTGAATTACAGCTATCTGGTGACCAATTCCGGGTTTGCTGCCCTGGTTGAGCCGGTTACTGTCAGCGATAACAAGATCAGCACCGTCACCTGTCCGTCGACAACCACTGTCGGCGATCTGGACAATTATCTTGATCCCGGGGAGAGTCTGACCTGTACGGCCCCCTACACAGTAGTCGCCGCCGATGTGACGGCGCAGCAGGTGACCAACGCGGCAACAGCGACGGTTGATAGCGTCACCTCCAACTCGTCGACGGTGACAGTTTTGAGGACAGGCGCAACCAATCTGGCTTTGTCGAAGAGTAACGGGACATCAACGGTATTGGCTGGCGGGACGACTACCTACGCGCTGACGGTGAGCAATACCGGGACTGTCGACTCGAGCGGGACGATCACGGTGGTCGATGTGCTCCCGACAGGGATCTCGGTGGCCAATGGTGCAGTGACGCTCAGCGGGGCAAATTCCACGAACTGGTCGTGCAATGCGACGAGCAACGTGCTGACCTGCACCAGCAATGCGGTGATTGCCGCCAGTGGGACGAGCGTCTTCGGATTTACGGCGAGTGTCTCCTCATCGGCAAGCGGGACGGTGATCAACAAGGCCCAGGTTGGAGGTGGCTCTGATCCGACCAATTCAGCTGCGCCAACCAGCACGACAGCGGGTGCCTGTACCGGAAGTGGTGCTCCAACAGAGGGCTGCGCGGTCGACAGCGACACGGTTGATATCGTCAATCTGACGCTCGGCAAGAGTAATGGGACCTCGACGGTGACGGCCGGGGGAACGACGACCTATACGCTGACGGTGAGCAATACCGGGAACGCCGCATCTATCGGGGCGATCACGGTGGTCGATGTGCTGCCGACAGGGATCACGGTGACCGATGGCGCGGTGACGCTCAGCGGGACGAATGGCGGGAGCTGGTCATGCAGTGCGACGAGCAACGTGCTGACCTGCACCAGCAGCGCGGCGATCGCGGCGAGCGGGACGAGCGTCTTTGCCTTTACGGCTAATGTCTCCTCAACGGTAACCGCCGGAGCGACACTGATCAACAAGGCCCAGGTTGGAGGTGGCTCTGATCCGACCAATACAACTGCACCGACCAGCACGACGGCCGGCC
>CAIKMY010000353.1 GCA_903828635.1 uncultured Acidobacteriota bacterium
AACGTGACGAGAGTGGCAAACTTGCTGGAAACTGCTGTGGAGGGTCTTATAAGGACTTATAAGAGATTGGGCTCTTTAGCAGTTTTTTACGTGGAGCAAGTTGCTTAAATCGCCACGTTTTTATAAATCTCAACTACGCCTTGTACTCTAAAATCACTCTTCTCTTTTGTCAATCGCAAAACAACAAAAATACAAATTACTTTGTCCGGCCAGACATGTTTTATTTAACGAGCAGCCCCTCGACAAAGCCAATTTCATAGACGAGCCAGACTCCGAAGCCGAGGCTGAAGATTCCGGAAAGCGCGCGAATGGCAACATTGGCGCGGGTGAATGAGTTGGCGGTGAGGTGAGCGGGAAGACCGAGGAGGATACTCATGACCATCATGCCGCCGATTGAGCCGATGCCAAAGATGGCAATATAAGCGAAGGCAATTGCCGGGGAGTCGATGGTTGCCAGGACGCTGAGCATGAGGGCGGCACTGCCGGCGAGGCCATGAACCATGCCAACGAAGAGCGGACGCAGGCTCCACGATCGTTGGCCGGATGCTTGCTCAGAATCGGGATGGGTGGCAGCCTCAGCCGCGAAAGATGTGGATCGACGATGGCGGATGAGCGGAGAGAGGGCATTGATACCCAGTCCGATCAGCATGAGGGCAACGAGGAATTCGAGTCCCTTTTCATAGCGTTGAAGATTGATCTGGAGGAGGATGACACCGATGCCGGCGACGAGGAGTGAGACGGTATGGCCGACTCCCCAGAGGCCGCCGATGAGGACGGAACTGAGAAGATTTTTGCGCTCGCAGACGATTGCGGAGACGGCAGCAAGGTGGTCGGTATCGAGGGCATGGCGCAGGCCGATGGCGAGTCCGAGGCCGAGGATGGCGATCACTGAACTGGTGGCGTGAGACTCAAGCTCGACAGTGGCCAACAGCGCGGGATCGATTCCTGCGGCGCGCAGGGACTGCCAGGCAATCGCACAACCGATGAGGATGATGACGATGGCGCTGACGAGAGGAAGCACTACGAAGATGCCAGCGCTTTGTGGCAGACGTCTCAGCAGGCTGGCGCCTCTGACGAAGGTGATGCCAATGACCGTCAGCACGCTCGCGAGGCCGAGACTGAAGGCAAGAATCAGCGCCAGCCCGTAGGCAGTGCGATTGAGAGAGATGGCGCCGAGCATCAGAATCCAGGCGGAGGGGCAGGGGATCAGCCCGCCGGAGATGCCGAGTGCCAGCAGGTTGCGCGACGAGATGCGCTCGCCATTCGCCGCCAGATCTGCCGGCAGATGGGAGTGCTCCCCGTGGGAGTGCTGATGTGTGGTGATTCCGGTGCTCCACGGGATGCGACGAAGCAGCAGGCCGGCACCGATGACCGCGATCATTGCTCCGGAGATGAAGCTGAGGATCGGGTAGAGCCTCTCCGGCAGGACGTAGCGTGAGGCGAGCAGGAAGGCGAGCCCGCCGAGGTAGACCGTCAGCGTATGAGCGATCGTCACCGTCAGCCCGAGGATGGCTGCCTGCCCGGTTGTGCCACGCGCGCCGACGAGCCAGGCCCCGACCAGCGTCTTGCCGTGGCCCGGTGAGAGTGCGTGTATCGCGCCCAGTCCAAAGGCGACGAGGAGCCCGATCAGGATGGTCATGGGGGTGAGGCTGGGAACCGAGATCAGCGCGAGGAATCGATCGGGGGCAACCCTGGCCGGCTGGCCGTTACGCAGTGTCAGCGGACGGGTGCCGGCTGGTAAGTCTCCGGTGGTCGCCATCCACTCGCCGGTACGTTCATTGAGCGGCGATGTCAGCATCTCCTCAGGGTAGGCCGCCAGTTCGTCGGTCAGACCGTTGCCGGCGATGCTGCTGTCAAAGACGTGTACCCCTTCGCCAGCGATGACCACCATTTCGCGCCAGCCCGGCTTGTCGGGATCGTTGCCATTCTCGAAGTGCAAGCGGCGCGGTGTCGATTGCCAGCTGATCGGCGCTTCCAGATCGAAGACCAGCCGCAGCGTCGCCAGCCCCATGGCCACCGACCCCGTCTGGCCCGGCAGCATTGCTCCCTGCTTCGAGGCTGTTTTCAGTGGCAGCGACTCTCCATCCGCTGTCAGCGAGAGGCCCCCAAGGTAGCGCGGGGCCGCAGCGGTGAGCATGGCCTCGATTTCTGCACCCGAGAGGTCGCCACTGCTGTCGAGATCGGCAATCTGTGCTTCGCGAAATGCCGGTAATTCGGCAAGATCGACCACGTAGCGGATGGCGACCCGGCCTTTCTCCATCGTCAGCCTTGCATAGTGATTAATGGAAAACTGTCCGAGCGGATGTGCCTGCGGCGAGATGGTCATTGCCGCCAGAATCAGCGTCAGGGCTGCCGCTGTTTTCAGAGGTGAGATTCGCATCTTTGTCACTGGTTGCCGGTTGCTGCTTGCGCTGGTCCTGACCATTCTCTTCACTGGTAGATCAGGAAGAAGTCGTTATCGAGAAAATCATGGCTGGCGACCAGTCTGAAGCCGGCCTCCTTCATCCATTTTTCGAGGTCGGTCTGCTTGTAGATCATCGATTCGTGTCCTGCCGGCCAGGTCTTGCTGAAGTCGATGATGGCCAGACGACCACCGGGGCGCAGATATTTCTTGAGCCCTTTGAGATAGTTTGGCGAGTTGGGGATGTGGTGAAGCGTGTCGATGATGGCGATCAGGTCGACCGGCTCCGGCAGTTTTGGATCGTCATCGGCGGCAAGAATCGGGCGAACATTGGTCAGCCCGGCGGCTTTCGTTGTCTTCTCAACGTGGGCAAGCAGCTTTGGATCGACATCGATCGCATAGACCGTTCCGCTCGCACCAAGCTTTTTGCCAATCGGCCGCGTAAAGAGGCCGGAACCTGAACCGAGATCGGCTGCTTTCTGCCCGGGTTTGAGCGCCAGCGCTTCGACCACGCGATCAACCTGCAGCCCTTCGATGCGCCGTTCCGATTCCAGCAGCTTGATATACTCATCCGCATCTCTGCGCTCCGGCTGCCGGGCGGCCGGCTGCTGCGGCGCTACGGTAAAAAAGAGGGTCAGCAGCGTCAATAGAATACTGGTCATGATCAGATTTGCTCCTTTCGGCGGTTGAGACGCTCGATCGCCAGGTAGATCAGGATTCCGGCAAGGATAGTGGCGAGGGCGGCGCCGGTTGGTTTCGGGCGCTCCCGCAGCCCGAGGATAAAGGCAGTCAGTTCGAGGACAAGAAAAATTGCCGGGGTGAACGGGTATCCCGGAGTCAGGAATGCTCCGGGGGGATTTCCGCGGCGGCGAATGAGCCAGACTCCGCTGACGGCCATTGCTGCAATCAGTGAAAGGGCCGAGCCGATGTAGATCAGCAGCGTCTCGAACTCTCCGGTCAGTACCAGCAGGATGGCAATCGCCGCCTGGGAGAGGATCGCAATCACCGGCGTCCCACGACGTCGGCTGAGCCGTGCCAGAAAGGCCGGAGCGAGGCCATCGGCGGCCATGGCGTAATAGACACGCGGGCCGGCAGCCGTCATCGCACTGACCGAGCCGACGATGGTGATCGCGACGATTACACCGACCGCCGTGGCGCCAGCATCGCCAAAGAGTCGCCTCGCTGCCACCTGGCCGATGGCAATCGTTGGCTCCCACTCGCCGGCGGGGATGGCGTAGAGGAAGAGCAGGTTGAGCCCGAGGTAGAGCAGCGTGACAATGGCCGTTCCTCCGATCAGTGCGCGTGGCAGCGTTCGCCGGGGATCACGAACCTCACCGGCCAGGTAGGCGGCGGCATTCCATCCACTGTAGGCAAAGCTCACCTGAATGAGGGCCACCCACCACGCGCCTGATGGGCGCTCACCGGCAACGACTCCGTGCCAGTCACCACGGCCGCTGAGCATTCCGGCGATCGTCAGCAGCAGAATCGCGCCAATCACCGTTCCGGCAAGGATCGATTGCAGCCTTCCTCCCGGCTTGACCCCCAGACAATGAAAGAGCGCCATCCCGAGAATCAGCAGCACCGCCATTGCGGCGCCGACTGTCAGACCGCTTCCCGGCAGCAGCGTCGCCTCTGGTTTCAGACCGAAAATTGAGGCGGCATAGGCCGATGCTCCGAGCGCCGAGGCTCCGATTGCCGCGGAAAACCCGACCAGAAAAGAGATCAGGCCGCTGACAAAACCCCACATCGGACTGTAAATCCTTGAGAGATATTGATACTCGCCTCCGGCTTCGGGCATGCGCGTCGCCAGTTCAGCGAAGCAGAGCGCTCCGCAGAGCGCCAGCCCTCCGCCGAGAGCCCAGATAGCCAGCGCTGCCGGGCCACTCCCCGTCGAGCTCCTGACAAATGCCGGCAGCGTGAAGATGCCTGCCCCGACCATGTTGGTGATGACAAATGCCGCCGCCTCGCGGCCATTGAGCACACGGTGCAGCCCAATCTCGCTCGTTCTCTCGCTCATTATCGCCTGCCTATCTGCCGATCAGTTGATGGTAGCGCCCCATCCAGTATGGCAACAGAAAGCTGGCGCCGTCATCCTCACTCCGGCCGCCATTGCCACCATCGAGCAGATAGGGGTTGCCATTCCACTTTGACATCGGAAGCTCGTCATAAGGCAGGACAATCAGTGCCTGTGGTCGCTTGAAACGATCGGCAAGCAGGTCATGCGGTACGTCGGCACGATGTGAGTTGGTCACTTTCCAGGAGATCCGATCGATCGGCATTTCATATAGTGTTCGCAGCGATTCGGCACGGTCAAACTCTTTCGCTCCGGTGCCGGCAGCATAGATGAAGTTCCAGAGCGGAATGCGCTCCGGACGCTCGACCTGCCAGGCACGATCGAGGCTTTCGATATAGACCTTTCTCAACTCGGGATTATCCTCGTAACGCAGCAGCGGATAGTAGGAGAGGAAGGCCAGTTCATCATCAGAATGATTGATCTGGCCGGGATAGTTGATCTTCTGGTTGCGCGTCAGCAGGTGATAGCGCTCACGGTTGATGAGGTTGTCGTAAGCGGCACGATAGCGCGGGTTGCCGGTGAGATAGATGGCGACTCGCAGATGGGCGAGGATGTGGAGCGCGCGCAGCCCGGTCTCGGTCGGATCTTCCCAGATGGCCGAGGGGCCCCACCAGCCCCAGAGCGTTCGCTTGCCATCGAGGTCGATCAACTGGTAGTCGTTGTCGAGGATATGGTTGGTGATTCGGGTGATCACCTCGCGCAGTCGGGTCTTCTCCTCTTCGGTGGCGACGAGGTCATGATAGATCGGGTAGACGAAATAGTGGCCGACAATTTCATCGGAACTGGTGTCACCCTTCCAGCGCCAGAGGCCATCGGGGGTGTCGTGCCATTCGCCATCACGCGGCTGGATGTCTTCACCCTTGCGAATGAAAGAGCGGGCAGGGAACCCGCGTCGGCCGGCGATCTCTTCCAGTCTGATAATCGCTTCCATCCCCTGGCGGGCAAACTGTGCCGCCTCCGGGTCTCCGGTCACCTTGTAGCGAAAACACTCAGCGGCGACATACATCGCCGTCCAGAGCCCGTCGTTGTCGCTTGAGACCATCTGATTGCTTGTCAGATCACCAGGCCGCGTCAACTGTGAGTCGGCCGTCAGCCCGTGCCGCACGTGCCGCTGGCGGACGGTCGTCTCAATGACGGCTGCTTTCTCCTCCAGGGTCATCAGCCGCTCGCTGATCCGGCTGTAGCCGGCCGGAGTCTCGATCCAGATTTCACTCTCACCGCTTTCGGGGCGGAGGTTACCAATGCCAATGCCGGTGACGCGATCGTCGGGCAGCCAGCGCTGTCCGCCAAAGTAGCGCACCGGGATCGCTCCCGGTACGGAGGTGTATCTGATCGCTCCACGGGGAGTTCCGATCCAGAGTGTCTGCTCACCAACGCGCAGGACGACTGTTGCCGGTGTCGCCGGCAGCACAGAGCCCGCTGGAATGGTCTCAATTCGTCCATCGGGTCTCTGACGGATCACGCCATTCCCGATCGCCCGGTACTCACCATCGGTGTCTGCCCGGTGTATTCGTACCCGGCCCTGTGTCGTCTGCTCGAACCTCGCTGGTGAGATGAACTCAGCCGCCCGTTGCAGGTAACGCTCCTGAGCCATTATCACTTCGCTCATCAGCAGCGTCAGCCAGAGCCCCACGGTAGTTACATTCCTGACAGCAGTTAAGTTCCTGGCACAGCCCGGCACAATCGGACACATTGTAGTCGTTCTCCTCAATCGATTCTCAGTTTCAGAGACGGCGCATCATATCACAACTCCGGTCACAACTCCGGGACAATCGAGCCATTGGGATCACCGGATTTTTACTCCCTCGCCTTTGCGCAGGAGGTGAGTCTGATCAATGGTGAGACCGGGCCATTGCTCCTGAAGACCATCCGGCCAGACGACGCGGATCGCCTCGATTCGTGTCAGGCTGCCGAGGCCGAAATGGATCCGCGGATCACCGGCTGAGAGGTAGCTGCCATCGGTGCGATGACCGCTCCAGCGAAGATCGCTTGCGGCAGCGACAACGGCAACGCGCGCTCCGGCTGCCTGTCCGCCAATCAGCCGGATCTGAATCCAGTGGGCACCATCGGCATTGCCGACGCGGTTGAGCAGCAGCCTTACCGGGCCGTTGTTGTTGGTGACAAGGATGTCGGTGTCTCCGTCATTGTCGATGTCGCCAATGGCCGTGCCGCGACTGACCTCGGAGAGGGTGAGTGCGCTGCCGGCCTCGCCCGTCACCTCGCGCAGGATGCGCCGGCCACTCTGCGACTCTCCGTGAAACAACTGATTGCGCTGGTGAAACGGATAGCGCTCTCCGCGCAGCACCGGCAGGATGGTCACGGCGCCATTAGCGGCAAAGAGGTCGAGCCATCCGTCATTGTCGTAATCGAGCCACGCAACGCCAAAGCCGGTGGAAAGATAGCTTGGCTGAGCAAGCCGAAAGTCGATCGTCGCATCGTCGAAGAGGCCGTGCCCATCGTTGCGGTAGAGTGTGCTGCCCTGACGAGTCAGGTTGGTCACCAGCAGATCATCGTCGCCATCGCGATCAATATCCGCGCAGGCCACTCCCATGCCGGCACGAGCCATCCCGTCCGCCGCATAGGCCGCCCCGGCCGCAAGGCCGTTCTCCTCGAATGTCCCGTTGCGTCGATTGATCCAGAGATGATTGGCCATGCCGTCGTTGGCGACGAAGATGTCGCTCCATCCATCGCCGTCGAAGTCGGCGGTGACGACCCCGAGCCCCGGCGCAGCCACCGAGCCAATTCCCGAGGCGACCGTGATATCGCTGAAGCGCCCCGTTCCATCATTGCGGAAGAGCCGGTCGGGCACGGGACGGTAGGCTGCCGGCGCACAGTAGTCGGTCTCTCCGGTCGGCGCAAGGCACTGCTTGTTTCCCTTAATGGTGAAGTCGACATAGTTGCAGGCATACAGATCGAGATCACCGTCACGGTCAAAGTCGAGAAACGAGGCACTGGTACTCCAGCCCTTCATCCCGACGCCGGCGGCTGCCGTGGCATCCGTGAAGGTTCCGTTACCGCTGTTTCGCAGCAGAATACTCGATCCGAAGGCCGTCAGGTAGAGATCGATATTGCCGTCGCCATCATAGTCGCCGGTGGCTGCTCCCATGAAATATCCACTCACCCCGCCGCCGCTCCCCTCGGTGACATCCGTGAACCGCAGCCTTCCCCGGACGCCGGAGGAGATCAACTCGTTGCGGAAGAGCCGATTGCCGGGCCGTACACCTCGCGGTCGGGGAAAGAGTGGTGGGGGCAGGCTCTTCGGATTGAGCCTCGTTCCCTGCAGAAGGTAGACGTCGAGGTCGCCATCGTTGTCGTAATCGAGAAGTGCCGCGCCGGAGCCCATAATCTCCGGCAGGTAGTAATCTCCACTGGCGCCGGTATCGTGGTCAAAATCGAGGCCGACAGCTTTCGCCACCTCTTCAAATGGGGCTGCAGCCGGTGGACTCTTCTGTTGCCGTGCCGTCGCCAGGCCCAGCAGGGGAGTGATGAGCAGCAGCAGCAGGCAGCCTCGTGCAATGGTTCCGGCGGGTATTAGCGGGTATTTCACGGTCGCTCCAGTGCGCGCAGGTCGCGATCGATCGCCGGCAGGAGGTCGTTGCGTGAGAGGGCTGCTGCCAGCGTGCGAGCCTCGCGCATCGTCTGAATTGCCTTCTCACGCTCCCCGGCCCGGGCATAGGTCGCGCCCAGTGCATAGAGATAGCGCGGCGTCTCGCCATCCTCGGGTTTGAGCGTGCGCCGCAGCGCCTCGATTGCCTCGCTCAGCCGCCCCTTGAGAATCAGCATTCGCCCGAGCTGAAAATGGTTTTCGCGCTCACGCGGGGCGGCCATCGCTGCCTGCCGATAACGCTCCAGCGCCTCGTCATAATTTTGCCGCAGCTCTTCGATGCGGCCAAGGTTGTAGTTCGCCTGCGGATGGCGCCCATCGATGGCCAGACAGCGGCGAAAGGCGGCCTCTGCCTCGGCAATGCGTTGCGTGCCAAGCAGCATCACTCCGTAATTGTAGTGGCTCTCGGCAAGGTTGGGGTTGATTTCGAGCAGCATCCGATACTGCTGTTCGCTCTTCTCGGGCTGTCCTGAGCGGGCATAGAGTGTGATCAGGTTGAGATGCACCTGTTCGAACCGCGGATTGAGTTTCAGCGCCAGTTCGTGCTCGGCGATTGCCTCGGGAAGCCTGCCGGCCGATTCGAACTCGACCCCCTTGCGCAGATGATTGGCTGCGCCGCGGTTGAGCCCGGCGACGCTCTCGGCCAGCGGATCAGGGAGTGTCGGTTTGATGAGCTGATACTGCTGCGACTGACGCAGGTGGACGGCCGCCTCGTCGCGCCGGCCCTGTTCGCGCAGCGCCATGGCGAGAGCGTAATGTGCCGCACCAAACAATGGCGAGATCGCCACCGCCCGTCGCAATGCATTCTCCGCTGCGGCCGCGTCACGCTGCGTGGCGCAGGCACGCCCGAGACCGTAATGAATCGGTGCCATCTCCGGCTGCCATCGCGCCAGTTCCTCGTAAAGCTTCCGTGCCTCCTCTGCGTTACCGTTGGCCAGCAGGGAGTCGGCCAGTCGCACATGCGCCTGCCAGTAATCACGCCTCAATCCTGCTGCCCGGCGCAGCACTGCGGCTGCCTCATCGTGACGCCCCAGCGCCGCCAGCACGACTC
>CAIKMY010000354.1 GCA_903828635.1 uncultured Acidobacteriota bacterium
GATGCTCTCGCTCGACAACAGCTACAGTGTTGAGGATCTGGGCGACTGGGCGCGGCGTTGTGAGAAGCTGGCTGGCGGGGAGCGATTCGACTATGTTGCCGAGCTGAAGATTGACGGGCTGAGCCTTTCGTTGATCTATGAGGACGGGCTGCTGGTGCGGGCAGTAACGCGCGGCGATGGCATGCGGGGTGAGGTTGTCACAGGGAATGCGCGGACGATTCGCTCGATTCCGCTGCGGCTGAGCGAACAGGCCGTGGGAGGGGCAAGGGGCGATGGACTGGCTGGAGAGATTGAGGTGCGAGGCGAGGTCTTTCTGCCGGCAGAGGTCTTCGAGCGCATCAACCGGGAGCGTGAGGAGCAGGAGCTGCCGGTTTTTGCCAATCCGCGCAATGCCGCCTCGGGAACGATGAGGCAGCTTGACCCGCGGATTGTCGCGGATCGCCAGCTTGATATCTTCTGCTATCAGCTTCTTTTTGACGGAGTCCCGGCATTCGGCAAGCACAGCCGCTCGCTTGAATGGATGAGGGAGTGCGGATTCAAGGTCAACCCGCACTACCGTGAGTGTCAGGATATCGCTGCAGTGATTGGCTATTGTCGGGAGTGGGGCGAGAGGCGGGATGATCTCAATTATGAGATCGACGGCGTCGTGGTCAAGGTCAACCAGGTTGGCGTGCAGGAAGATCTTGGTTCGACGGCGAAGTCACCGCGGTGGGCAATTGCCTACAAGTTTCCCGCGCGTCAGGTCTCGACGAGGCTGTTAGATGTGATCTACCAGGTGGGGCGGACGGGGGCAGTGACACCGGTGGCCGTGCTGGAGCCAGTTCTGCTGGGAGGGACGACGGTCTCGCGTGCCAGTCTGCACAATGATGACGAGATGAAGCGGCTGGGGGTACTGCGTGGTGATCACGTCTTCATCGAAAAGAGTGGTGAGATCATCCCGCAGGTGCTGAAGGTGATCGCCGAGAGGCGAACGGGTGAGGAGGAGCCATTCGCATTTCCGCACGACTGCCCGGTATGCGGAACGAGCCTCGTGAGGCCTGAGGGGGAAGCAGTGGCGAGATGTCCGAATCGCGGCTGTCCGGCGAGGTTGCGCGAAGGGCTGCTCCACTTTGCCGGGCGTCGGGCAATGCGCATCGACGGACTGGGAGAGGCACTGGTCGATCAATTGATCGCGGTGCGGGAGAATGGATTGCCACTGGTTGGCGACTATGCTGATCTCTATCGCCTGCGTGAAAGACGTGAGGACCTGATCCGGCTGGAGCGGATGGGCCCGAAGTCGGTTGACAACCTGCTGGCACAGATCGATGCCAGCCGGGAGGCCGGTTTGGCAAGGCTGATCTTTGCCCTTGGGATTCGCCACGTGGGAGAGCGGACAGCAGCGATTCTGGCCGCCCACTTTGAAGAGATCGGGCGGCTGGCGGTTGCCGGAGTGGAAGAGCTGGCCGCCATTCATGAGATTGGTGAGGTGGTTGCCGCCTCGGTCCGTGACTGGTTCGCTGATGAGGAGAACTGCCTGCTGATCGAGCGTCTCGGTGCCGCCGGAGTCTCAATGCGACTTGCCAGCGGCACTGAGTCGCGCTCAAGAAACTTTGAAGGACAGCAGTTCGTTCTCACCGGTACCCTCCCCGGGCTCAAACGGGATGAGGCAAAGGCGTTCATCGAGTCTCGCGGTGGTCGTGTCAACTCCGGAGTCAGCAAAAATACCAACTATCTCGTCGCTGGCGAGGATTCTGGCAGCAAGCTTTCCAGGGCCCGCGAACTGGGTATCGAAGGAGGTGAAAGAGGCATCAATTGCCTTCGCCAGTTCGCCCTTGGGAGCGCCGCCGGCATTGGGAGCCATGAACTCCCAGAACAGGTTGTGGTTGTGAGTCC
>CAIKMY010000355.1 GCA_903828635.1 uncultured Acidobacteriota bacterium
CCTTGCCGGAGGCAGGTTGCAGCCCCCCCATCAGCGCCGCAATTGATGGTTCCTGCGGCCTGATGAAATCATCGACATTGTCAATCACATCCTGTTGAATGGCGTTGAGAAAGGCGACGACCTCGGGAAGATCGGCAAACTGAGTGCGCCGCTCGTCGATGAGGTGTCCGACGGCGAAGGTGGTCACCTCACGATTGAGCTGCTTGATCTTCTCAAATCCCTCGTGACGCCACTGCGGACTCTGGCGGACGATCACCTGCAGTTTCTCCTGTAACTCGGAGATGATGCGGGTGATCTTCTGCTGCTCGTCGCGGGGCAGCTTCTCGAACTGCTCGGGTGTAAGGACCTCATCATTGTGAATCGGCGCGAGGACAAAGCCGGTCGGGGTGTGCAACAGGGCAATCCCCTTCTCCTGAGCCTCCTGACCAAGAGCGCGGAAGGCCTCCTCGTGGCGCTCCTCGATCTCCTCATCGATCGCCTGGCGTCGTGTCCTGAAGCTCTCGGTCTCAAAGGCCGCGGGGACAGTGGTACGCAGCTCGTCGACCAGCCGCTCAACCTCGCGTGCAAAAATTGCACCCCGGCCTGGTGGCAATTCAAGCCGCACCGGTTTGGTCGATTGTGAGAAGTTGTTGATATAACACCAGTCTGACGGAGTCGGCTCGCCCGCTGCCTGGCGCGCAATCAGGCTGCGAACCAGCGTATGCTTGCCGGTTCCGGATGGCCCGAGTGCAAAGAGATTGTAGCCCTCACGGCGAATCCCGATGCCGAAGAGAACAGCCTCGACAGCCCGCGCCTGACCAATCATCTCCTTCATCTCATCGAGATCGTCGGTCGTGACAAAGGCGAACTGCCCGGGATCGCAGCGGTGATAGAGAGATTCAAAAGGAAGAGCTTTCATTCATCAAGACTATCACCATCCACGCATCGCGAACAGGGGAAGATTTCCGAATGTTTGTCGTTTTCCCTGCCGTTACTCTTGGGATTTCCGGCAACCTGGCTGACAATGGCGCAAACCAACCGGAGGTGAATGATGAACGTCAATTTGAGATCGGGGATGGCTGTGGTCCTGCTGGTGGCGATGATTGCCGGATGTCCGGTGAATGGCCAGACGCCGGAATCATCGAGGATGCTCGAGCGGGCAAAGTCGCTGGAGTTGAAGACTCCCTATGACCCGCCACCGGGCGACGCGCTCGAGCATCACGCCTCCGGCTTCGCCAAGGTGATCTGTTCGGCAGTCTTCATCACCGGGCTGGCACCCGATTTTGCCGCCGAGAATGTCGGCTACTTCACCGCTCCCTATGCACAACGGGCAAAGATGGGAAAGCCGGTAGTCGATCGTCGCCGGGGCACGGTGACCGTCAGCCTGCCGAACGGTGTCAAACGTGTCGCGCTCTACCTTGGCGACCAGGGTTGTGTCACGCTGCCGAAAGGGGCCAAAAGTGTCAGCTTCAAGCCGGTGAAACTGAAGCGGGGTGACCCCGAAGCGGCGAGCCGTCCCTGGCCGCTGGGTGACCGTGTGAATGATGAACCTCTGCCGGCGGACATTGACAGCCGCAAAATACGGGAAGCAGTCGATGCCGCCTTCGATCCGGCGGGGATGACTGCCGCCTTCGTTGTCACCTGGAAGGGGCGACTGATCGCCGAGCGCTATGGTGAGGGGGTCACGGCGCAGACTCCGCTCGAAAGCTGGTCAATGGGCAAGAGCCTGACGGCGACGATCATGGGCATACTGATCGGGCGCGGAGTCTACGACCTCTGGCAGCCGGCGCCAATCCCTGAATGGCAAACCCCGGGGGATCCGCGCGCGGCGATCCGCATCGCTGATATCCTTCATATGTCAAGCGGACTGCGCATTCGTGCGCCTCAGGATCCCGACTATGAGGCGAAGGGCCCCTACCCCGACCACCTCTACCTCTACACCGGCAGCGTCGATTCATTCAAATACGCGGCGTCGAGACCACAGCAGTGGCCGCCCAACACCGTCGGTCGTTATCGCAATACCGATCCCGTGCTGATCAATTACCTCAACCGCCTCGGCATCGGGAAGCTCGGTGAGGATTATCTCTCTTTCCCGCAGCGCGCCCTCTTCGACAAGCTGGGGATACGGACGATGGTCATGGAGACCGATCCGTTCGGCAATTTCCTGACGCAGGGCTACGAGTTTGCCTCGGGCCGTGATTGGGCAAGACTTGGTAACCTTTATCTGCAGGATGGCGTCTGGAATGGCGAGCGGATCCTGCCGGAGGGGTTCGCACGCTTCGTCAGGACGCTGGCGCCGGCCTGGGAAGCCGATGGCCGACCAATCTACGGCGGCTTCTTCTGGCTCAATGGCAATGGCGATTACCCTGTCCCGAAAGAGGCCTCGTACATGGCCGGTGCCGGCGGTCAGTACACGATGATCATCCCCTCGCACGACCTCGTCGTCGTTCGTCTTGGCCATTTTAAGGGGAGTGCACCGGGCGAGAAGTCGCTGAAAAGGGCTCTCGCGCTGTTGATGGAGGCGATTCCGACAAGGAAATAACAAAGAAATTGAATCGGCGGCGAGAGGCTGCCGTCTGATGGTTGACGAAGAGCAGGAAACGGTCAGATAATTGCGGTGAATTTCCCACTCGGGAGAACCTGATCCGCGAAAGGGGTCTATCAAGCCATGCGGAGAAGAAGGCGGCTGACATTATTGGTGATTCTCCTTCCGGCAATTCTTTGCTGGATGGCTCTGCCTGCCAGCATGCAGCAGGGGCGGCGACTGACGACGGAATCGGCAAATTTCCGTCGTGAGCATCTTCCATTTTTCAGCGACAATTGTTTCGGCTGTCATACCGGGGAGAAGGCGGCTGGCGGGCTCGACCTCGTCAAAATGACCGGAGCGCTGGCGATCCCGAGCGATCGTGATAAGTGGGAGAGCGTGCGCCAGCGACTCCTGGCCGGAGAGATGCCGCCGACCGGTTCGCCGCGACCGGCGCCGGCAGAGATCGAAGGAGTGGTCAGGTGGCTGGAGAGTGAGTTTGCACGTGCCGATCGCAACGAGCGCCCCGATCCGGGGCGTGTCACGGCTCGTCGGCTCAATCGCAGCGAATACAACAACACCATTCGCGATCTGCTCGGGATTGATCCGCGACCGGCTGACGACTTCCCGCAGGACGACTCAGGATATGGGTTTGACAACATCGGTGACGTGCTCTCGCTGCCACCGGTACTGATGGAAAAGTACCTCAGTGCCGCAGAGCGCGTGGTCCGCGAGGCACTCTTCGGACCGGAGGTAATGAAGCCTTCGCTGGCGCGGCCAAGATCACCTGAGAGGAACATCAAACCGTCAACGACTATTCCCGCCGAGTATGACCACACCGGGCTGAGCATGCCCAATGCGCTCCACCTTACCTGGCGCGCACCGGTAGAGGCCGAGTACGTGCTGCGCGTCTTCCTCGGCGGTGAGCGGCCTCTCGGGTCGGAACCAATTGAATTGACACTCTGGGTCGATGGAGTGGTGGCGCAGCGAATGCCATTCAACCCGGCCGGCCGTGCGAGCTTCGAGGATGATCGACAGGACTTTTCGTCACTGACGGTTGAGTTCCGGCAGCGCCTCAGCGAGGGTGAGCACTGGCTGGCAGTGTCAATCCCCAACCTCTATGAGGGATTGCCTCAAAAATATGGCGGCCCAAAGCCATCAACTCTGCCCGAGCCACAGATCCCCCCCTTCCGTACACCGCCACCAACGGTACCTCCGGAGAGGGTCGAACAACTCCGCAAATTGTATGAGGCGAAATTGACCCGGCTGCGACCGATCAATGTTGCGCGTGCCAGTCAAATGGAGATTGGCGGCCCCTACAATCAGCGAACGGGACCGACGACGAAGAGCCTCCGGGCAGTCTACAGTTGTGGCCACCTTGATGGTCACCACGTCGAGGGCTGCGAGCGGAAGATCATCGGGCAGATGGCCCGGCGCGCCTGGCGGCGTCCGGTGACCGGTGCCGAAATCGACCGGCTGCTCGCCCTTGGTAGTAAGGTGCGCCGGAGTGGCGACTCCTTCGAGGAGGGGCTGGCAGTAGCCATCCAGGCGCTGCTCGTCTCACCCAACTTCCTCTTCCGCATCGAGCGGGATCCGGCGACCAGCCCACCAGCACAGCGCAGACTCACCGGCTTTGAACTGGCCTCACGCCTCTCCTACTTCATCTGGAGCAGCATGCCCGATGACGAGCTGCTGCAGTTGGCCGAGCGCCAGGTTCTGCACAACCCGGCAATCCTCGAAGCCCAGGTGAGGCGCATGCTCGCC
>CAIKMY010000356.1 GCA_903828635.1 uncultured Acidobacteriota bacterium
GGTGCTCGCTCTTGAGTTCAAGCATTGCGCTCAAAAGGTAAACCTTAAGTTCCGCAGCAGCCGATGATGAACCTGCCCCGATCCCCGTGGTAGCAGTGGTAGTCCTGCAATGAGTGCTGCCCCATGAGCCTCGGGAGATAAGTCATTGTATTGCCATACTTTCAGTGGTTTCAATGCAAAAGTTCGCAGGGTATCGGTGATTCATTGGGGCGATCACCGGGTTCCGGCTTGAGAGAGGAGGGCCGTGACTCTATAATCAGGGAGTAGCAGAAAGCAGGGGAGGGTGGGAGTCTGCCTCTCCCGGACAGACACTGGTAAATTAATATTCACCGGTAAACCAATATTCAATTGATTGAACAACAATCAGGAGAGAACATGAGCCTTGAAGTTGGCATGACCGCGCCTGATTTCGAGCTGAAGAGCCACCTTGGTGGCACTGTCAGACTCTCGGATTTCAGGGGCAAGAAGAATGTGTTCATCGCATTCTATCCACTCGACTGGACCCCTGTCTGAACGGTCCAGATGCCGTCCTATGAAGCGGATCTGAGCCGCTTCGGGGACGCAGATACCCAGGTTCTGGGTATTTCAGTCGATTCAGTTCACAGCCACACAGCCTGGGCGAAGAGCCTCGGTGGCATTACCTACCCGCTTCTCGCCGACTTTGAGCCGAAGGGTGAAGTTGCCAGATCGTTTGGTGCCTACCGTGCGGCCGATGGGATCAGCGAGCGCGCTCTCTTTATCATCGACAAAGAGGGTAAGGTGGCATACAAGGACATCCATGAAATTGGCAAGCAGCCGGACAATGAAGTGATTCATGACGCGTTGCGCAAGCTGTAGGCAGTGAGCCGGGGCAGGCGGTTATTCTTTCTGCCTGTCCCGGCTCCGGCCGATAATTTTGTTGAAGACCGGGTGGTATTGCCGACGCGAGCACGGAAGCCTGCCGGAAGATTAGCCTGCAAGATTAGTAGTTAAGATTAGTCTTGATAGCTCGGAAAATTAGTGAGAATTAGTGAGAATTAGTGAGAATTAGTAAAGATTAGTAAAGATTAGTAAAGATTAGTAAAGATTAGTAAAGATTAGTGAGGACAGTAATGACAGCCATGTCGCGAAAGTGCGTTCCCTTCACACCGCTCGACCGGCCACTGGTGAAGTGTTCGGTGGCACTGGTAACGGCTGCGGGGGTGCATCGAAGGGACCAGGAGCCATTCAACATCGCCGACGATCTGGGGGATCTGAGCTTCAGGGTTATTGGTGGGGAGGATGCATCGGCCGATTTGATGGTGACCCATCATCATTATGACCACAGTGATGCGGATCAGGACATCAACGTCGTCTTTCCGCTGGAGATTTTGCGTGAGCTGGTGGCTGATGGGGTCATTGGCCAGGTAGCGCGCGAGCATGTCGGCTACATGGGGTACACCATGCAGCTCAAGCAGATGTACGAGCAGACGGCACCGGCGATAGCCGAGCAGATCGACCGCAAGTCAAAAGCGGACGTCGTTGTTCTGACCGGGGGCTGACCGAATGTCTGCCACCGGACGGTCGTCGCGGTACAGCGTGAGATTGAGATGAGAGGGATACCGACGGTACTGATCACGGTCAGTCCTGAAGTGTCAGGGCAGATGCGTCCGCCGAGGGCGATCTATCCGAAGGATTTCAAAATCGGCAACTCCCTTGGTCGCCCGGGGATGAGGGAGACGCAGAAGCGGGTTCTGCGTGAGGCGCTGATGACACTTTCGGCGCCGGCGCGGCCGGGAGAGGTGATCGAGATCGAGTTTTGAGGCTGATCCGGGGCTGGTCGGGGGAAACCGGCTCCGGGCTTCCTGATTCTATTGCCATTTTCCCTGCTTGCCTTCATAATCCCACCGCCTTTTTCCAGCCCGATATAAATCAAGAGTCGGAGGCGATCGCGCTCCGGCTGAACGAGTGCATATCCTCCGGGGCCGACCTCGTGTGTCGGTTTCAGGAGAATCATACCTGAGGAGAGACGAGATGAATCAACGCAGGCTCTTTGCTGCCAGCTGTCTGTCGTTAGTGGTAACGGCGATGATCTTTGCCTTGCGGGGCAACGTCGAGGATCTGGTACTGGCCGATCAGGGTTTGGCCGGGTTCTTCAAACCGGAGACGGCGAGGGCTGATTATGGCTGGCTCTCGACGATGGCCTTTTTCGGATTTGCAACCTCAATTCTGGTTGCCTCGCCGATGCTCGACTCGCTGGGGATGCGCAATCTGCTCTACCTTGCTTTTGGGTTGCACGTGATCGGGATTATCGGATTCATCAGCGCGCCGAGCTACACAGTGATGACAGCAGCGATGCTCCTTGCCGGGTTTGGCAACGGTCTGGTGGAGGCGGTGATCAATCCGTTGATCGCGACGATCTATCCGAACGACAAGACACACAAGTTGAACGTGCTCCATTCGTGGTGGCCGGGAGGACTGATCATCGGCGGGTTGCTCGGTTTTCTGATGAAGAGATACGGACTGAGCTGGCAGATACAGATGGGGATTGTGCTGATACCAACGGTTCTTTATGGTCTGATGATCTTCGGCCAGAAGTTTCCGCTGACAGAGCGGGCAGCTGCGGGGATTTCGACTGGTGAGATGATTCGTGCGGCCTTGCGCCCGGGTTTTCTGATTCTGCTTTTCTGCATGATGATTACCGCCTCGGTCGAACTGGCGCCAGGCCAGATGGTCGATTCGGTTCTTGGAAAGCTGGCAGGGATGAGCGGCATCCTGATTCTGGTTTACGGGAGTGCGTTGATGTTCGTCCTGCGATACTATGCCGGGCCGATCGCCCATCGGATTTCGCCAATCGGGATGATGTGGGCCTCGGTCACGATCGCAAGCATCGGGCTCTTCCTGCTGGCCAGTGCGACCAGCCAGGTTACGGCTTATGTCGCGGCGACGGTCTTTTATGTCGGTGTCTGTTTCATGTGGCCGACGATGCTCGGTATTACTTCGGAGCGCTATCCTGAAGGCGGCGCTTTCACTATGGGGTTGATGGGATTTGCCGGGCAGTTCATGCTCGGCGTCGTGATCTTCAACATGGGCAAGGTTCGTGACAGCCTTGGCGATGCCGCCTCATTCAAGAGAGTGGCAGTGATGGCGGTCATCCCCTTTGTCATCTTTGGAATATGGTGGTTCCGGGATCGGGCGAAGGGCGGCTACAAAGCCGTCAGGCTTGGTTAAGATCGCGAATCCGGGATATCGGTATCGATCCGGGAGTCGGAGCAGAGGTTCCGGCTCCCGGTTCCGTTTCTGCCCGGAACTATTCTCCGACTATCCGCCAATGATCCCGGCCATACCGCAATTGAGGCAGCGATAGAGGGTACCTGATCGTTCCGGGTAGACCTGGACACGGGCCTGTCCGCAGCTATGCTCAACCTCAACCTCAAAGAGGGTATAGTACTCCTCATCATCGATATCGGCGAGGGCATCGAAGATGGCCTGTTCGGCGAGGCTGTTGCGATCGATCGCGAGAAAGAAGCTCTCTTCGTCGTTAATCATGGTGTCACTCCGTTGAACTGGTTGAGTTATCAGCACCGGCAATGCCGGCAAGGGCAATGGCGATGAGCAGCGCGCGTTTATAACCGAGGTCACGACCCTGGGGATCATACCATTCGGTGAGGCGATGTGGGTTACCGGAGATGCCACCAGCACCAATGGCAATGGCGGGGATGCCAAGGCTGATGGGTACATTCGCATCCGTTGAGGCCCGATTGAGGCTGGTGCGAAGGCCAAGGAGGCCCCCGACCTCGATGGCCGTCCTGACGATGGGCGCATCGGCAGGCTGCTCGCCGGACGGGCGGGAGCCGATGAGGGTGACCGACGATTGGATTGGCCGTCCGGAGGCGGCACGAAGGCTGTTTTCGGCAGCAACCGAATCGCTGGCGGCGCGGAGCAGGAAATCCTCAATCCGCTTCAGTTCGGTTTCCGCGGTTGAACGCAGATCGATATCCATGAAGGCGCTGGAGGGGATGACATTGACGCTCTCGCCTCCTGCAATATGGCCGATGTTGAAAGTCGTGCGCGGAGTGGTTGGAGCTGGATAATCGGCGAGCCTGGCAGCGATTCTTCCGAGGGCGTGAACAGGATTGACGACTCCGAAGTCGCCCCAGCTATGGCCGCCGGGACCTTCGAGTCTGATCCGGTAGCGGCGCGAGCCGAGCGCGGCGTGGGTTACCCAGTCGGCACCGGCACCATCGATGGTGACGAACGAGGAGATGCGTTTGGCGAGGCTGCCCCCACCAAAGAGGTGGCGCACACCGCGCAGATCCCCCTCACCCTCCTCGCCGACGGTGGCAACAAAGGCGAGTGACCCCGCCAGTCGAATTTGCGCTTTGACAATCGTCTCGGCCACGGCAACGAGCGCTGCCAGCCCGGCAACGTCATCGCCAATACCTGGCGCACAAAGCCGCGATCCAACACGCCTTACCCTGACATCAGTGCCCTCCGGGAAGACCGTGTCGAGATGGGCAGAGATTGCCGGCAACGGCTCTGGTGACCGGCCAGGCAGGATCCCGATGACGTTGCCTACCTCGTCGATTCGGACGTCTCGCAGGCCAATCCTGGTAAACCTCGCGGCAATGTAGCGTGCACGCGCCTCCTCGCCGAATGGCGGTGCCGGGATCTCGCAGATGCGGATCTGCTCTTCGGTGAAGTCGGCCGCCGAACTGTCGATGGTGGCGAAGGCTCGCGCTACTGACGGGTCTGCTGCCAGTGATGCTATCGGGCCTCTCTGGTTGTCTGCCCGACGGCCGATTGCCGGCAGGGTAAAGGTGAATTTGCCCGACATTTAGTGATTCTCCTCGGGTGGGGTGGGGATATGGACTATGGACTATGGACTATATGGACCGTATGGACGGTATGGACAATGGACAACAGGGACAAGCCAGATAATTCGAATTGAAAATACATGATGCCAGTATATGCCCGCAGACTATAAAGTCCATCCCGTCCATAGTCCATACCGTCCATACTGTCCATATAGTCCATAGTCCATAGTCCATAGTCCATAGTCCTTCTCCCCTCCTTGCAGCCGCGCATCATTTAATGTTAGAAGCAATGAAGGGGGCTATCAAATATTCAGACGGAGGCGGTTTGCGGTGGAGCGTCACACAACCGAGTCAGGTTCGATCGAAGTCATTACCGGATCGATGTTCAGCGGCAAGAGTGAGGAGTTGATCAGGCGGTTGCGGCGAGCAAGAATAGCAAGGTTGAAGGTGCAGATCTTCAAGCCGGCGATTGACGATCGCTATTCAGAGGAGCACATTGTTTCGCATTCCGAAATGAGGATGGAGTCGCGTCTGGTCACCTCGGCGAACGAGATTCTTGAGGCGGTCGAGGCGGACACGAATGTTGTCGGGATCGACGAGGGGCAGTTCTTCGATCAGGATCTGGTGAGGGTGGTTGATCGACTGGCCAATCTTGGCAAGCGGGTGATCGTTGCCGGGTTGGACATGGACTACCTTGGTCGTCCCTTCGAGCCGATGCCGCTTTTGCTGGCGATCGCCGAGGACGTGACCAAGACGCGGGCGATCTGTATGCAATGTGGCGGAGTGGCCAGCTATACCCAGCGACTGATTGAGAGTCATGAGCGTGTGGTTGTCGGGGCGACCGGCTCTTATGAGGCGCGATGCCGCGGTTGTTTCGAGCCGACTGCCGGAGTGGGTGAGGGCTCAGCGGATTATCAGGCTGCCCATGCAGAGGTGGCCGTCGAGGGGGACTGATGAGGAGCAGGATTTTCGCTTTATCGGTAGTGATAGTCTCTCTTATGTCATTCCCGACAGGAGAGATGGCGTGCGCGTGGGGGCAGGAGCAGGCAGGGAGGCGGTCGGCTGACCGGTTGGACCGACTGCGGCAGCGGCTGGAGTCGGAGGTTGCCGGCTTTCCGGGGACGGTTGGCCTGGCGGTACGTGACCTCGTTACCGGCGAGGAGATAAGCATCGAGGGGGATCGCGAATTCCCGATGGCCAGCGTCTATAAGATTCCGATCATGGTCGAGGTCTTTCGTCAGGTCGATGCGGGCAGGATGACACTCAGCGATCGGGTCAGCCTGAGTGCGGCTGACCGGACGCTGGGGAGTGGCATCCTGACGCTGCTCTCTGACGGGTTGACACCGACGATTCGCGATCTGCTGACACTAATGATCGTTCTCAGTGATAATGAGGCCACTGATCTGCTGTTGAAGCGTGTGGGTGCTGCCAATGTGACGGCGAGCATGCGCGGGCTCGGGCTTCACCACATTCGCGTTGACCGGACGACTTTCGAGATGATTCGTGACTTTCTGCTCTTTGCGGATGAGCGGTTTCGCGGCAAATCGGCGGCAGAGATCATGGCGCTGAGTCGGGCCGATGAGCCTGCGCCGGATCGTTATTCCGTGGCCGAGCGCGAGTTTGCCAAGATGCCCCTCGATGTTGCCTCGCCACGTGAGATGGCGCTCCTGCTTGGCAAGATCGTTCGTGGTGAAGCGGCCAGTCGTGCTTCGTGCGAGATGATGATGACGATTCTTCGTCAACAGATGTTCAACCACCGATTGCCACGATACCTGCCCGAGTCGGCGGCTATGGCCCACAAGACGGGGACGATCGGCTCAACGACCAATGATGCCGGAGTGTTTTTCGTTCACGGACGCCCGATTGCGCTGGTTCTCTTTACCGTCGATAAGCGAGTAGCTCGTGGTGAGGTTGAAGAGCGAATGGGACGCCTGGCACGAATGGTTTATGATTACTTCGACTACACTCTCGGACCCGTGAGTGGATCCGGGCGCTGATTTGCCGGAGGTGGTTACTTGATCGATCGGCCGCGTGCTATCTACCTTCTGTCTCTTGTTGTTGCGGTAGTCTGGCTGTTGCTGATCATTGCGCCGGCGTGGCTGCTGGCTTCAGGCAGTACTGGTCTGGCGATAACCCTTTATCGCGCACTGTCACTGGTCTGCCATCAGATACCGGAGCGGACGTTTCACCTCGCTGGCGGTCTGCCACTGGCGGTCTGCTCACGCTGTAGCGGCATCTATGTTGGCGGGCTCCTCGGGCTTCTGGTCTATCCGCTTTTCCGCCCGATCACCAGCACGGTGTCGCCGGAGCGGATCCGGCTACTGGCGGCTGCCGTGCCGATGCTGATCGATTTTGGAGGGGATCAGCTTGGTCTCTTTCACAACACCTTTCTCAGCCGCACGCTGACCGGTTTGATTGTCGGTATGGCGGCCGCCTTTTTCCTGCTCCCGGGGCTCATTGCTGCCGGAGATGAATTTCGCAGAACGACTGAAATAACCTCAAATAACTTCAAAAAACCGGGAATGTGACGATATGATCAAAGATTTGGAGTGGCAGCAACCAGCGCTTCTTGGTGGCCTGATTGTCGGGATCCTCTCGGCGACCCCGATCGTCAGCACGGCCAACTGCCTCTGCTGTGCCTGGGCGGTGATTGGCGGCTTAGTTGCGTCCAGGATGGTGATCAATGCTTCACCTCGTCAGATCACCAATAATGACGGTTTGCAGATTGGTGCCTTGGCCGGGGCCATTGGCATTGTGGCCTTCCTGGTGGTATCCGTACCGATCGTCCTCAGTGGTGTGGCGACAAAGGCGGCACTTGGTCTGATGGAGACGATGATGTCGAGAATCTCCAATCCTCAGGTTCAGGAAGCGCTCAGTGAGACAATCGCTGTCGCCTCAGGCCAGACGGCGATGGAGCGACTGCTCTCGGCTATCCCGGTCCTCGTGCTGCAGAGCATCCTGCAGGCTGCCTTTGCCGCCATCGGGGGACTGATTGGCGTCGTGATTTTCGAGAAGAGGGGGCCCATGGTACCGGCACCTCCCACTTTCGCTCACATCGAGAATCAGGAGACGAGGCATCTCGAAAGCAATCAGCCTGGCGAGTGACTCTCGATTGCCACTCCGACCGTCAGCAGATGACCGCCGGCTGATAATAAATATCAGTCGGTTGCAGGACTATCCGTGCATTTTCCATTTTCTGCTTTTCATTGGGATCGTCACGGACATATAATGAAAAAGACCCCCGACTTGATGCCTGAATCCTCAGGCTGAGCCGCCCCGACCGGCTCATTCGAATAATTGAAACAGATTGATACGGCTGTGAACCTGATACGGCTGTGAACCTGATACGGCTGTGAACTGAAGCATATTTACAGCTGAGGCCGACGCGCAGCATTCGTGCCATCGACTCCCGAGGGCGCGGGGCGGCGTGTCTGCACTTGATCTGCACACACACGGTCATCGGGGTGGGATATCTCACCTCTGGCGACTGAAGAATGGAATTGAGAATGAAGGCTGGATCGCTCAAACCGCTGAGTGGCAGTGTCTCCGCGAGAGATGGCGCGGCCTCGGAAAAGAGTGGCCGAAGCGGACAACTGTTGTGGAAACTTCGTATCGAGAGCGGCGATACGTCGGAGCTCTGGGGACTTCTCACGCGACTGATCATGCGCCATCCGCTGGTGCGTGGGAGGGGCCGGGGGAGCGACGGAAAGGCATTGCTGCCCGACCTTGTGCAGGATCTCTACCTTGACCTGCTGGGTAAGAATCGTTTTGAACATTATGTGGCGGCTGATCTCACGGATGAGGAGATCGAGCGAGAGATCTGGCAGGTTGAGTTGCCACGGCTGGTCCTGGCAAAATTGCGGCGCGAGCGCCCGGAGAACTATCGCCTTGCCCGTCGCATTGGGAGAATGCTGGCCACTGACGATCACTTTCGGGTATTTGCTGGCGGGAAGGTTGATCGAGCGACATTTCGGCGCCGAGGAGAGACGCTCTATGGTCTGCGCGAGTGGCCCACGACGAAACCGGTGAGCGATGGCAGCGAGTTTCTTCAGCGGCTGGCTGAGGTACCGGTACAGAAGCGCAACCGCCGCCGGATCGGGCGCAGTGGTGATACGCAGCTGGTGATTGGTAATCGCGATCTGGTCACGCTGCTGGTCCTGATCCTTGAAGCCATCGATTCACCGGCTCCGCTTCGGGTTTTGCGCCAGCTGGCAATGGCCAAAATCCCGATTCACGATGCCGAGATCACCTCGCTGGATAAGGAGGATCGCGAAGGGGGCGGTCGCGGACGGACACCACGGCTGGTTGATCTGGTCGCTTCCAGTGAGGCCAATCCCGAGAGTCTGCTGCTGCTGCGCGAGGATGCCTCGGCGGCGCGACAGATCGCACAAGCCTTCCTTGATCGGCTGGCGCTGCTCATGCGCTTCAATCAGAAACGCATTGAGCGAATACTTTTCGTCCTCTGGCATCTCTATTTCAATCCAGTCGAGCCAACACAAGCCGGGATCGCCGCGATTGTCGGGCTCTCTGATTCGTCGATTGGTGATTATCGGCGGCGGCTGGAGTCAGAATTGCGGCGGCTGGAACTCTCACCCGACCTGACGCCCCATTTTACCGAGGCCCTCGAACAGGAGATTTGTCGCCGGCTGTTTGCTCTGACCCGGAGTGAAGCGGCAGGTGACGACGAGGAGAGATCAGGGGGTAGATCAGCCAGGGAAAGTCGCCAGTTGGCAGTCCGGAGTTTCGAGTTCCGGACTGCCAACTGCGCATTGAAGATCAGTCAGTGATCGACTGGTAGGTCAGGACGCGAAACTCGGATCCGTATTCGAGTCCGGTGTGCGGCAAAATCTGAATCATGTAGATGCCGATCAGCTCCTCCTGAGGATCGATCCAGAACTTGGTTCCCGCCGCGCCGCCCCAGTTGTACTCGCCGGGTGAGCCCATCATGCCGGTCTCTCCCGGCGATTTATTGACGGCAAAGCCAAGCCCGAATCCCTGACCCGTCGCCATACCCGGGATCGACCCGAGGTGGTCACTGCTCATCAGCTGCACCGTCTTGCGGCTGAGGAGGCGTCGCCCGTTCAGTTGTCCCTGATTGAGCATCATCTGGCAGAAGCGCAGGTAGTCGTAGGCGGTTGAGACCATGCCACCGCCGCCCGACGGCATGCCAACTGACTGCAGGAATGAGGGGACGGCACCGGGCCACTTGCCGTAGCAATCCTCGCGGCTGTTGCAGACGGTCGAGGCGACCAGTTGCCCCTGGCGATTGATCGTGTAGAGGCGGGAGAGCCGGTCCTTCTTATCAGCGGGAACGATGAAGCCGGTGTCGCGCATCTCCAATGGTGTGAAGATGCGCTCTCTGAGGAACTCTTCGAATGATTTCCCGGAGATCACCTCGACCAGTCGCCCGAGGACATCGACCGAAACGCTGTAATGCCAGCGCGTGCCTGGTTCGTATTGGAGCGGGATACTGGCAAGGCTTTTGACGAACTCGGCAAGGTCAATCTGGCTGAGAATCCGCGCCTGCCGGTACTGCCGATCGACAAGCGTGTCGCCGAAGACCCCATAGGTCAGTCCCGAGGTGTGGCGCAGCAGGTCACGAATCGTCATTGGCCGCTTCGCTGGTGCCGTCTTCAGCACCATTTTGCCGGTCTCCGCGTCTTTTTCCTCGGTGCCGACCTGCATCTTCGCGAACTCCGGCAGGTATTTGCCGACCGGGTCATTGAGCTGAAAACGTCCCTCCTCGTAGAGCATCATCACCGCAACGCTGGTGAGCGGCTTGCTCATCGAGTAGATACGATGGATCGTGTCCATGCGCATCGGCCGGCCGGCCTCGATGTCAGCCATGCCAAAAGCCTCCTGGTAGACGATGCGCCCGCGTCGCGCGATCAGTGCCGATGCGCCCGGTATCCGCTTCTCGGCGATATGCTTCTCTGTCAGGCGCCGGATGTGTCCAAGCCTTGTGGCCGACATCCCGACCGTCTCCGGTGCGGCCACCGCCAGATCCTTCGCCGGACTCCCGATAACCCTGGCCACTTTGGCGATTCCAGGGCCGGCAGCCGGCATAACCGCAGCGGCAAACACCAGCAGAAATATTGTCAGACGTCTCATTGCCCCCCCCATAATCTGAAAGCCGGAGCGGTTGTCGCTACATTGCTACAGGACAACCATCTCCGGAATTGAAACGATCCGCGGCAAGGTTTCTGCTGCCGCGGATCAGCTCTGGCTGTTTTGTTCAGAAGCGAAACTTCATGACCATCTCGATCTGACGCGGATCGTTGGCTGACTGTCCGAACGTCCCAAACGTCCCTGAACTCTGCAGCTGCCCAACCTTGAGGTTCTGAGTCGGATTGGCCGCCACCGTGTTCGGCAGCACCGTGCCGCCGGTGCTCGTGTTGATGCTGCCACGGAGCTGGGTGTTGTTGAAGACGTTGGTCGCCTGCGCCGAGATCTCGATCGAATACTTCTCGCGGAAGCGGAAGTTCTTTTCGAGGGCAACGTTGCTGTTCCAGAACCGCGGCGAGCGGATCCGGCTGTAGCCCGCCGCTGCCGTGCCATACCAGAAGAGATCGGCGATCGGAGTGCCATTCGGCCCTGTCACCACTCTTCCGGCAAAGGCGTCGATATTGTACTTGAGGAAGCAGCGGTTGCACGGCGTGATCACGCGGCCACTCGGCAGTGTCACCGAAGTCTTGCCGTCATACCACCGCTGCAACTCCTTCGGCACCTCAAAGGGAACTCCCGCAACCAGATCGGGCAGGCCGTTGATCGAGTTGGTGCCTCCACCCGATATCTGCGAGAGCAGGCCGCTCTGGATCGTTGCCGATCCGCCAAGCCGCCATCCGCCAATCGCCGCGTTGAGGAAACTATTCTTCAGATCGAGCAGCCTTCCGCCACCAACCGGCAGATCGTAGACCCACGAAGCGACAAACCGGTGCGGCATGTCGTTGGTCGAGGGCTTGCGATTCGTCCGATAAAGATCCGGCCGGATGTTGGAAAAGTAGTTCGAGTTGCTGTCCCCATAGCCGTTGTTGCTCTGCGCATTGTAGTTGCTCATCTCGATCTGCTTCGACCAGGTGTAGTGTGCGTTGAACTGCAGCCCGTTGGCGAACTGCCGCGTCACCTGCAACTGCATCGCATGATAATCCGAAGTCCCGACCGTCCGGTGGATCGAATTGCCGTGCAGCGGATAGGGATAGGCCGCCTCGATCCGCTGAATCGTCCGGTTGCGGATGTTGCCGCTGCCGTATGGTATCAGCGATCCTGTCGCCGGCTGGAAAGGATTGGGTACCTGCTGAGTTGAGGGGTTGGTCGTGCCATTGCTCTGGATGTAGGTGTTGCGCCAATCAGACAGCAGTGCCTGGTCGACCAGCTGCGGGCTGTTGATCGGGATGAAGGTGATCTGCAGCCGATTTCCCTTCGAGCCGAGATAACCTGCCGAGACGATCCAGTTGTTGCCGAGCTTCTGCTCAAGGAAGAGGTTCCACTGCTGAACCATGCCGTTCTTGTAGTCCTGCGGGAAGCGTCGCACCAGCCCGCCATAAATGCCCGGATCACTCTCGTTGGCTCCGATTGGCGGTACGATGCGGTTGATCGAGAGTGAGTTGAACGGGGCCACGAGTACTCCTGACGGCGTTGCGCCGTATGGCGCCGAGTTGTTGCCGGCATTGAGTCCGGTCGAGACCGTTGCCGGTGTGAAGGGGCCGGCACCATAGAATCCCGGTCCATCGTTGTAACCGGTGTTCGAGGGCACATAGGTCAGCCCGTAGCCGCCGCGCATGACCATCGACCGCGTCACCTGGAAGGCCGCTCCGAGACGAGGTCCGAAGTTGTTGTACTCCGTCGGCCACATGTTGCGCCGCTTGACGTTGACACCCGGAAAGATAATCTTCCCGGCGCTGCCAAGCGGATTCTTCTGGTCGAGGTCGATCGCGCTGATGTTGTTGAAACGCTCCGTCGGACCAGGCTGCACATCGTAACGCAGGCCAAGGTTGATCGTCAGTCGATCGGTGGCCCGCCAGTCATTCTGCGTGTAGAGCGCACCATATTTCTGCGCCAGTGCCAGTTTGACTGTGAATCCCGAGCGAACTTCGAGGAATCCTGCGCCAAGCGCGATCGAGGCCATCCCCAGTCCGTTGTAGGAGCCGTCCGGGGTCGCCGGCAGCCCCGTGGTCGAACCGTCGGCGTTGATGTTGGCACGTGTATACTGATCACCCGTCTGGATGAAGACCGAGTCGGCAAGGTCGGTGTAGTTCGAGAGCAGCACACGGTAGGTTCCGCCGAACTTGTGCGTCCAGCGCCCCCGCGTCCAGGTCAGGCTCCCGTTGAGATCCGAGTTGGTCTGCCGCTCGCGCTTGTGCAGGAAAGTTCCCTCATTGAGGTTGCTCACCCGTCCCGGCCCAAAGAACGGCGGTGCCCCACCCGTCAGGTTGAGCGCCTGAATCTCTTTCGGAATCCCGAACTGGTCGTAATCGAAGTTCGGGAAGACATCGACCTCGTTATCGCTGTTGATCCGGTTGATCCCGAAGCGGACGTCGACCACCAGCGTCGGTGAGATTGACCACGTGTCTCCGATCGAGATATACGGGTTCTTGTCAGGCTGGCGATTGCCGACAAACTCGTTGCGGCTGTAGTACGGGTTATCCTCACCCCACGAACGCGGTGTGAGGATGTTGCCGAGCTGGATGCCACCCGTCGCGTAGAAATTGTGATTGCGCCAGTTGTAGTCGACTCGCGAGTTGATGTTGTTCTTGGAAAATTGCTGCAGCCCGCGATAGAAGAAGTTGTTGGCATTGAAGATGTCGTTTGGCGTCCGATTGGGCAGCGGATAGGCCTTGAGCAGCCGCAGCCCCTGCGCGTTGAGCCGGTTGGCCGCCAGCGGTGCGGTGCGCACAATGCCGTCACTCCCCGTCACGGTGTCGAATTGCGTGCGCGTATACTGCGAGGTCGTGCCAACCCGCGTCGCACTGAAGGGGTCATAAAGCCTGATCGGCACTGCTTTGCCGCCAACGTTAACGTAGGTCTCGCTGAAATCACCGTTGCGCTCCTTTGCCGTCGGCACCGTCTTGAGGAAATCGTAGTTGCGGTTGAACTCAAGCCCTTCATAGCTGGCGAAGAAGAAGGCACGATCGCGGATGATCCGTCCGCCAAAGGTGCCGCCGTAGGTGTGCGATTTGAAGGGACCACGTGAGATGTTCTGCGCGTTGTTGGTAAAGGAGTTGGCGTTGAGTGCCTCGTTGCGAATGCGCCAGAAGCCGGTTCCGTGATAATCGTTGCTGCCACCCTTGGTCGTGAAGATGACCACACCCTGCGCCCGGCCATACTCTGCCGAGTAGTTGTTGGTAATCGTCTTTACCTCCTGCAGGGCATCCTGGTTGGGCAGTACCGCAACCTCGTTCCAGGCCGAGCCCTGGACGCTGACGCCGTCAAGCATGATGTCATTGGAGAAGGCCGATCCGCCGTTGATGCCGATCGCCGAGGCCTGACGGCGACCGTCAATCCCGATACCGAACGAGGTAGTGCTCTGGGTGTTGTTGAAGGCCCCGCGCGGCGTGATCCCCGCCTGCAATGCCACATAGTTGAACGGATTGTGCGTGATATTCGGCAGCGTCTGGATGATGCGCTCATTGACCTGGCCACCAACCATGGCGTTGGTCGTCTGCAATGCCGCCGCATCGGCCGTTACCGTCACTGTTTCCGCGGCACCACCCGCCTGCAGCGCAATGTCAAGCTTTACCGTCTGCGCCGTCGACAGCTGGACGTTGGTTCTGCTCGCCTTCGAGAACCCTGAATTGGCCTTCTCGACGTTGACCGTGTATGTTCCCGGCGCGAGGTACGGAACCGTGAAGGCCCCGGTATTATCAGTCGTTACCGCCGCCGCGACGTTGGTTTCCTGATTGACAACCGTCACCACCGCACCGGGAATCACCCCTCCCGTGGCATCCGTCACCACGCCGACGATCGTGCTCGATTTTATCTGCGCCAGTGATGGCATACATATCACGACGCTGATCAGGAGAGCTGCCGCCATTCTCGACGCTCCGAATATTAGCCTGCTCTTCATTAGTTGTTTGACTCCTTACTTGTTTATCTCTCTGAAATTTGTTTCTGTCGGGAGAGACCGATCCTCTGTCTCTTTCGTCCCGTCTGCCAGCCTTGAAAAGCACCGGGTGGTAGCCAGTTCCAGTCAATTTGTTCCCCGGGCTCTTATTATGATTGATAGTTTGTTTCTCCAGATCGCTTCCGGCTGGTCTTTGCCGGCAGGAGCCGACAACTGTCTGGCTGCATATCTCACACCCGCAGTTGCTTGGTCGCCGAATAGGTCTCCCAACGATTGGAGAGTCTGAGCAAGGTGCCACAAAATGTGCACAGGTGCAATCAATTTCGGGAGTAGCAATTGTAAAAGTGACTGAACGACCATTCAGCATTGACAGTATGCGGGACTGGGAATATATTCCCGGCGTCATCAAGGCAGTATTCTTATTATCATCAAATTACATATTCAACAGCATATTCGACAGCATATTCGACAGCATATTCGACAGCATATTCGACAGCTAAAGATCGACCAACACAACTAACAGGGGAGAGACCTATGATGAAGAATCGTTTGTTCATCAGATTGACCGTGCTATCAGCAGCGATGCTCTTGTCGTCGCTGGCATTTGCCCAGGCTGATCGGGGAACGATCACCGGGACGGTTCTCGATACCAATGGCGCGGCGGTGCCGGGCGCGACGGTGACGGTGACCAATCTTGCAAATAACAGTTCATCGACGGCGGTGACGTCGTCGGAAGGGGTCTATGCGATACCGGCACTGACGGCCGGCACCTACAAGGTGCGGGTGGAGCGAGCCGGCTTCAAGTCGGCAGAGATCGGCACGCTGACGCTGGTCGTTGGTAACACGGCGAGTGCGAACGTGACAATGGAGGTCGGTCAGGTGAGCGAGGTGGTCGAGATCGCCTCAACTGGCGGCGCGGCGGTGCAGACCGAGAACGCGAAGATCTCCTCGCAGGTCTCGAACAAGCAGATCGATCAGTTGCCACTGGTGGTCAGCGGAACGATGCGCAGCCCGTTCGACCTTTCTTTGCTGACGCCGGAATCGAAGCCGATCGGGCTTGGTGGCGACGCCGGAACCGGCGGGCCGGGCTACTCTTCGAATTTCTCGCTGGGTGGCGGACAGGGAGGCACATGGGGTATCACCCTCGACGGAGCCTCATCGGGAACGAGCCGCTTTGGATCGACCGAGTGGGCGAGTCTCAACACGCCATCAATCGACGCGATTACCGAATTTTCTGTCGACACCAACGGTTTCAAGGCCGAGTCGGGCCGCGCTCAGGGCGGACTGCTTGCCTTCAGCTCAAAGTCGGGAACCAATGAGTATCACGGAACCGCCTACGAGTTCGGGCGCAATAATTACTTCGATGCACGCAACTACTTCGAGACGAAGACGAGCGTCCTCAAGCAGCATGACTTTGGCGGGACGATCGGCGGTCCGGTGCGTATTCCGTGGGTCTACAACGGGACCAACAAGACCTTCTTCTTCGTTTCAGCCGAGTGGTTCCGCAATCGCGCCGGAGCCAACAGTTTTGTCACTTCAGTGCCGACATCGGAGATGTACCGGGGAGACTTCTCCAAGTGGGTCGATCCGACCGGCAAGCTGGTGCCGATCTATGATCCGGCGACGACGCGCCTCAACCCCGCCTATGATTCGACCAAACCGATTACCGAGGCCAATCCACGCTTTATCCGTGATCCCTTCCAGGGCAACATAATTCCGACCAACCGGATCAGCCCGCTTGCGCAGAAGTACCTGCAGTATGTTGGCAACTCTGTTCTTCCCAACGCCGCCGGCGCGCCGGGTACTTACTCCTATGTCAACCAGAACTATCGCAGCTTTGCCGGCAGTTCGCTCTTTCCGTGGACAAAATGGAGCCTCAAGCTTGACCACAACTTCTCGGAAAAGCACAAGATCAGCGGACTCTACAATTATGGGTTGAGCGAGGTGCTGCCGGGAGTCGATGGCTTTCCGCGACTGCCGGGACCGGTCAGCGATTTCCGTTACACCAAGCAGGACAGCCATGTCTGGCGCGTCAACTACACGTGGACGCTTACGCCCAAGCTGGTCAACTATCTTTATGTCGGGGTTAACTGGTGGAAGCAGTTCAACTACACGCCGAATATCGGTGGCGGCTGGAAGAATCGTGGCATCTGCCTGCCGGGAGCATTCAACTGTGACGAGAACCTGTTGCAGGTCGAATTTCAGAGCGACGGATACTATCCGTGGGGCGGTTCAGCGGGTGACGGATCGGAGAATCCGATCTTCACCATTGGTGATGATCTGACGGTGATCAGCGGGCGGCACACGATCAAGGGAGGTTATCTGCTGGAGAGGTTGCACTACAACGGCTTTGGCCGGCAGACGCTTTCGGGACTGGTTCGTGTCAGCCGGGCGCAGACGAGCATTCCGCAGAGCGGCAACCCGAATCTGGGCGGGGGCAACTCCTTCGCTTCGTTCCTGCTCGGCGAGGTCAACGGCGCGCAGACGGAGAACGATCGTATCGTGCGTCAGTACTGGCGCGGACATGCGGCCTACATTCAGGATGACTGGAAGGTCAACTCGAAGCTGACGCTCAATTTCGGGCTGCGCTACGAGGTGACGCTGCCACCGCTGGAGCGTGACGACAAGTGGAGCGACTTTGATCCGGGGCTGCCCAATCCGCTGGCCAACAATCGGCCGGGGGCACTGCGCTTCGCCGGGTTCAACCAGGGTGAGGTTGGCAAGCGGACACTGGTTCCCGGCTGGTACAACGGCTTCGGGCCGCGCTTCAGTTTTGCCTTCAGCCCGAACGACAAGACGGTGATTCGCGGTGGTGCCGGGCGTACTTTTGGTCTGGTGCGTACTACTTCGGGATCGACTCATTTTGCCGGAGCAATCCAGATTTACAGTGTGCCCTCGCCGGACGGGATCAACCGTCTCTTCAGGCTTGACGATGGTTTCATCGTCAATGGCGTCAACACGGTGCCGCAGCCGCCGAGCACCGATCCGGGTTTCAACGTCAACGCCGACGTCGATTGGTGGCAGGGCAAAGAGGTTTCGCGATTGCCGGAGAACTGGAACTGGACACTCTCGGTGCAGCGTCAACTCCCGGGCGATTTTCTCTTTGAGGCCTCTTACAATGCCAGTGTCGGTGTCCACCTGATGGCGGGGCTGCTCAATTACAATCAGCTTGATGCGAGGTATATCTACGATCCGAAGGTGCAGCCGCTGCTCAATCAGCGGATTGACTCGGCAGCGGTGGCGGCTGCCGGTTTCAGCAAGCCCTATCAGGCATTCCCGAGCAATCTCAGCCTCGACCGCGCGCTGCGGCCATTCCCGCAGTATGCCAATGTCAACACGTGGAGCGGCAATGGCGACCGGAGTGGCCATTCGACCTACCATGCGGCGGTCCTCAAGATGGAGCGTCGCGTGACGAGCGGGATCTACCTGCAGGGGTCGTATGTCTTCTCGAAGCTGATCACCGATACCGATGCGGTCGATGCGGGTGGCCGTGCGATGGATCACTACAACCGGCGCTTGGAGAAGTCGGTCGGGGCCTTCGACCTGCCGCACAACTTCAAGTTCAGCTACATCCTTGATTCACCGATCGGCAAGGGGAAGAAGATCGATCTTGGCCGCGCGGGGAATGCGGTGATTGGTGGCTGGCGGTTCTCGGCAATTCACGTCTATACCAGCGGGCAGCCGATCCAGTTGACGGGCGGTGCGGTCAGCCTTGGCGGACGCAGTGCGGCGCTGGTGAAGACGCTGGATGGCTGGGTGGCCGATCGTCCGTCGAATCCGAACTACCGGGCAACGACGGGCTTCACCAGCTATTTCGTGCCGGTCTGTTCAATTGCGGTCTTCTGCAATGCCTCGGGGACAGTGATCCCGCAGACCAACACTCTCGGCAATGCGCCGCGCTTCAATACACTGGCGCGTCGTCCCTCCAACCTCAACGAGAACATCTCGGTGCAGAAGAGTTTCAA
>CAIKMY010000357.1 GCA_903828635.1 uncultured Acidobacteriota bacterium
GTATACGCTCACGGAACTTCATTGTCAATGTCAGCCCCACCAGCCCCATTACCCCCTCAATGATCAACAGCAGCACCACTCCGCCATCGAGAACGGGAATTGGCAGGAGGTTAATGATACCGAGGTTGAGACTGAGCATCCCCATGAGCTTGATCGTTCCCGCCCAGCCGGCGACATCATAAGTGTTCTTCGTCTGCTCGGCAATCTTCAATGGTCCGCCAACCGCGTCTCGCGCCGAGCGACGCCCACTGAAGATCTGCTTGAACGCCACCCCGGTAAGCCGCAGCCACATCCAGTTGTAATCCCAACCATAGCCAAGTGCCGATATCAGTGAATTGGTCTTGACGACTACCGTGAGGTCAGGAGAGAAGCCGAGGCGGTACTCACCATCCTGCTGAACGGGTGCAACAGCAATCTCAAGGCTGGATCCGGCACGATCGACACTCAGAAGCACCTGCCGCCCCTGGCTGGCCTGCAACCTGTCCTTGAATTCGTGCCAGGCCGTTATCCGCTGTCCATCGATCGCCGTGATCCGATCTCCCGCCCTGAGCCCTGCCATTCCTGCCGGCAAGTCTGCACGCACACCAAGCACACGGATATTGTCGAGAGCAATGTAAGGCTCAATCCCAGACTCGCCCACCTGCTCCTTGCCAACCTGCCGAACGATTGGTGTCAGCACAAGGTCAACCTGTCGGGCCTGCCGCTCGACCCTCACCGGGATCGACTCGCCGGGCCGCAGCATGATGTCCAGTTCAATGTCGCGCCACATCGGGTTCTCACGGCCGTGCCATGCCACAATCCGGTCACCCGGCTCTAACCCGGCGACCGCTGCCGCCGATGCCGCCGAGACTCGCCCAACCACCGGCTTCTGCACCTGATCAGCACTGTCCCGATAGCCAATCATTATTCCAATCGCCGGAATCAAAATCGCCGTCGCGATGTTGAATGCCGGCCCGGCTATCGCGACCAGAAATCTCTTCCACTTCGGATGAGCCAAAAACTCCTCAATCGAGCCCTCACTCTCACCCTGCAGCATCTCCATGTTCTCGCCACGGAACTTGACATACCCGCCCAGCGGAATCGCACTCAGCCGGTAATCGGTCTCGCCGAGCCTGAAACCCGCCAGACGCGGACCAAATCCTACCGAGAAGGTCTCAACCCTGATCCCAAGCATCTTCGCGACAATGAAGTGACCGAATTCATGGATCACGATCATTCCGCAGAGAACAACAATAAATGCGACTATACCCACTTTGTAACTCCTCTCAAGGCAATCACGTTCAGTTTATTGCAGTTTCCGAAGGCTGTCAAAAGCGGCAAATTAAGGGGGGGACTATGGACAGTATGGACTATGGACAGTATGGACTATGGACAATATGGACTATGGACAATATGGACCTTATGGACTATATAGACTATGGACGAAGATGTTAGTTATGGGAAAATGCCTGATATTGAGGGAATATACGTTTTTCCATAATCTTCTCCATAATCTGCAAACCTCTTTTGTCCATGGTCCATATTGTCCATACAGTCCATACTGTCCATAGTCCATAGTCCATACTCCATACTCTCCCCCATATGAAGACATCATCGACTTTCAATTTTTCGCGTAATCGATTGGCCATTGCAGTCATGCTGGTATTAGCAACAGTCAACGGACTGGCGCAGCAGCGAACCGGCCAGGCACCGCCGATGCCGCCCGGGCCGAGTCCCGATTCACAGTATCGACCTGGGCCCGACTCAATGCCACAGGAGGGGGTACCGAAAGGCGAGATCCGTGGTCCGCACATCCTTCCGAGCAGGGCCTATCCGGGAACGCAGCACACGTATTGGGTCTATGTGCCAGCGCAGTACAATCCGGCTGAGGCAACGGCGCTCATGGTCTTTCAGGATGGCCAGGCATTCAAAGACGAGAGCGGTGACATCCGCGCACATCACGTCCTCGATAATCTGATCTACCGTCGCGAGATCCCGGTAATGATTGCCGTCTTCATCAACCCCGGGCGCACTCCGGAGCAGCCGGAACCAGACCTCCGGAATTGGGGTGATCGCACCACCAACCGGCCAACGGAGTACAACTCTCTTGACGATAAATATGCACGTGTCATTACCGAGGAACTGATGCCGGCGCTCGACAAGGAGTATAACATTTCGAAAGATCCGGAAATGCACGGCATTGGTGGATCGAGTTCCGGAGCAATCGCTGCCTTCACCGTTGCCTGGCAGCGCCCGGACCACTTTCGCAAGGTTCTCAGCAATATTGGCAGCTTCGTCAATATTCGCGGAGGCCACGCCTATCCCGACATTATCCTTGCCAGCCCACGCAAGCCGCTCCGCGTCTATCTCTGTGATGGTCGGAATGACAATCGCGGATTCCGCAATGGAGTTTATGACGAGAAATGGGACTGGTTCCTGCAAAATGTGCGGATGATGAAAGCTCTCAGCCAGAAAGGCTATGACCTCAACTACACGTGGGGGATGAACCTTCATGGTCAGAAGTTTGGTGGGGCAATCTTTCCCGACATGATGCGCTGGCTCTGGCGGGACGGACCTGTCTCGACCGATCCGAACGACATGGTAGAGCGGTCTTTCAGAGAGGCACGCAAGCGCCCCTGAATGATTGAAACGTGGTCGTGTGCGGATTGTCGAGGCAGTCACTGCAGCGCATAGCCCATACTTCGACCCAGCTCCCTTGCCCAGCGATCGGCGGCGAGGACGGCACCAAGATCAGCAGCGGGGCCGGGTGTATGAGCGGCGCAGACGCGCTCGATAATGCGCGGAATGTCTCCAAAGCGAATGCTGCCGGCGAGAAAGGCGGCAACAGCCACTTCATTGGCCGCGTTGAGAACGGCTGGCATGGTGCCGCCGGTTCTGAGTGCCTGATAGGCAAGGCCGAGACAGGGGAATCGCTCGTGGTTTGGCGGCTCGAATTCGAGGTTGCGAAGGGTGGCAAGATCGAGTGGTGGCAGCGAGGCGGGCCGGCGATCCGGCCAGGTCAGCGCATACTGAATAGCGTGGCGCATGTCGGTCACGCCAAGCTGGGCAATGATCGAGCCGTCTATCAATTCGACCATTGAATGGACCACCGACTGCGGATGAACGATAACATCGATCTCGTCAGGAGAGCAGTCGAAGAGCCATCGCGCCTCGATGACTTCGAGCCCCTTGTTCATCATCGTTGCCGAGTCGATGCTGATCTTCTCGCCCATGCGCCACGTAGGGTGACGCAGAGCCTGCTCGCGAGAGGCGTTCTCGATATCCTCAAGCGAGGCAGTGCGGAACGGGCCGCCGGAGGCCGTGAGGATCAGCCGACGTACTTCGTGCCGCTTCTCACCGCGAAGGCATTGGTGGAGCGCATTGTGCTCGCTGTCGACTGGCAGCAGTTCGGCACCGTGGCGTGCCGCGGCCCGGGTCATCAACTCGCCGGCAATCACCAGCGTCTCCTTGTTGGCGAGTGCAACCCGTCTGCCAAGTTCGAGCGCCCGATATGTTGGCAGCAGACCCAGCGCGCCAACCACTGCACCAATGACAATCTCCGCCCCCTCACACGTCGCGACCTCCACCAACCCATCGACTCCAACACCGATCCTTGCCGGGGGAGCTACCCGGCGACGATGCAGTTCCGCCAGCAGCAGCTCGACCCCGGCCTCTTCTCCAACGGAAACTACCCGCGGTCGATGACGCTCAATCTGCTCCGCCAGCAGGGCGATATTCCCACCAGCTCCAAGGGCCGCCACTCCAAACTCATCGCCATCAGGTCCACCGGCAAACGCCTCGATCACCCGCAGCGTGTTTTGACCGATTGAACCAGTCGACCCGAGAATCGCTACTTGCTTCATAACAATAAGAAAAGGGCGTAATAGTAGAGCAATGGTGCATTGAAGAGCATGCTGTCAAGGCGATCGAGCAACCCGCCGTGTCCCGGAATCAGCTTTCCCGCATCTTTGGCCTTCGCTCCGCGCTTGATCATCGACTCACAGAGATCGCCGGCAATCCCCAGAATCCCCATAACCACGGCAAGCGGAACGAGATGTCCTGCCGGCAGCTCCGGAAAGAAGGTGAGACGGGCAATGACCGCTGCCAGCAGGTTCCCGGCCAGTCCGCCAACCACCCCCTCCCAGGTCTTGCCCGGACTGATAAGTGGTGCCAGTTTGTGGCGGCCGATGCTCTTTCCGGTGTAGAAGGCTCCCGTATCACCGGCAAAAATGACGATAAAGAAAAAGGTCAGAAGCTTTGCCGGTAGCTGCGGAATCGACGATTCGATGACTCTCAACCCAACCAGATAGCTCCCAAGCAGCCCAATATACAAAACCCCCGTCAGCCGTGCCGCAACCAGCGGTAATGCCTCAGAGTGATCCTCTTTGTTTCGCTGCCGCCAGAGTGAGAACAGCAGTTCGGTCACCACCAGTACCGCCAGCAGCCCGCCAACCCATTCGTGATGACCAGTAAAGAATGCGGTAAGCAGCGCCATCGTCGCCACCAGACCAATGGCCACCCCTCCACACCTCGCCAGCACATAATACTCATAGAGCCCCAGCAGCAATCCAAGGCTGGCGATCAGCGTAAACCAGACGGGGCCGCCAACCCAGAGTGCGGCCATCAGAACAGGAATGAAGACAATTGCACTGACTACGCGTGCCATCAGAGGCTCCCTCACACCACCCGTCAACTCAGTTGCTGATAACTCAGTTGCAGGCAGATCACTTACCGGTTACGGCCAATTGAGACTCCGTCAGCCCGCCATAACGCCGATCACGCTTCTGGTATTCAATGATTGCGGAGAAGAGATTCGCCCTGCGAAAATCGGGCCAGAGTGTCTCGGTGACGTAGATTTCAGAATAGGCGATCTGCCAGAGAAGAAAGTTGCTGACACGAAGCTCACCACTGGTGCGGATCAGCAGATCGGGATCGGGCATACCTGCGGTGTAGAGGTGCCTCTCGATATCCCGCTCGCTGACATCTGCCGGATCGATATTCTGACGACGCCACTCGGCGAGGAGGTGACGAAAGGCGTCGACCATCTCGACTCGCCCGCCATAATTGAGAGCGACATTGAGCGTCATCCCACTGTTTGACGCAGTTCTTTCAATCGCCTGAGCCAGTTCCAACCGCACGGTTTCGTCCAGCTCTTCAGTTCGTCCGATTGTCCTGAAGCGTATCCGGTTACGATCAAGATTATCAATCTCTTTGCGCAGATACTCCTTGAGAAAGGTCATCAGCGCCTCGATCTCGAAGACCGGCCGCTTCCAGTTTTCAACGGAGAAGGCATAAAGCGTCAGGAATCTGATGCCGAGTCGAGCGCAGGTCTCCACGGTGTCACGCACCGCATCGACACCAGCACGATGGCCGGCAACTCGCGGCAGCAGCCTCCTCCTCGCCCATCGGCCATTCCCGTCCATTATTATGGCGATATGGCGCGGCAGGCGTTCAGGATCGATATTGTCGAGGAGTTGCCCCTCGCGGGAACCGGACTCGATCAGCCCGTTGAAATCGTCCTTGATACTATTACTCATGCTGTCGCCGACCTCACCCCATCGAATATTAGTACTCGACTTTCATCAGCGTCAACCCCCGTGCCGGGGCTGCCGATCCGATCAACCGGCGATCACGCCGCACAATCAGTTCCTTCATTGAATCAACAGCCGAATCTCCACGCTGTAATCCAATCAAAGCCGCAACCATGGTCCGCACCTGATAACGAACAAATCCCTTACCGGCAAACCAGAGGTGTAAAAGGTCGCCATCACGCGTCAGCCAGATCCTCGTCACACACCTGACATTGCTTGTCGCATCATTGTCAGAGACCGTGAACGCCGAGAAATCATGCGTGCCAACCAGATCCGCCGCATCCCTGATCAATCGGCCCTCATCAAGCGGTAATGTATAATGCCAGCCATAACGCACCTGAAACGGGCTCATGACAGCCGAGGTCACCAGCCGATAGCGATAGATCTTGCCGCGTGCATCGAACTGCGCATGAAAATCGTCCGTGACCTCCACTGCATCAAGAACCCGGATATCTCGCGGCAGACTGGCATTGAGGGCCCGCCTCAGTGTCGCCGGATCGCGCTCACGTCGCAGATCGAAGGTGACCACCTGCCCCTCCGCATGCACCCCGGCATCCGTGCGCCCGGCAGCACACGTCGACACCGGCTGGCCGTCGAGCCTCATCAGTTCCCGGTTAAGCCGCTCCTGAATGGTCGCCTGCCCGCGCTGGATCTGCCACCCTGAATAATCGGTTCCATCGTAGGCGAGGGTTATCCGGTAGCGCATCAGCTCCTGCCGCCGGGCCTGCTTCCCGGCTTGACCGCCGGTGATCCCTCACGACAGAGCGGACAATCCTCCGGCCGGTAGACGGGCACATCGAGTACTGCCAGCGCATGGCGTGGCACCCCGAGATCGACCGATCCACCACTGCGATCAATAAGCGAGCCGACACCGACCACTATCCCTCCCGCCTGCGTCACCACCTCCATCACCTCGCGTGTCGAGCCGCCCGTGGTCACGACATCCTCGACGACCAGCACCCGTTCACCCGGCACCAGCCGAAAACCACGGCGCAACTGCATCGCCCCGTCGTGTCTTTCAGTGAACAGCGCCCTGACGCCGATAGTCCTCGCGACCTCATACGCCACCAGGACTCCTCCAAGTGCCGGAGCGATCACGACGTCGATCTTCGGGATAAGATCATCACCGAGCGCCTTCGCTGCCAGCGCTGAGCAGAGCCTCTCTGCCACTGCCGGATGCTGCAGCACCAGCGCACACTGCAGATATCGCGAACTATGCAGCCCCGAACTCAGCAGAAAATGGCCCTTCAGCAGTGCCTCCTGCTCCTCAAATACCTTCAGTACCTCTTCCCCGTTCATGTCCCCCCACCCCTGTCATCAGGTAACGATATGGAAAATGTCGATGAATTCCTGCCTTCACACCGGCGGACATGGCAATCCTTTCAAGTTCCCCCTCACCAAAGCCGCGCAGCACCGAGACCGCCGCATCGTGACGCACCAGCCGATTTCGCGTGAAGATCTGAGTTAAAAGCATAATCCCGTAATAGGCCACCGGATGCCGCCGCAAATCATTTATCAAAAATGCGACCCGTGCGACACTCGCGAGTCCCGACAGCAGCCTTGCGGCGGCGGCATCGTCAAAATGGTGCAGAAAGAGCGAAGCAAGTGCAAAATCGAATGCCCCGTCAACAAATGGAAGTCGAAAGGCATCGGCGCGCACCACACGAATCTCCGGGTATGCACCCACAAAGTCACGCGCCTCGATCGTTGCCAGGCGGTTAAAGTCAATCACCGTAAACTCGACCGCAATTCTGCGCGCCCTGCACCACTCGACGACCATTACAGGCAGGTCGGCTGAACCCGTTCCGACATCGAGCAACCGCACCGGCCTCGTCCAATCTGACCTGCTCCCGTCTGAACCAGCCCCGATGCCATCCCCCGCCCCGACTACTGATTCGATCATTGGAAAGAGATGGCGGGCGATAACCCGCTGTCCGCCAAGATAGCGGTTGATGCGCCGCAGATCCGCGAGGCAATCACGATACTCCTCGACGCCATAGCCGTCACCATCGATCAGCTCGGGCTCGCGACTGCGCTCCGCGAAACTCTTCAACCAATGCCCCGGCAAATGGAGCCTCCCTCTCACTTAATGACTTACCGGCTCACTGACTCTCGTCATCACCCGGCAACCTCAACCCGTAAGGACTGGTAATCCCGCGGGCCTGCCTATGGTTCATACCTCTTCACCACCAGTGCTGAATTCTTTGAACCAAATCCGATACAATTGCAGAGCGCGTGGCGAATCTCGAGCGGTCGTGACTGATTGGGAACATAGTCAAGGTCACACTCCGGATCAGCCTGTTCGAGATTGATTGTCGGAGGAGCAAAACCACCAGCCATGCCTCCGAGTGTCGCCGTCAGCCCCGCCGCCCCGGATGCTCCCTGCGGATGACCAATCATCGACTTCGTGGCACTGGTCGCCACCCCGTAAGCCCGCTCACCAAGTGCGAGCCTGACCGCGCGCGTTTCGATACGATCATTGAGATCGGTCGAAGTTCCGTGGAGGTTGACATAATCGACATCCGCTGGCGTAATCCCGGCATCGGCCATTGCCAGCGTCATCGCCCGCGAAGGCTCGACACCGCTCTCGTCAAGCCTCACCCGATGGTGTGCGTCACAGGTCGAGCCGTAACCAACAATCTCGCCGTAAATATGCGCACCACGCGCCAGAGCATGCTCCATCTCCTCGAAGAGAAGCAGATAGGCCCCCTCCGCGAGGACGAAGCCGTCACGATCGAGGCTGAACGGACGCGATCCCCTCGTTGGCTCGTCATTCCACGACGGCGAGATCACCTTCATTGAACAGAAACCCAGCAGAATACTGTGAGCCAATGGCGCGTCGACACCGCCAGTCAGCACTGAATCGATCCTCCCCATGGCGATATGCTGTGCGGCATAGGCCATGGCATCTGTCGATGACGTGCATCCCGTCGAAATCAGATGGCTGAATCCTTTCAACCCGAATGGCATCGAGATCTCACTCGCCAGCGATCCCGGCGTAGCCGTCGGGATGCTGTAGATGCTCGCCTTCTTTGCCTCATTCGCGAAATAATACCGGTACTGCCTCTCGACAAAGCTCAAACTGGCTCCACCACTGCCAAGAACGACACCTATCCCGCGCCTCTCATCGAGCTCCATCTGCCGCGGGTCGATCCCGGCGTCACGAAAGGCCAGATCTGCGGCCGCAATGGCAAACGCAACTGCATGCGAGACATGCTGCCTGTCCTTCGGCGGGATGTACTGATCCGGATCGAAATCAACCACTTCACCAGCAATCCTCACCGGCAAATCAGAAGCGTCAAACCGGCTGATCTTTCTGATTCCGCTACGCCCCTCCCGCATCGAGCTCCAGAATTGCTCGCGACCAATGCCTGCCGGACTGACACATCCGATACCAGTAATAACAACCCGCCGAAGCGTCTTTGGAAACTGCATGTATGTACCTCTAAACCTTTAATCTATGACCTTGCATCTGAGATTAAGTATGACTTTACGCCTCAGTCATGATCTTCCCCTGGCATCACACTTAGCGACAAGGGTGGAATGACCCCATGGCGTAAGTCGCGTTAGTGAATTTCCGGCTCGGGAGTCTCGGGCCCGGCCTCAGTAAAATCGAAATCACATCCTTCGTGGGCCTGCGTCACGCGCTCGGAATAAAGGGCAAGGTAACCGCGATGATAGCGCTTTGCCGGAGGGATCCACTCGCTCTTTCGTCGCGCCATTTCCTGCTCATCGACCAGCAGTTCGAGACTGCGCCCGCTGACATCGAGCTCAATTTCATCGCCATCCTTCACCAGTGCCAGCGGGCCGCCAACCCAGCTCTCGGGAGAGACGTGCAGAATGCAGGTTCCATATGATGTTCCGCTCATCCGCGCATCGGAGATCCTCACCATATCGCGGACTCCCTGTCGCAGCAGTTTTGCCGGTATCGGAAGCATCCCCCATTCGGGCATTCCCGGCCCGCCAAGCGGCCCCGCATTGCGCAGCACCAGTACCGAGTCCTCATCGACCGGCAGGTTCTCGTCGTTGATCCGCGCGGCCATATCATTATAATCGTTGAACACCACTGCCCTGCCCCGGTGAGAAAGCAGCCGCGGTGTCGCGGCTGTTGGCTTGATCACCGCACCATTTGGCGCAAGATTTCCGTAAAGTATCGCCGTCCCGCCCTGACCGGCTACCGGATTGGTCAGTCGCCGAATCACGTCGTCATTATAGATACCAGCGCCGATAATGTTCTCACCGAGTGTTCGACCATTGACCGTCGGAGCATCGGTTGACAACAATCCCTCACCTCGCGACAACTCCGCCAGTAGTCCTCGCAGCCCGCCGGCGTAATAGAAATCCTCCATGAGAAATTTTCCCGATGGCCTGATATTAGCAATCATTGGCGTCCGCTGCGCGATCTCATCGAAGCGACGCAGATCAAGACCAATCCCTGCCCTTCGCGCCATGGCCACCAGATGAACGATGGCATTGGTCGATCCACCAATCGCCATATCGACGGTGATCGCATTCTCAAAAGCTTTTTCAGTCAGCAGATCCCGTGGCCGCAGATCCTCCCAGACCATCCCGACTATCCGACGACCGCACTCTGCCGCCATGCGAGAGTGATTGGCATCGACCGCCGGAATCGATGAGGCTCCCGGCAGAGTCATCCCCAGTGTCTCAGCGAGGGCCGTCATCGTCGAGGCTGTCCCCATCGTCATGCAATGGCCCGGTGATCGGGCTATCCCGTCCTCAATCCCCTCCCACTCTTCCTTTGTCAGGTTACCGGCACATCGCTCCGCCCAGTATTTCCAGCCATCACTTCCGCTCCCCAGCGTCTCTCCCCGCCAGTTCCCGCGCAGCATCGGCCCCGCCGGCAGGTAGATCGCCGGCAGATTGACGCTCGTCGCTCCCATCAGCAGTCCGGGTGTCGTCTTGTCACAGCCACCCATCAGCACGACCCCGTCGATCGGCTGACTGCGCAGTAACTCTTCCACTTCGAGTGCCAGCAGATTGCGGTAAAGCAGCGGACTCGGCTTCATGAATATCTCATTCACCGGCAACCCCGGGATCTCCACCGGAAACCCGCCTGCCTGCCAGACTCCGCGCTTTACTTCCTGTGCCCGTTCCCGAAAATGCGTATGACAGATCGTCAGATCACTCCAGGTATTGATGATCGCGATCACCGGCTTTCCGGCATAATCCTCGCCGCCATACCCCATCTGCTTCAGCCGTGACCGATGGCCAAATGAACGCAGATCGTCAGGCCTCAGCCACCGCGCACTTCGCAAATCCTCAGCGCTCTTTCTCCGCCGCATACTCATCGTCATTACCTGTCTCTTCAAAGCCGCTTGCCGCCGCTCGCCGTTATTTCCCGGCGACCATCGGAAAGAGCATGGCCAGAATCATCGTCACGATAATCCCGGTCATTCCCATCACCAACATCAACGGGGTGATCGTCTTCAGCCCCTCTTTCTCCGTCATCCCGCTCATTCGCGTCATCACCCAAAAGGCGCTGTCGTTGAGCCAGCTCACTGGCTTCGATCCGCAGCCAATCGCCAACGCCAGATAGACCGGGTGAAACCCAAGCTGCCCTGATGCGGCCATTCCCGAAAACGCTCCGGCGACAGTGATCATCGCCACGGTCGCCGATCCCTGCGCCGTTCGTATCAGCGCCGTCAGCAGAAAGGCGGCAGGCAGGATAGCCGAGGCCAGCGAGATTCGTTCGATCATCGCCCCAATGTTGGTCTGCTGCAGCACTGTCCCAAATGCCCCCCCGGCTCCCGTGATCAGAATGATTGACCCTGCACCAACCATCGACTCCCTGACCACCTCTTCCAATTCACTCCGCGATGTTTGTCGTGCAACCAGCAACAGCGCGATCACCGCACCAAGCAGCAGCGCCACGTTCTTGTCACCAGCCACCTTTAATATCGCTACCGGCCACACCGCCGCCGCCGTGATCAGCGCCACTGGCAGGATCACCGGCATCAGCGACAACCACGCCGCTGGCAGACTTCCCTCGTCCCTCCGCGCCAGATCTTCCATTCTCGCCAGTGAATCATCTGTCTCCCGCAATGGCAGATCGAGTCGTCGATTTGA
>CAIKMY010000358.1 GCA_903828635.1 uncultured Acidobacteriota bacterium
CGATCTCGAATAATGGCAGCTGCGAGACATCATCGACCTCCGACATAGTCGCCAGCCCGCGGGCGTCAGCAACCTCACGCAGCAGCCGCATGCCTTCCTCACCAAGCCCCTGAAATCCATGCGGATCATTACCTGATCGGGTGACATTCCCGGAAAGGATGCCAACACCACGGGCAGCCAGCAGATTAGCGATCGTTTCGAGCTGTGTGCGGCTCTCGATCATTCCCGGACCGACAATGACTGCGCAATGCCCCTCCCCGATGATCTTCGAGCCGAGGCGCAGGCGTGTCCCCTCGGGACGAAAGGCACGCGCTGCCAGTTTATAGGGACTGCTCACCCGCACGACCTTGTTGACCCCGCCGAGCATCTCAATCGCCCGCAAATCAGCGACTCGCGAGCCAACAGCACCAAGAATCGTATATCTTGCTCCGGTCGAGCGATGAATATCGAAGCCAAGCTGCACCAAACGATCAACGACCTTGACGATCTGCTCCTCGGTCGCATTAGACTCCATGACAATGATCATCGATCCTCTGCCCTTTCCCTGAGGCCTGCCGGATCTGCTTCGGCGCTTCCGCTGGCGTGAATTCTCTCGATGCGACGCGCTTCGTCAATCACTCTCTCGAAGAGGCGCCTCACCGCCTCAGCATCAAGCGGGCCGCGATTGGCGGCAGTGACATTGGCAATCACCCGGGCCTCACGCCCCGGCGAGTAGATCTCCATCGAGAGACGCTTCTTGATATGGCCGATTTCGATCGCGCAGGCAGTCCGTTCGTTGAAGAGTTGAACCAGCAGCAGATCGATCTCATCGATGCGCTGACGCCAGTCTTCGAGACTTTGACGATCGTTCTGTTGAGTCTGGTTCGTGTTCATGGCCGGCTTCAGATCTCTCCCTTCAGTTCCCGGGCAAGGCTGGCAACCCCGGCAACTATCTGATCAGTGCCGAGCCGCCCTTCGATCTCAAGGACGAGGCGACTGCCAACGACGGCGGCATCCGCATACTGCCAGACCTCGCGAACCTGCTCCGGGGTGCTGATGCCAAAACCAACGGCCACCGGGAGCGAGCTGAATTGTCGAACTCGATCGACCAGCGTGCGAACCCCTCCGGAGAGTGTCTCGCGCATGCCGGTGACACCGGTGCGCGCCAGCACATAGATGAAACCGGTGGTATGCTCGGCAATCAGACGAAGTCGTTCATCCGTCGAGGTTGGTGCAGCAAGGAAGATGGTGTCGATCTCTGATCTGCGCATTGCCGCGACGAAATCGCCGGCCTCCTCCGGAATCAGGTCGGTGATCAGTACCCCGTCAACCCCTGCGCGCTTCAGCTCCTCGCCAATCTCTCCCTGTCCCAGCTGGAGCAGTGGATTGAAATAGGTGAAGAGAACGATTGGAGTTTGACGCTGACGGCGGAAGCGCTCAACCAGTGGCAGGATATCGCGCACCCCGACTGGTCGCTGAAGAGCACGCTCCGAGGCTCGCTGGATCACCGGCCCGTCGGCCATCGGATCTGAGAATGGCACTCCAAGTTCGATGATGTCCGCCCCGGCATCGGCCAGCGCCACAAGGAGATCCTCGGTTGTCCCGAGATCGGGATCCCCGGCAGTGATGTAGGGAATGAATCCCTGGCGCCCCTTACGGCCCAGGCTCTCGAAGATTGCGGTTATTCGGCTCATGCGTCCTTTCTCAATGTTGCCTGACGAATGTCAACGCAACCTCTCGTGAGACTGACCTGCATTGACTGCAATGCGACAGTCCGGTCTTACTTCTTTCCTGTGTAGGTAATCCGCCAGATCTTGTTGCCGCCATCATCGACAACCAGCAGCGAGCCGTCGCGGATCATGGAGATCCCTGCCGGACGTCCCCAAACATCAGTTCCCTTCTCGTCGGGAACCCAGCCGGTGAGAAAGTTCTCGTAACCACCAGCCGGTTTGCCATTTTTGAAGGGGATGCGAATCACCTTGTAGCCGCTGCGCAGGGCGCGATTCCAGGATCCGTGGAGGGCAACAAAGGCGTCACCCTGGTACTCTTTCGGGAACATCTTCCCGGTGTAAAAGGCGATGCCGAGGGCGGCAGAGTGGGGCTCGACAAGGACATCGGGAACGATTGCCTTTGCCACGAGGTCGGGGCGCCTGCCCTTTTGGCGTGGATCTTCGTTGGATCCGATGTATGAGTAAGGCCAGCCATAGAAGCCACCATCACGAACCGAGGTCACATAGTCAGGGACAAGGTCATCACCGAGGCCGTCACGCTCGTTGACCGCGGTCCAAAGCTGACCAGTGGTCGGATTCCACGCGAGACCAATCGGGTTGCGAATGCCCGAGGCAAAGACCCGGTGGCCGGTTCCATCGGGATTATATTCACTGATGGCCGCACGGCGCGGCTCAGACTCCTCATTGACATTGCTCTCCGACCCGACAGAAACATAGAGCTTGCGACCATCGCGACTGAAGAGCAGGTTGCGAGTCCAGTGCTGACGATAGCCCTGGCCGGGCAGGTCAGCGATCTTCTCGGCCCTGCTGGTCAGTGCCGTCTCACCCGGCTGATACTTGTAACGCAGCACCTCATTGGTATTGGCGATGTAAAAGTATCCCTGATTGATGGCCATACCAAAGGGCTGATTGAGCCCGGAGGCAAAGGTGAAGCGCTCGGTGGCGTTGTCAATCCGGCCATCACGATTGGTATCACGCAGGAGGATGATGGTATTGGCGCGGGAATCGGCAAGAAAGAGATCACCATTCGGCCCCACGAGAATCCATCGCGGGTTCTGGAAATCCCCCTCGGCAAAGACGCTCAGCTGAAAGCCGGGCGGCAGTGCGAGCGCGGCACCCGGCGGTGGTGTCGTCGTGCGCGGCCCATTGGCTACCGCTTTGGTCGCAAATGGCTTTGGCAGCGCGTCGGGGGTGATGACAATTCGATCCCCAACCTTCTGGCTGATACTCCTGCCCGTCTTCTCCGGCTCGGATGTCGCCTGTGCCAGAGCAACCGTGATGAAAGTCGTCATCGTCAGAGCCACCAGAAGGCTGCGACGAAGCTTTGAGGCAATGGTCTGATTCATCTTCTTCTATCCCTCGTTCTCTCCCTCGTTCTCTCCTTCTTCCATCCTGGGTCATCCCGGTTCAGGATTGTCTTCAGGTCAGCGGCTGAGATGAGGCAGGACTTCAATTGCCGTACCAACATCCTTGTCACCACGCCCGGAGAGGTTGACGAGGATCTGCTGATCCTCCTGCAAGCCGGGAGCGAAACGGCAAACCTCAGCGATCGCGTGAGCCGTCTCAAGGGCGGGAATTATCCCCTCAAGCCGCGAGAGGAGCTGAAAGGCCTCAAGTGCCGCGTCATCGGTGGCCGAGACATAATCGACACGCTGGCGATCGTGGAGGAAAGCATGCTCGGGACCGACACTCGGATAGTCGAGACCGGCGGAGACTGAATGAGTGGCGGCGATCTGCCCGCGATCGTCCTGAAGGACGTAGCTGCGTGTTCCCTGGAGGACGCCGATGCTGCCGCCTCCCTCTTCGAGAAAGCGGGCGGCATGCTCGCCGAGAGTCAGCCCGCGACCGCCCGCCTCGACACCGATCATCCTCACTGATTGATCATTGAGGAACGGGTGGAAGAGCCCGATAGAGTTGCTGCCTCCACCGACGCAGGCAACGAGGTAATCAGGCAGGCGCCCGTTGCGCTCAAGCATCTGCTGACGAGCCTCGCGTCCGATGACACTCTGGAAATCGCGAACCATTGCCGGATAGGGGTGTGGCCCGAGCACTGAACCGAGCAGATAGTGGGTGTCGGCAACATTGGTCACCCAGTCGCGCAAAGCCTCATTGATTGCATCCTTGAGCGTGCGACTGCCGGATTCGACCCCGACGACTTTTGCCCCCATCAGCCGCATACGAAAGACATTGAGTGACTGGCGCCGCATGTCCTCAGTGCCCATGTAGACGATACATTCCAGCCCGGCCCATGCGCAGACGGTCGCCGTCGCCACGCCGTGCTGTCCGGCACCGGTCTCGGCGATGATTCGCTGCTTGCCCATTCGCCGCGCCAGCAGGATCTGCCCGAGAGCATTGTTGATCTTGTGGGCACCGGTGTGGTTGAGATCCTCGCGCTTGAGGAAGATCTGCGCCCCGCCAAGGTGCTTCGTCAGACGTTCGGCATAGGTGATCGGTGTCGGTCGGCCGACAAATTCGCGCAGCAAACGATGAAACTCCTCCATGAAGCTGTGATCAGCACGGGCTTCATCATAGGCCGCCCTCAATTCCGCCAGCGGGTGCATGAGCGTTTCCGGCACAAAGCTGCCGCCGTATGGCCCGAAATGGCCTGAGGAGTCAGGGTACTGATTGTAGTCAATCATAATCGCTAGTCATGGCAAGTTGCCGTTGCAACTTGACCAGTCTCTCCTTGTCCTTGATTCCGGGCGCGCTCTCAACACCGCTGTTGACATCGACTGCCCAGGGGCGAACGGTCTCTACCGCCTCGCGAATATTTTCCGGGCTCAGGCCACCGGCGAGAAAGGTGCGGACACTCCCGGCAACAATAGCAGCCAGGCTCCAGTCGACAGCCTTGCCGGTCCCCCCGTAAAGGCGCGGATCAAAAGCATCGAGCAGCACAGCGTTGACAGGATACTCCAGAACACGGCTGAGTTGAAAATCTCCACTGACCCGCAACGCCTTGATTGTGCGAGTCGTGCCAATCCTGATGCAATATTCCGGCGATTCGTCACCGTGGAGTTGTGCCATGCGCAAGCCAACTTTTTCAACCAGGGCAAGCACATCTTCGGGATCCGGCTCATTGACGAAGATGCCGACCGGAATAACGCTGTCGGGAAGCTGCGCGACAATATCCCGCGCCAGCTCCGGCGCAATATAGCGCGGGCTTGGACGATAGAAATTGAAGCCGAGGTATTCCGCGCCGGCACTAGTGGCCGCCTGCGCATCAGCAAGCGAGGTGATCCCGCAGACTTTGAGCCTCACTCGTGCCATCAGCGCAGCATCGCCTCCAGCGCCTCCCCCTCGTCAGCAGAGCGCATAAACTCCTCGCCGATGAGGAAGGCATCAAATCCGGAGCGGCGCAGCAGGTCGATATCGGCCCGTGAGCGAATACCGCTCTCGCTGACGAGAATTGTCGTGCGCGGCAGCGCCTTTGCCAGCGAGAGTGACGTCTCGAGTGTCGTCACAAAGGTTCGCAAATTGCGGTTATTGATGCCGAGAATGCGCACATCACCACGCATGACCATCTCGACTTCCCCCTGATCGTGAACCTCGACAAGGACATCGAGACCAAGGCCGTGAGCCTCGTCCAGCAGGTCGATGAAGAGCGGTGGTTCGAGCATCGCCGCAATCAGCAGCACCGCGTCGGC
>CAIKMY010000359.1 GCA_903828635.1 uncultured Acidobacteriota bacterium
AAACGCGGTCGGCTCCTGGGTCGGCGCCGGTGTGCTGGTCGAGTCATCAGCCGGCGCGCTGCCGATCTCCACCTGCCCATTTTCATTGGTATGCTCGATCTTCGTGCCGTCGCGCCGGATCAGGTCGGACTTGGTGATGGTCAGATCGGTGAGCGTGCCGTCTGTCTTGCCCAGGATGCCGAAGACGATCAGCGGGCCTGAACCGCTCTTCGCCTCGGCAGAGGGGTTCTGCAGCATGGCGAACTGGATGGTTCCGGCAACCGTGTCCACCTTATTCACCGTCACCGTGCCCGCGTCGAGGAACCCACCGGAACCGATCTGGACACCAGGGGTACGCACGTCGATATCCTCAATGGCGATCACGGCGGGATCATAAGTGAGGGTGACATCGAATCCAGTGAGCCCGGTGACGTCGGCGACCTCAACCGCGATCGCTGTCGTCTGACCCTCAGCCATCTGCAGGTAGATCGGCATGACACGCACCACGGGCGCCCCCTGCGCCTGCACGTTCAGTGAACCGCGCAACAACGTCACCCACATGCAGGTGACCAGCAGTATGCGAAACAGATTGATGATACGGCGATCGGACATAGGCCTGGCTCTTCACGTCAAGATGGTTGGTGCAGGAGCAGCGATGTGTCTGTGCCAACCTGTACTAGCGCTGTATTATAACGCCCCCACGTCCAGAGATCAATAGCGATGGCTTACAATTCGCCCCTTTAGTGACCTCCACCTCAGAGGCGACCCTGTTGAGCCAGATCACTTGACCCTCAGTCGGACGTCTGGTATAGTGACATCATGAGCAATATCCTGGTGTTACACGGACCAAACCTCAACCTGCTGGGGCTGCGCGAACCCGGGGTGTACGGCGCTGTCACGCTCGCCGAGATCAACGCCGCGTTGGAGGCAGCGGCGCAAATGCACAGGGTGTCGTTGCGCATTGTACAGTCAAACCACGAAGGGGTACTGGTCGACACGATTCACGCCGCGCTCGGCTGGGCCAACGGCATCCTGATCAACCCGGGTGCACTCACCCACTACTCCTATGCGTTGCGAGATGCAGTTGCGGCTGTGGCCTTGCCCACGGTCGAAGTACACCTGAGCAACATCCACGCACGGGAGGCCTTTCGCCATTTGTCGGTTATTGCGCCGGTCTGTCGCGGTCAGATCTGCGGCTTTGGGCAGATGAGCTATCTGTTGGGCCTGCAGGCGCTCGTCAACCTGCTGTAAGGAGGCAGCCATGCATCTGGTCACGACACTGGGGCCGATGCCTGCAGACCGGCTGGGCGCAATCCTGCCGCATGAGCATGTCTTCGTCGACCTGCGGAAGCCGGGCACGCCGGGTCAGGGGGAGGCCGCGATCACGGACGTGATCCGCCTGATGGCGCCGGCGCTGGAGCAGGCTGCCGCAGCGGGCATCACCGCGATCGTCGAATGCAGCCCCGAAGGGGTCGGCCGCCGCGCCGATATCCTGCGAGCCGTCTCCGGTGCAGCGAACTTCCCGCTCGTTGCACCGACCGGCATCTACCGCGAGCCGTGGGTTCCGCGGTGGGCGTATGACGCCAGTGAGGCGGAACTGACCGACTGGATGGCAGGCGAACTCGAGGACGAGATCGCAGGCAGCGGGGTGCGAGCCGGCTTTGTGAAGCTGAGTGCCGGCGACGACGGGCTAACAGCTAGCGAAACCCGGATTCTGTGCGCGGCCGCGCGCGCCGCACGAGGCACCCACTCTGCGATCGGCAGCCATACCATCCGAGGTCGCGTGGTCCGCGACCAACTTGACTTGATCGAGGCGTGCTACATCTCGTGGCAATCCGTGTGGCTGGCCTATTGGCCAAAGCATGCCAAAGTTTCTTACAGATGCTCCCTGTGCCTGACGGTTTCTTTCGAAGACGACCACACGTCGGCCCCGCCTCGCCAGTGCAAAAGCATGCGCCAGTCCCATGATGCCGGCACCAACTATCGCATCGTCATATTCATGTCTCATCCACAATTACCCTCTGTCTGTAAGCCTGCTGCCGGCTGAAAAATATCCATCCGGCCAACAGCAGGATTGCTGCACTAATAATGACATACTGTGTCACATTGAGAAAAAATTGAATGAAATTTCCCTCCGATTGCAGGAAGTTGCGACCAGTCATAACTATGGCATATCCAAGGTATCCAAATGAATCAGCAATGTACATCAGGTAGCCAATGTTGCCCCGTTCACCTGTCATTGCAATCAATCGTTCGAAAATACTGGTGTGAACCGCCACATACGGCAGGTAAAGCCCAAGACCTATCAGAACCATGAGCAGAAATCCACCAATGTGACCGCCTTGCCACACGACAAGGCCGGCACCGGCCAGTGTGAAGCCGCTGAATGAGATCCCAATTGAGGTAAAAAAGGCAAGGCGGTTGTCCCGGATCAGGACAACGAGGCTGCTGACCAGCAATACACCTGCTGCGACGAAGATCTCTGATCTGGTGAAGATGGCCGGTTCTCCCGTTAGTCCGAGACCGCGCCAGATCTCCGGAGCAAAGTCGGCACGAATACTCCGGAGAACTGTCAGCAGGACATAACAACCGATGATCGTTGTCAGCCCGAAAGCATGATTTGACAAAAGCAGGCGCCGGTCAGCTCTGGTCATCGGCGGCCTCGCGCTTCGCTTCGCGATATCATCAGCACCTGGCGGTGGAATTCTGCTTAGCAACCAGGTGAAGAGAAGAAATGGTGGTGTGAAAAGGAGGCCAGCGGCAAATGGCATCCAGAGATCCGGCACTCCCGCTTTCAGCAGCATACTACCAATTGATTTGCTTGCGCCATCCGCAACAATAAAGCTGGCACACAGTCCGGCAGCGAGTATTTCAGTCTGTCGTCTGCCCTCGACTGCTCCGAGCACCAGCCCGAAGACCATTCCCAGCGACAGTCCGTTTATAAAAATGAAGACGATATTCCAGGGTAATGGAACCACCGCAAGCAGAAGCAGGGAGGCCAGCGCCAGGCCGACCAGCACCAGAAGGGTGGAGATGCGTCGCTGTGGCTCCATCTCCGAGATGACCTTCACCCCGATTGCTTTCGATAGCAGATAACCAACTATCTGGGATGTGACCAGTACTGACTTATAGTCGATACCAAAGATATCAAGCTCCGAGTAGGAGGCGGCGGTGAATGGCTTGCGAAAACCATACATGCAGAAATAGACACCAAAGGCCGCGATCATTAACACCAGCGGGCTGTAGTGCTTGTCACTTGTGGCGTTGATGTTTGACAACAATTCCTTGTTGGTCATGGTGCTGCTACCATTGATTCAAGCAGGTGACGATAGTGATCAAGCCCTGGGATCTGCAGATTGGTGCTTTTGGCTGAATCATCATAAAGACGCAGCCTGACTGCGGGGGCACTGTATGGCAGCAACTCAAAGGCTGAGGCTTCCATCTCGCTCATCACGCCACCTTGTAAATCCAAGCTGAGAACGGATGCCTCTGAAAGTCCAAGGCGATAGGCTGAATCTCGTTGGCAGAGAAATCGCTTGGCGGCGACGTGCAGTCGAATTGGCTCGACTACAGAGTCAGGAAAGATCCCTGCAAGCGTACTGGCTCCGATCTCTTCATGACGGGCATCGATGCCGGAAAGTGCAATATCTTCGCCAAGGTTGTGCAGGAGGTGTCCATAGTCATGGAGAAGGCAGGAGACGATCAACTCCGGACTCTCTCCATGGTTTTCAGCCAGATAAGCACATTGCAGGGCATGCTCCTCTTCGGTCACTGACTCACCATACTGGCGATGGCCAAATCGTCTGAATAAACTGAATATTTCATTAACAACGTATACTGGATTTATCAATTCATTTCACGCGAGTCACCTGAAAGATGACAGATACATGATGACCCGCAGCTCCCTTCGAGAGATCAGACAGCAGGACACAAATTATATTGGCCGTATGTTATGTTAATGTTATGTATATCGCGACATTCAACCATTACTCATGGCTGAGCGCTTCGATGGCATCGATGCGGGCAGCACGCCAGGCGGGATAGACTGCGCCCAACAGCCCGCTGGTGATTGCACCCAGTGTGGCATAGCCGATATAGTCGGTCTCAAGGCTGAGTGCCATGCCAAGGTAACGCACGAGGATGGTCCGGATGCTGATCGCGATCAGCAGTCCGGTCAGGATTCCGGCAGTGCAAATCATCAGTGACTCCCTGAGATAGATACCGACGATGAATCCCTTCGAAGCACCAAGTGATTTGAGAATACCGATCTGACGAGTTCTCTCGGTGACGGCGGTATACATTGTCAGGAGGATGATCAGCAGGCTGATGACAGTGGAAAGGCCGGTGACAAGGTTGAGGAAGAGGTCGAGGTTGCCATAGCCGCTGGCAAAGAGTGTCGGAAGATCGCGGGTGAAGATGACGCGCACATCGGGCAGCTCGCGCCCGATCGCGGCGGCAACTTCATCCTGCCTTCCCGGGTCGGCAGTCTTGACCAGGATCATCGAGCATCTGCCTTCAGCAGCAATCTCAGCCTGGAGGGTTGCCAGCGGGATCATGATCCGCGATCCGGTCTCCGGTCGAAAGATACCGCTGACTTTGAAGGGGCGATCGAAAATCGTGATTCTCCCTCCGGGATGAGTCTGATGATCGGCGGCATAACGAATGTCGACGATGGCGAAGTCGCCGCTGGGGGGCAGTGGCAACCCCTCGACGATCTCGATCTTTGCAGTCGCAGCATAGCTCTCGAACTCGACACCATCGATCTGGCGGATCCCGAGTCCACCCTCTCCCTTCATTTCGAGGTACTGCCCGACAGGGGTGACTGCGGCTACTCCGGTGATCCTGCGCAGGTCATCGGCAAGGCCAATCGGTGCGGACATTGGAAGCGTCGTTACTGAGATGCCAAACTGTTCACGCCGGGCGATCAGCAACTCGACTCCGCTATTGGTATCGCGCTCGCCACGCGCGCGCAGCATGCCGCGGACGAGGCCGACTGTCAGGACAACGAGGATGACCCCGACGGCTACACCGGCAACGCTGATGAACGTGCGACCCGGCCGCTGAACAACATAGCCTGCGAGGAGATCCTTCACATTACCCCCTTCGCCATCTCCATCAAATGCTGATTCCGCCCCGGAGGAAGATTCAGTCGAGTGGATTGGTCTGTCGATGACTCGGCGATCATCCGTTCGTATTCCTCAAAGAATCTGGTCGTCACCGCGGCCCAGTTAAATTTGTCAGCCGTCCAGCGAGCCCGTGACAGCCGGTCACGCCGGTCGATCGCGTCAGTAAAGACCGAGATCACACCGTCAGCAAATGCTTCTCCATTTGGATGGCAAAGCCAGGCGTTATCATCACTGGCATAACTAAGCACTCCACCGGCACGTGGTGCGAGCAGTGGAATACCAGCCGCCATCGCCTCCAGCGGCGCGATCCCGAATGGCTCACGCGGATTTGCGTGAATGAAGAGGTCGCAATTGGCATAGTACTCAACCAGCTCACGTCGATCACTGACATGACCGGCAAGATGGATCCTTCCCGGAACCCGACGATCTGCCTCTGCTCGCAGCCACTCGATCATCGGCCCTGAGCCGATGACCAGCAGCCGGAAATCGTCGCTTGTCTTCTGCGCCAGCGACTCCATCGTCGCGATCAGCAGTGGGATGTTCTTTTCCGCTGAAACACGGCCCGCATAGAGCAGCAGCCTCGTCTTCACGTCTCCTCCGACCATTGCAATCAGCCGCTGTCTGGCCACAGGAGATGAGAGGGTTGTCGAGAACTGCTCTATTTCCGCGCCCATTGGCATCACTGAAACTGGTCGTCGGTGCCCCGGTCTCATCGATTCTTGCAACTCTGACGCAGTATAGACCGAGTTCGCGAGGTGATAATCGAAGAGTGGCAGATAGATGTTTCCGATGTACCATCGTGAAAATCTGGTGCCGATGCTCCCGCGTGTGACAAACGCACCGACGTTGTCATCCATTCGCTCACAACTAAGACCAACGAGAACCGGCCGACCACTTCCGGCAATCCAGCCACGCCGAATCAGTCCTGCCAGCCAGCAGAGGGTGTACTTGTCGCAGATCTCGATCAGATCAGGCTTTTCAGCCCGGATGAGCCTCAGCACTTCACCGGCAAATGGTGGCATGTAGCTTGTTGGCAACAGCAGCCGGTAGCGCCGGTCGAAGACTGGCGATGATGGAGCCTTGACGAAATGGATCAGTCCGCGCTGGCTGAAATGCTCAGTGAAAGTGCTGCCAGCCGGGACAATCAGTCTCATCTCATGGCCTGCCCGATCGGCGCCGTTGAGCATCGCCCGGTAGAATGTGCTGATCCCTCCCGATGTCGGATGGTAGAAATTGGTCAGATGGATTGTCTTCATCTCTTTGAAAAGATTATACCCGGAAAGAGAAGGATAAAACGAAGAAGCAGCCTTGGCATGTTTTGCAGATCCCTCCGGAGAGACTGCCGCCCCTCACCGATAATCAACGCGCCTTCGCGCATGGCGTGAAGGTTGAAGGCTGCTGAAATCATGGAAAAGCAGATCGAGGCAATCATTCCTGCCGTAAGGTTTTTGGTGTTTCCAGCCCGGTGAAACAGAAATTCAAGGCTGTGGTTGATCGTCGGCAACAACAGCATGATTGACAATGTTGCCTTCCAGGGAGGGATAATCAGACGGAAGGATTCAATCAGTGCTCCGTAAAATCCGGCAGTGACAATGTAGAAGGCGGATTCGCGCGCCATGCCCAGCGATGCTGCCTCGAATCCGGCGCTGACCGTTGCCATGAAAAAAATTACCCCTCGAACAACTGAACTGAGAATCGCCGATTTCCAGTTCCATCGTCGCAGCAGTCGCTCACGTGGATTGCGCACAATATCACGCAGTGTCGTCCCAACTGTTGGCTGGTCGTCGGGCTTATTTGCCGGAGGAGGCCCGACCCGGCCGAGAGATTGATCGTAGGCGCGATAGACTGAATCGAAGATTGCTTCCCACGAAAAGAGCTCGGCGCGATTTCGTGCGGCAATCGACATCGCCAGGCGGCGGTGCAGGTCTGTTGCCAGACTGAGAACCCGATCAACAAATTCTGTGCTGTTTTCAGCAATCAGGCCGGTCAACTCATTCTCGATGATGAATCGTGGGCCGCCACTCCCGGTGACAACCGCCGGAACACCCGATGCCTGGGCCTCAAGGACGACATTGCCAAATGAGTCTGACTCGGAGGGGAAGACGAAGATATCCATATCAGCATAGGCGCGAGCCAGTTCTTCACCCCTCAGTACGCCGGTCAACCTCGCGGTTGTCAGGTTATCACCCAGCCAGTCCTGCTCGCGGCCAACTCCGACAATCGTCATTTCAAAACGGCTGAAACCACTTTCAATCAGCCCCTTTTCGAGTTTGAGCAACTGTCGCACTCCCTTCTCGGCGGTCAGCCGCCCGACATAGCCAATATTGAGCCGCTCGTCACGACGCTCACGCTTTGCCGGTGAGAAGAGATCTGTGTCGACACCTCGTGCCATAATGAACACCGGGCGCCCTGTGCCCGATTCGAGCAGCAGCTTTAACTCTTCGTTTGGTGCCAGTAGTAGCCGCGCCTGACGGTAAAATTGAAAGAGAAGCCAAAGGCTTAACCGCTCAACCAGTCTCCCCATCAATAATGGCATGGGTATTGGCGCGAAGAGGCTTGTCAGCCTCAGGCGCGCATACTCATGAAGATTGGTATGCCATGAGATGACCAGTGGAATTCCAAGCCTCAGTGCGATGAAGAATCCGAGCAGTCCGATGTCGCTCGGGCCGGTGATGTGGATTACGTCAGGCTGAAAAGCCCTGATCCTTTGCATCACCAGGCGCAGGTGGCGCCAGATTGCGAGATCAAAGCGCAGACCCTCATCAAGACCAAAGCCAAACTTCGTTCGCCGCAGGCTTAATCGCTCAAGGCTTCCCTCACTGATTAACTCAGTATCAGGGCCGGCATGCACGCAGAGGAGTGGCCGACCTTTTTCGCGCGCATACCCTGCCAGCCGACGACTGGTATTGGCGACTCCGTTGACCTCAAGGTAGGAGTCGGTGAAGAAGGCGACTCGCCGTTCATCCTTCATATTCGTAATTGACTCGCTCTGAAGAAAAGCCCAGACGCAACGCCGGCTTCATCCGACGACTCCCGAGAAGCCTCAGTAACCAGAGACTGCCTTTCACCCAGCCAGGACCTCCATCAGGCCAGATCTCGGTTAGTGATCTTGTCCCGGACATTGCCGTGGTAAAGAAAATCCGGTCGCTCCATTGCTCACGTCCGAGCATGTGGCCCTCGTAATGACCGATTACCTCGGCCACTGTCTCCAATGCTCTCATTGGCATCGATTCTCGATAAGCCGGCAGAATCACCACCTCGCTATGGCGGTCCTCACGAATCTCATCGACCAGTCCCTCAAAGCTGGTCGAGCTGGTCAGATTGACTATTGTATTCGGCTGGCAGCCGTGACGATCGCCTCCGGAGACCACCGGTAATCCAAGATCCTCCGCCAGCAGAAGTGTCTGACGATTTTCAACCCACGAACGAAATCCGTTGATCTCAAGCGCATCCAGCCTCTTTGTGTGCTCACCAAGGAAATGTTGCAGGCATCCCCGGTGTTCAGGGCCACCAATCAACTCAATATCCCATAAAGGATGGTTGAGAACGACCAATACACCGGGCGTGCCATTGAGCCATTCAAGCAAATCGGTGAGTGAAAGGCTCTCGGGATCACGTGAGGTGTATTTCAACATCTCCGACTTCAATTCTGATGCCGACTCCGGCGGCAGATTATGAACCCCGAGGTGAAAGAATCCTTGCAGCCACGGAACAGTCCATTCCATCGAGATTGGATATATTGACCCGCAATTGAGCACTTGTAGTTGCATCCCTGCTTCAATGTCATCGTGATCAGTGATCGAAACGAGGGGAGCCAGACCAAAACTCTTTTCGATCTGCAAGCTCTCCATCTCAACCACCTCGCGTGGAGAGACAGGTGGTGTCCACCACGCCTGACTAAAGTCCATATCCCGCCCGTGCGCCTCACGATATTTGTCGAGTGCGGATCGAAAATAGCGGGCAACGATCGGTGTGCGTTCCGCATACCACGGAATGAAACTCAGAATCTCTCTTGAAAAGTGAGTATGACAGTGAAGCGAAGCCGCCGCGCGAATACCGGATAATGACTTCAAACCATTCTCAGGCAGATGTATCCTGGTTCGCAACCTTTTCATTGCTCTCCTCCTTGTTCATTATCTTCTTTAATGAGGAAAACTGCTTATCAGGAGATTAAGGTACAGATTAGTCAACTCGTGTCAGATCTTTGTCAGGTAAATCCTAACTTTGGGTCAGCTTAAGGATAAATTTATCTTCAGATTCTTTGGCCGGGGATAAAAAGAGGGAGATCCGTCAGGTAAGTCGGTATCTCCCCGCTTAAGCACAGGATTGAGCACCTGACAGGATGAATACTGCCAGCAAAAGATAAGTTCTTTGTTATCGTGCTGTTAAATAAGCGTAAAATCAGCCTTCCAGGCGATAAATGATATAAATCTTACATTGAGTTAACTTCCAATAAATACCATCGAATTAAGGTATATGTCGTTACTAACTAATTGTCTGGAAGGATGGCAATCAACTGAGTATGAGCATCGCAACACTGGCAAAGGTTGATCTTAATGTTGCTTGTGGCAGGCTTGAAGTCAGACTGGCAAGCAGCTTCAAGGAACTTGATGCCGCAAGGAGACTGCGATTCGAGGTATTTAACCTTGAGCTTCGGGAAGGCTTGCTGTCATCTTATGATCGTGGCTATGACACGGATGCTTACGATGCCTGGTGTGACCACCTGATTGTCAGGGATATGGAGATGGACAAGGTAGTCGGTACTTACCGGTTATTGCGTCAGGAGCAGGCGGATCGTCATATCGGCTTCTATTCGGAGAATGAGTTTGATTTGACAAGGTTGCGTGAGGCGGCGCGTGAGGATGGCGCTGAGTTGCTTGAGTTGGGGCGCTCGTGCATTGCGGCAACCCATCGTTCATTCGCGACAATCAGTTTGTTGTGGGCAGCGATTGCAAGGTATGCGATGCAGGGCAATAACAGACTGCTTTTTGGCTGTGGAAGTCTCCATCACTCAAACCCGACAGAAGTTGCACCAATTTATACATGGTTGAAGTCGCGTTATTTTGCGCCGGAGCGCTACCAGGTTGCACCGGTTGCCGGCTGCCGGATGTCACTGGATGATGTCGACCCGACCGGGATCGATTCGGCAACAATTCAGCGCAGTCTTCCACCGATAATGCGCGGCTATCTGCGAGCAGGCGCGATGGTCTGCGGTGAGCCGGCATATGATTGTGAGTTTGGAACGGCAGACGTGCTTGTCCTGCTAAAGATGGAGCAGTTGTCGACACGGTATCATAATCACTATGTTGTTGGTGGGGAGCATTAGATCCATGCGTCGAATGTTTCGTCTCTTATCGCTGCTTGTCACTTGTATGGTTTTCCAGATCGGCCTGACTATTGTGCAGGTAATTGCTGGTAGTGCCAGGAAGAGAGGTCAGGTACCATCCATATTAGCAGAGATGCACCGGGTTCGTGCTTTGATAATTCTTCGAATAATCGGCGTCAGTGTCAGCGTCAACGGAGAGAGGAGTATCGATCCGGGAAGCCTGCTGGTCAGTAACCATCTCAGCTACCTCGACATTCTGATTATCAGTTCGATCTTTCCGGCAGATTTTGTTGCCAAAAGCGAAGTTGCCGGCTGGCCATTGATTGGCTGGATGGCGAGGCTGGGCGGAACACTCTTCCTTGAGCGAGGCAATACATCAAGCAATGTCGGTTGTTTTTACCGGGTCTGTGATCGGTTGAGAGGTGGCAATCCTGTGGCCGTCTTTCCGGAGGGAACGACGACAGATGGCACGGAGTCGTTGTTGCTACACCCTTTCTTCCTTGCCGCCGCGATTCGCTGCGCACGCCCGATTCTCCCCCTGAGGATTGACCATTGTCGTGTTGGCCACGGATTGTCGCGCAGGGAAGAGGTTGATCTCTTTTGCTGGTATGGTAATGCCAGCTTTCTGCCTCATTTTTGGAGGCTCCTGGAAGTGGATTCGATCGAGGTCTCGCTGACTATTCATCCCAAAATTGAAACTAACCGCAGCCTTGACGCTCATCATCTGGGGATGATCATCGAGAAGCAACTGCAACCCGATGACCGGATGGTCGATCCCCGTAATCAGTCGGCCGAGATGTCTCTGGAGACAGATGAGGAGATCTCGATCGATTTTCTGGCTGCAGCCGTGCTCTTCTCACTTCCGGATTGGTGGAACGAGGAGCAGACAGAAGTGACGACTCTCCCCGCCTTAAACCCTGCCTGCGATGAATTCAGCGAGTGAGCTGAAGAGCTGAAATCAGTCGCTGACTCGCAGTAACCGCTGGTACTCTCGACTTTTCAATTGGTAGCAGGCGAAGAGGGTTACATCAACTGCTGCAACCACGACTTTAGACAAAATTAGTCGCAAATGACCTGCATCATTCTGGCAAAAACTGGTTCTCCCTCGCTCTTTTGTCGCTCAAACACCTCATGGATCAAACACCTCATGGAAAGGATGTTTGATGGCATCTGACTTTTCTACCGCTATCCAACATTCGCGTTTACCTGAGCTAAGACATTGATCTGCAGTCTCTAAATCGGAACAGGCCGCATTGGGACACGGCACGCTGGAATCATCGCGAATCAGGGACGTGTTCCAATGCTGTCGATGCTGCCTATACCGATGGAGACTCCTAAATAGTGACTCTCAAGCAAACCTGCTTTTTACATTCTCCATTCTCCATTCTCCATTCTCAATTCAAGAGCAGGGAGGGGCAATGGAGAAGCGGCAGATCGAGGAGTATACCGGGCTGGGTGCAGAGGAGATTGGCGAGCGGATCGAAGAGGCCCGCAGGGAACTTGGTGAGCGGCTGGTGATACTTGGCCATCACTATCAGCGAGACGATGTCATTCGCCATGCTGACCTGACGGGAGACTCCTTCAGGCTGGCTGACCTCGCCTCACGCCGCCCGGAGGCCGAGTACCTTGTCTTCTGCGGCGTCCATTTCATGGCTGAATCGGCCGATGTGCTCAGTGCCCCACATCAGCAGGTGATCCTGCCTGATCTCGCTGCCGGCTGCTCGATGGCCGATATGGCCCAACTCGATCAGGTAGAGACCGCCTGGGAGCAACTGCGCGATCTTGGGATTACCGATCTGCTGCCAGTCACCTACATGAACTCTGCCGCTGATATCAAGGCCTTCTGCGGTCGTCATGGTGGGATCGTCTGCACTTCATCAAATGCCCTTCCACTGTACAAATGGGCATTTTCCCGCAGTGAGCGCCTCTTTTTCTTCCCTGATGAGCACCTCGGTCGCAACACCGGGATCCAGTTTGGCATCCCACTCGACCAGATGGTTGTCTGGGATCCGCGACTCGAACTGGGGGGCAATTCACCCGAGGCTCTCCGTCAGGCACGCATCATCCTTTGGAAGGGGTTCTGCTCCGTCCACGGCCGGTTCCTGCCACGCCACGTCGCCGAACGGCGTGCCGAATATCCCGGCATCAATATTCTCGTTCACCCGGAATGCCGCTACGAGGTCGTCTCACAGGCCGATTATGTCGGTTCAACCGAATATATCATCCGCAAGCTCGATGAGGCTCCAGCCGGCTCCGCCTGGGCGGTCGGCACCGAACTCAACCTCGTCAATCGCCTTGCCAATCAACATACTGACAAGCTTGTTACCCTGCTTGCCCCGGACCTTTGCATGTGTGCGACGATGTTCCGCATCGCACCCGAGAACCTTCTCTGGTCTCTCGAAAACCTTGTCGCTGGTCACGTCGTCAATCGCATCATCGTCGATGCCGAGACTGCGGACTGGGCCCGCATCGCCCTCGACCGCATGCTGTCTATCCAGTAGCCGCCGTGGCTCAGATTCTTTTCAGTGCACCAGCCACCGAGAGTCTGACACCGCCAGGCTGTTGTTTTATGCCTCTTTCAATCAGCGCGGTGCGCAGTTCCTCGATCGTTGGCAGTGAACCCTCACCTGATCGTTTTGAGAGCATGAGAGCGATCACCCCGGTGACTGCCGGGGCCGAGACGCTTGTTCCCGAGATTCGATGACGTCTGACCAGCGTCCGGGAGTGGGCAGCCAGTACCGTGGCCCCGGGTGAGATCATCTCCGGTTTGACTCTTCCGTCAACTGTCGGGCCGTTGCTGCTCTGCTCTCCATCCGACATGCCGACGACGATCGACAATTCACCGCAGGCAATCGAACTCAGCGTACAGCCTTTGTCAACCTTATAACCCACAATCCCGCTGACGAAGCGAGACTGCCCCACCTCGTCACGCTCGATCCAGGAATTAAAATCGACATCACCCGCCTTGTTTCCATGCAGGACGATCTTCCACGTGCCGGGCAGCCCTGGTGGAAACTGGATGTAGATCTGATTCTTCCCGTTGAGTGGATCCTTTTTCCGGTTGGCGACCCAGATCCAGCGACCACGCCCCTCGTCATAAAAATTGAATTTCCCGCCTGGCGTGCGGCCGTGGCTGTATCCGTCAGGCGCCACTATCTCGACCTCAAGGCACTCCTCACTCTCATACCAGATCTCCATCTCGTTCAATGTCGGATCGCCAACCTTCATCTCCCATTGGAGCTCCACCTTGCCACATTTGGTTACCTTCCCACTCGCCTGCAACCCTTTTTGCCCATTATTGCCCGCGGCAATGACCACTGCCCGCCCGGGCTTCTCCTTTACCAGGCTGTCAAGCGCCATCTCAACCAGTGATGTTCCATCATGGGCTCCGGCATTTGTCCCAAGGCTGATGTTAACCACACAGGGCTTGTTCTGACTGTCCGCCTCGTCAAAGATGAACCTGACCGCATCTGCCAGCCGCGCCGATCCGCTAAAGCTGTTGCCAATCGACTTCGCTCCGCTGCATGAAGCACTCTCCACGAAGATGATCTCTGCCTCCGGTGCCAGCCCCGGACATCCTGACCCCTTTCCGTTCCCTGCCGCAACATCCGCAACATAGGTGCCATGTGCCCCAATCTGGTATGAAGTATCCGGCGTCGGTTCATATCCCAGCTTGTTATAAGCTGTGTTGACATCGTCGCCACTTGTTTTTATCGCCTGATCAATCTCATTCTTCCGGTAAAGGCGACCATATCCGAATGGCGATTTGCGATTTGCTGCTCCTGTCTGATCCCAGAGCGCAATGATGCGGGTCGTCCCGTCATCATGTCTGAAATTACGATGCATGAAGTCCATGCCAAAATCGACAAAGCCGACCAGTACTCCTGTCCCGGTCTGACTATTACCACTTACCTGGCCACCAGCACGGGGCGAGCCGGCGCCACTCTCGCTGAGAATTTTCTCAAGGCTTGGGCGCAGCCGCGACTCGACCTTCAGCGACTTCAGATTGTCATTCCTTCTCAGATTCCTGAGTTGTTTGAATTTTACACTACCCGTAATTATCCACCCCTTGTTATCAGCCAGCCTGATTCTTGTCCGAACTTGAATTCCTTGCAGGTTGCTCGAATCATCAGGATCCTTAACCAGAGCCAGCACATCAACTTTGTCGCCGGGAGAGGCGATTGACAAATAACCTGCCGATCGACGCCGAATCTCAAGATTCATTCGCGGATCGGCAAACAGCAATCCCTCGTCTCCGGAGCTCGCTGACAAACCAGTTGATGACCCATTTTTGAACTCAAGTGAGCAGTTGACACAGCGATCTCCGCGACGAACTACAACCCGACAGTTCGGACAGACTTGCAGACTCATCCCTTTCCTCCTCAACTTTTGCCAGTAACCCCGCACTAACCAGTATTTTCAAGCCAACCCAATGCTTCCAAATCCTGTTTACCAGATATCGCCATCTTCAGTTACCGCCAGTAGCGTACAAGGTATCCCTCGCGACCCATAAACGAGGCCATTGCCCACCGGAAAACCAATGTCGGCTGTCACCAGCCCGTCAAGTCCGAAAGGCTCGCCTTTGTCTGTCGTCACTGCACGGAAGTAGTACTCAAAGTCAGGCTCCGTCGCCAACGGCGCACAATTGTTGTCGATTGTGATGTGGTAATCGATATTATCTTCGTGCTGCAGCCTGTGCTTTTCATCGCCATCAGCCAACAGCAGCAGTGATTCATTATCACTCAGCTCAACACGTACCTGCATTCTGTATGCTACCCAGCCGATCAGGCTCCTAATTTCAGGCTTGTTCACCTTGTAGCTCGCATACTGCTCCCTGGTAATCAGTTCGGTGTGGAGAGTCCCCGTGTGGATGAGCAGTTTTTGACGGATCTGCCACTCACTCGCGCCATCAGGTGGCAGCTTCTCAGTCAACTTCTGTGCATCAAGAGACGGATCACCCAGCCGCAACAGCCACCGGTAGTCTTCTCTTGTTGTACTATTATCCCCGGGATCGACCCGCCGATTGAACTGCAAGTCAGTCTGATGACGACGGAAATCTGATGCTGTCTTTGTACTGGATTTGATCTCGATATTGTGTGCCTTCTCCAAATCAGTCTCGATCCTCACCGCACTTTGGGGTGTCCCCATATTGGTCACGATCTTCTGAATGTCAATCTTGTGTACGTGATCGCGACAGGGAATGACATCGAGCTGGCAAACATTCATTTTCCTCAGATCGACCAGCAGCAGACCACCAAGTGAAATCCTTACATGTGACATCGCACACCCTCCATTGCGGTTATGTTGCCTGTTCCGATGTCGGCTGTTTCTATTTAGATAATCAGCCTCATTGATAGACTGCATGGCCTCCAAATGCCGAGAATCCTGCCCAGTGATAAGGACGCTTGTTTTCGCGTATCATACTGATCTGTGCCTGTCGCAAAGCCTCAATTACCGATTGGCCCTTGCGCGAAGCCCTGATTGTCGATTGACCATTTGAGGAT
>CAIKMY010000360.1 GCA_903828635.1 uncultured Acidobacteriota bacterium
CGCTTCCAGTTCTCGAAACGTTAATCGAGCCCGGGGCGTGGCCGGTATCCCCGCCCGCCCCTCTTACTTCAATCCATTGTCGCCTGTCGCTCTGGTTGAGCTGCCGGCATTGTCTCCGGAAGGCCCACGTCGGGCACAAAGCTTATAGGCACAAAGCTTACAGGCACAAAGCTTACAGGCACAAAGCTTATAGACACAAAGCCTGTAAGCCACAGTGCATACCGACAGCGGGCAGCGGCGGCGACGAGTACAAGAAACCAGTAATCTTCACGGGAGGATAGTGTGGCAACAGTCACAATGAAGGAACTGCTCGAAGCGGGAGTCCACTTCGGGCACCAGGTGAGACGCTGGAATCCGAAGATGAAAGAGTATATCTTCGGTGAGCGTAACGGTATTTACATTATCGATCTGCAGAAGACACAGCGGATGTTCCGCGAGGCGATGAAGTTTCTGACGACCGTCACCTCCGAAGGGACCAACCGCACGGTGCTCTTCGTCGGGACGAAGCGGCAGGCAATGGACGCCATCCGCGAAGAGGCGCTCCGTTGCAACCAGTTCTACGTCAATCAGCGCTGGCTGGGCGGCTTGCTCACCAATTTTCAGACAATCCAGAAATCGATCAAGCGGTTCAAGGAGATCGAGGCGATGCAGGCCGACGGCCGCATCGATAACTATGCCAAGAAGGAGCGGCTCCAGATCGAGCGTGAGCGACAGGCCCTTGAAAAGAACCTCGCCGGCATCAAGGAGATGAAGCGACTCCCCGACGCGATCTTTGTCATCGACACCAACAAGGAAGAGATCGCTGTCAAGGAGGCCAACCGCCTCGGGATCCCGGTAGTCGCGATCGTCGACACCAACTGTACTCCCGAGGGGGTCAATTACATCATCCCGGGTAATGACGACGCCCTGCGCGCAGTGCGGCTCTTTACCTCGCGTATTGCCGACTCGATCATCGAGGGGCAGCAGCTTGCCCAGCAGCGCGAGGCGGAAGAAGCGGCCGTTGCCGCCGAACAGGCAAAGACCGCAGGAGTCTCACCCGACTCACCAACCCGCCAGTTTCGTGACCGTGGAGGCCGCGGCGGCCGCGGCGGAGATCGTGGGGATCGCCGTCCAGGTGGCGATCGCCGTCCTGGTGGTGATCGTCGTTCAGGTGGTGATCGTCGTCAACCTGCCTTCAGCCAGCCGCAGGTCAGTGCCGCACCCGCACCATCAGTGCCGGAACCAGCCGCACCTGCCACCGAGGTGGCGCCGGCTGAAAACACTCCCGAGACCGCCTGAAGAGCGGATAATGAGCGCCACCGCGCGATATTGTCAACCCGCGAAGAAGGCGCAGCCGCTAACAACATATCGGCTGCGCCTTTTTTTCGGATGGTGCAGTCCCCTTCCGGGGATATCATTAAATCAGTGTCTGTTAAATCAGGGTCTGTAAGACCGACTCAACAAGACTTCAAACAGAGAGAATCTGAAGCAGAGAGAATAAGGAGAGATATGGCTATCACATCCGAGATGGTTCGCAGCCTGCGTGAGAAGACCGGCGCTGGCATGATGGAGTGCAAGAAGGCTCTCACCGAGGCCAACGGCAGCGAGGAGCAGGCGATCGAGATTCTGCGCAAGTCGGGTCTGGCAAGTGCCAAGAAGCGAGAGGGACGCATCGCCGCCGAGGGGATCGTCGGATCTTATATCCACATGGGTGGCAAGGTCGGAGTTCTCGTTGAGGTCAACTGCGAGACCGATTTCGTTGCCCGATCCGACGACTTTCAGAAGTTCGTCAGGGATCTGGCGATGCACATCTGCGCCTCCGAGCCGCTTTATGTCACCCGCGAGGGGGTTCCGGCCGAGGTCATCGAGAAGGAGCGCGAAATCGCGCTCGGCCAGGCCAAGGCCGATCCCAAGAACGCCAACAAGCCGGATAATATCATCGAGAAGATGATCCAGGGGCGCATCGAGAAGTACTTCACCGACACCGTCCTGCTCCAGCAGCCCTATGTCAAGGATCAAACGATGACGGTTGGCGATCTGGTCACCAGCCTGACGGCGAAGACTGGCGAGAAGGTAAGCGTCCGCCGCTTCACCCGCTACAAGATGGGGGAGGGGCTTGAGAGGCGCTCGGAGGACTTTGCCGCCGAGGTTGCCGCGGCCATCAAATAACGTCAAGCTGCCAGTCCGGGCAGGCCGGGTCTCAAGGCACCACGGCCTGCCCGCAACATCAACCCGATTGAGCGTTCATCGTGTCCGAGATATCTTCGTCACCACGGCCGGCATTCAAAAGAATTCTGCTTAAGCTCAGCGGCGAGGCACTCATGGGGGGGGTGGGTTACGGCATCGATCCCCGTGTCGTGCAGCGTGTTGCACTTGAAGTTCGCGATGTACACTCGCTCGGTGTCGAGATCGCTCTCGTCGTCGGCGGAGGTAACATCTTCCGCGGCATTAAGGCCAGTGCCTCAGGCATGGATCGAGCCTCGGCCGACTACATGGGGATGCTGGCCACCGTGATGAATGCCGTCGCACTCCAGGACGCCTTCGAGAAGATCGGCGTCTTCACCAGGGTCGTCTCGGCGATCGAGATGCGCGAAATCGCCGAGCCCTTCATCAGACGCCGCGCCATCCGCCACCTTGAAAAGGGACGCCTCGTGATCTTCGCCGCCGGTATCGGTCAGCCCTTCTTTACCACCGATACTGCCGCCGCCATGAGAGCGCTTGAAATTCAGGCCGATGTCGTGATGAAGGCCACCAGCGTCGGCGGCATCTATACCGCCGATCCCAAGAAAGATCCCAACGCCGTCAAGATCGACCAGCTCGGCTATCGTCAGGTGCTTCATGACCAGCTCGCTGTCATGGACAGCTCCGCCGTCACCCTCTGTCGCGATAACCGCCTGCCAATTGTTGTCTTCAATATGACAGTCGATGGCAACATTCTTCGCGCGGTGATGGGTGAACCCGTCGGTTCAATCGTCAAACCTGAAGACCAGTTGGCCGACGGTTAACTGAAAAAGAATCTCGCCGGCTCTCTGCCGGCCCAACGCAAGATGGAGGAATGATGACTGCCGAAATCACCAAAGAGACTCAAACCAAAATGGATAAGGTTATCGAGGACTTCAAGCACAAGCTTGCCTCGGTGAGAACCGGCCGCGCATCGACCAATCTGCTCGACAGCCTTCGCGTCGAGTATTATGGCACCCCGATGCCACTCAACCAGGTATCGACGGTCCACGCTCAGGACGCCTCGATGCTCACGGTGCAACCCTTTGATCCCTCGATGATCGCCGTCATTGAGAAGGCCATTCGCACCTCCGACCTCGGACTCAATCCATCCAACGATGGCAAACTGATCCGCCTCCCCATCCCGCCCCTCACCGAGGAACGCCGCAAGATGCTCGTCAAGGGCATCCATGAAGCAGCCGAAGAACACAAGACTGCCATCCGCAATATTCGCCGCGATGCCAATGATCGCCTTAAGAAGCAACTCAAGGAGAAACTTATCTCGGAGGATATGGAGAAGGGCGGCCTCGACGAAGTGCAGAAACTTACTGACCAGTTTGTCGCCAAAGTTGGCGAACTCTCAAAGCACAAGGAAGACGAGATCCTCAAGGTCTGACCATTGACGGAGATAACAATTATCCTGTTGTCCTGCCAGTCATCCCGGGTGGCAGGACGCATGGTATTAATTCACTCTGATTACATACCTTTCGCCTTACACAAATAACGCCATCAGGCAAATAACGCAATAACGCAATAACGCAATAACGCAATAACGCAATAACGAATGGATGATCGGCCGGCACCCCCACCAGACTTCCAGAGGATCATTAACAGTCTCATTCAATAGGCACACCTCACCTTTACTTGTTTCCCGTATCCCTGTATAAACATATTAACCATCATTTCGGCCTCTGATTTCAGCCATTCTTTGGCAACAGGTTTGATTTTCCGAATCTGATCTGTCTGATTCTTTTCAGCCTTATCGTTTGCAAATGCCTCATATTCAATCCCACCTTCAGTCAGATTGATGCCTGATGCAGCCTTAAACAAGTGGGTGTTTGACTGATCAGGAGCAGATTCTTCAACCGGCTCTGGTAACCTTATAATCAACATTTTTTCCCGATCATCATAACGGATAGACGTAGAATCTATTTTGTTGAGTGATAGCTCATAAGTGACTTTCGAAGCAAGGATTTTAGTCATGCGAATGGTCCCAAGGCCACGACTGTCAGTCGCCTCACCAATGGACACAATGTTGCGTTCATATATGAGTGGTTTTGGGCTTTCAGCAAAAGATGTCAATAATGCGTCGACGATTCCCCTCTCCTTCTCCGTCCCCCCCTCTCTCTCATTCGGAGGGTATGGTACCGGCGAAGGTGGCAAGGATTGCATGAATTTGTAAAAGACGAGCAGCAGCAGCGCAAGGCTTCCAATTGCGATGATTTTCCAAATATCAGACAACATTATCCCTCCTGTTATCAGACTCTCAATTTACACTTCGATAATAGACAGAATTACCGGTCAC
>CAIKMY010000361.1 GCA_903828635.1 uncultured Acidobacteriota bacterium
AGCAGGAGACCGATCGTACTCCGATAGGCCTCTATTTCGCGAAGTCCCCGGTCAATCGCCAGTTGCAGGTTCTGCCGCTTGTCAATACCAGCTTTGCGATTCCGGCCGGTGCCAGGAGTTACGAGGTCAATGCCAGTTTCACGATTCCGACATTTCTCTCGGCACAGATGTGGACGGTCACGCCTCACATGCACCTGCTGGGGCGGAGGATCAAGGTTGAGCTCTTCAAGGCGGGATCGACCCAGGCTGAATGCCTGATCGACATTCCCGACTGGGACTTCAACTGGCAGGGGACATACCTTTACAGCAAGCCGATCACCCTTGGCGGGGGGACGAGACTCAAGCTGACGACGATCTTCGATAATTCGAGTGAGAACCGCTTTAACCCGAGCAATCCGCCGAAGGTCGTCCGCTGGGGTGAGGAGACTACCGATGAGATGAGCCTCGCCTTCGTTGGCTTCACCCTCGATGCCGCCGGGCTGCTGGTCTCGGCGCCGATTATCGATGAAGTAACGGTGGATGGTACCGGCAACCTTGCTGTCACCGGATCGGGGTTTCTGCCCGGTGCCGACATCGAAATTGACGGTCGGAGTCTGCGCGACACGACTGCCGAGACCTCGTCTTCCGCAAGGCGGCTGGCTTCGCCGGAGCTCTGGAAAGTGCTTGCCGATCCCGGCCGGGAGGTTACGGTGACGGTGCTCAATCCGGACGGTTCACGGACCTCGCCGCGCAAGTTTATCCGTCAGGGTACAGCCGCGAAACTGGCCGCTGTTTCTGCGGCCAACTACTCGGCTGACAACCTGACGCCATCCTCGATCGCTGTCGTCTTTGGATCAGGGCTGGCAGGCGCCACGGCGGCGGCGACCACCCTCCCGCTGCCGACGAGTCTTGCCGGCACCACGCTGCGCGTCAATGGTCTTCCGGCTCCACTCTTCTTCGTTTCGCCGGGGCAGATCAATTTTATGATCCCCGACGAGACGCTCACCGGCAATGCTGTCGTCGAGGTTCTCTCCGGAGGTGGTCTGCTGTCTCGCGGCACGATCAATATCGCCTCCGCGGCGCCGTCGATCTTTACCGCCAATGCCCAGGGCAACGGTGCGCCGGCCGCGCTCTTCACTACCGATGGCGTCTCCTACCAGCAGGTTGGCAATCCCGATGGAACATCCAATCCGACCTCGCCCGGCGGTTACCTCGTGCTTTTCGGATCGGGCATTCGTCGTGCTCCCAAATCGCTGATCGAGCTGACGATCGGCGGAGAGCCGGTGCCGGTCCTCTATGCCGGGCCGCAGGGAAGTTTTGCCGGGCTCGACCAGATCAACACGCGCATCCCCTCGGGGGTCTCCGGACTCGTCGATGTCGTTCTCTCGGTCAATGGACGAGCCGCCAATGTCGTCAGGGTCAGAGTCAATTAAATTGATTGAAGGAGCCGCTGCTTATGCCAAACACCAGGCCGGATCAGGTGCCCGCCTCACAGGAGGAGCTTGAACGTCAGGTAGCAAGACATTTCCAGTCCGATGCCTACGAGGTCATTCTCCCGCCAAACGAAAAGAAGGGCTACGAGTTTGAGTTGAGAAACAAGGGCCGATCAATCGCCGTGCAGGTCAAAAACTATGCCGGCAAATGCAATATTGCCCAGATCGAGAAGTTTCTGCACTTTCTTTCATCGGGCGATGCACGGCAGCGATTCTCGGAGGGGTGGTTTATCACCGCCAATGGTTATGCCTCGACTGTGGCCCAATGGGCGGCTGCCGAGGATCTCACCAATCTGCGAATTGGCACGTGGGAAAATGGAAAGATTCACTGGGCCTATCCGGATGGTGGAGCGGATACCCGGAGTGCAAAGGGCGCGAAGGTTCGGCGGGGCTATGACGAGTATACCTACATTGGCGTCTTCACCAGCAAGGGAGGCGTTGGAAAGACTACCGTTGCCGCCCACCTTGCCGGGGCATTTGCACTCACCGGGCACGATGTCACTTTGCTTGACCTCGATCCCGATCGCAATCTCAAAAAGCTCTTCCTCCGCGATCCCGAGATGATCAATGACGATGCCTCGATGTTTGTCCCGCCGATTACCAGCGACTCCGAGGGGGCAACCATCTCGGTCCTCGGCCTTGAGGAGTGGTACTCCCAGGCCGGACCTGATGCCCGGATCGTCATCTGCGACTGCTCACCGGTCCTCTCCGAAAATCCGATCAATATCGTCGGCCTCTTCGATTACTGCCTCATTCCAACTCTCCTGACCCCGCTCGGGATCGCCAAGAACGGTGATGTCATCCTTCGCACCTTTCACCATATCAGGAGATATAACCAGAAGGCACGGATGTTTGCCCTCATCAACGGGTATATCAGCGATCAGGAGGAGCGCAACCGGCTGCTGATTGAGCACCTCGAAAAGCATCTCAAAAAGTATCTGCGCTCAGACAGGAAGTGCAGATTCATCCGGCCCGATGAGGCCAAAATCAGGCACAGCACCTCGCTCCTTTACTGGGGAGAGCACATCATCAACCGGGCCAAACCACAACTCGCTTTCCAGAAGACTGCCGGAAGAAGTTATCCGCTCGCCGATTTCCTGCAACTGGCGGCCTACCTTGAGGAGCATACGGATATCGGCAATACGGATATCGACAGGTAAGGGGCAGATACCCTGTGAGGTTAACCCTTCTCCCATCGTGAGATGGCGAGTGGTGCAACCCCGTGTCCGATGATATTGACGCCGGTGCGCACCGGATCCATGACTATTTCAGCGCTGAGCAGCAGCCCGATGCTTTCCATTGGAAGATGGAGTGACGAGAGTGTGCCAATGATGATGAGCATGGAGGAGCGGGGAACGGCGGGCGCGCCCTTGCTGGTGATCATGAGAGTGAAGAAGAGGACGATCAGTTGTGTGGTTGAGAGTGAGGCATTGGCAGCCTGGGCGGTAAAGAGCACGGCGATTGGGATATAGAGGGTCGTGCCGGTGGTGTTGAAGCAGAAGCAGGCGGGGATGACGAGCCCGGTGATACGCTTCGGGAGGCCGAGTCGATCAAGATTTTCGAGGAGTGATGGAAGGGCGACTCCGCTCGAAGTGGTCGTCACCGCGAGGATAAATGGCTCGCGCATTGCTTCGTAAAAGAGCCGAAAAGGAAACCGGCTCCAGAGGAAGAGAGGGAGAAGGACGAGAATCGTGAAGAGGCCGAGGGCGGCATAGAGGGTGAGCACCACCCGGCCGAGGGCTCCGAGGGCTCCAAGTCCGCCATTGCCGATGGTGACGGCGACAGTGGCGCCGACGCCGACCGGGGCCAGCCACATTACATAGCCGGTGACTCGAAACATTACCCGGGAAAGGGACTCGGCAAAGGTGACGATCGGTCGTGCCGGCTCGCCAAGCGCCGCACAGGCGATCCCCATTACCGTGCAGAAGATGACGATCTGCAGGACATCGCCACGCGCCATGGCATCGATCAGACTGTTGGGAACCATCTGCTCAACCAGTGAGCCAAAACCCGTCGGGGCTTGCGCGATCTCCGGGGGGCTGGCACCGACGAGGGCAACTCCGCTGCCGGGGTGCATGATCAGAGCCGTCGCCATTCCGCAGGCCAGTGCGGCTGTCGTTACTCCCCAGAAATAGATGAGCGAGCGCAGGCCAAGTCGCCCGGCAGCCCGCAGATCGCCATTGCCAGCGATGGCCGTGATCAGTGCACCAAAGATCAGTGGTGCCATCACGGCTTTGACTGCTCGCAGAAAGATGCTGCTCAGTGGCGATAGCTGGCGTGCGGCTGCGGGAAATGAGACACCGATGACGATCCCTGTCAGCAGACCAATCAGGATCCAGAAGGTCAGGCTGCTGCCTCTGCCTTGTTTCAGGATTATTGCCAGTTCAGCTCTCACCGACATTTTTTGAGACTCCTCCCGGATCAGGATGATTCAACCCGATTTCACGGGCTCATAAACGGGAAGAGTCGGGCCTGCATCATGACGAAGATGCCGACGAGAGCGGCAAGGGCAACGCTGTGGAAGAAGACATACCGCAGGATGACCCCCTCACTGCCGTGCTGCTGAGTGGCCATGCTGGCGACGACGATCGACTGGGCATCGATCATTTTGCCCATGACACCGCCGGAACTGTTGGCAGCCGCGGCAAGGACGGGCGAGATCCCGAGCTGCTGCGCCGTCACCTGCTGCAGATTGCCAAAGAGCACATTGGAAGAGGTGTCACTGCCGGTGAGTGCGACACCGAGCCAGCCAAGCAGCGGTGAGAAGAAGGGAAAGAGCCAGCCGGTGCTGGCAAAGGCGAGCCCCATGGTCGAATCGAGTCCGCCGAAGCGCGTGGTGAAGCCGAGCGCCATCATCGCCGCAATTGTCAGCAACGAGAGTCGCGCCCGGAGAAACGTTCCGATGAAGATGCGCAGCAGCTTGACGGGGGAAAGTCTGAGCAGGGTGCCGGCAATCAGCCCGGTAATCAGCAGGGCAGTACCCGAAGCCGACAACCAGTTGAAGACGAATCGCGCCTCCTCCGGTTTGGGAGCACTGACGACCGGTGGCATGCGTACCACCGCCTTGTCGAGCCACGGGATGACAAACTCAATCTGCGAGAAGCTGTTGAGAAAGCTCCTCGTCTGCGGCATGCCCCAGACGAAGACCAGCACTGAGAGGATGATCCACGGCATCCACGCCCGCAGCGCCACGCCCGCGGGCAGGCTTCCGGTAACCGCTCTCGGCTGATCCGTTTCGTGAGCAAATCGCCAGGTGTTGCGCGGCCTCCAGAATTTCAGCAAAATGACGAGTGAGAAGATCGAGGCGATCGACCCGGCAATATCGACAACCCACGGCCCGTGGTAGTTGCTGATCAGGTACTGGGCGATCGCAAAGCTGGCACCACTGGTGAGGCAGGCCGGCCAGACCTCGATCATCCCTTTGCGACCGGCCATGGCATAGATCAGCCAGAAGGGAATGAGCAGCGAAAAGAAGGGAAGTTGCCGGCCAACCATCGCCGAGAGATCCTCCAGCGGCAGGCCGGTCACCCTGGCAAGTGTCAGAATCGGGGTGCCGAGCGCGCCAAATGCCACCGGCGCAGTGTTGCCGATCAGCGAGAGCCCGGCTGCCTGCAGCGGCCTGAATCCCAGCCCGATGAGCATCGCTGCCGAGACCGCCACCGGAGTCCCAAAACCTGCTGCTCCCTCGATGAATGCCCCGAAGCTGAAGGCAATCAGCAGCGTCTGAATGCGTCGGTCATCGGCCAGCCCGGCAATCGTCTGCTTGATGATCTCGAACTGACCGGTCTCGACCGTGATGTCGTAGACGAATATCGCCGCCAGGACTATCCAGCCGATGGGGAAGAGCCCGAAGGCGGCACCGTTTGCCGCTGCGGCCAGCGCCAGCTGTGATGGCATCCCGTAGATGATGATCGCTACCGCCATGGCCAGCGCCAGTCCCGCCAGCGCCGCCAGATGCGCACGAACGTGGAAGAAGGCCAGCAGCCCCAGCAGCACGACTACGGGGATTGAGGCAACCAGCGCCGAGATGAAGAGATTCCCGACGGGGCTGTATATCTGTGTCCAGGTCATATAGGTAGCTTCTCCCAGGTAGCTTCTCCGGGGCGACCAGTCCGGTTGCACTTCGCTCACACAATCAGGATTTACGCCTTCAAGCTAATACACATACAACTAATACACATACAGCTAATACACCTGCAAACTGATCTCACGCGGAGGCGCGGAAACGCCAGGGGCGCTGCAGAGTATCATTTCGCACCTTCGCATCAACTCACCTTTCTTTCTCACCCGGTACTTTCTCTGCATCACCGCGTGAGATCAATCTGCAGTAATTCTGATGCGTAACTCGTGGATACGTAAGTCCTGACAATCCTGGAACACGGCCCTGATACCTGACGATTCCAGCAGTCCGTGTTCCAATTTTGCCTCTTCCGCTTCAGAAGACCAGCTTCAGGCCAAACTGAATCTGCCGTCCCGTCGTCGCCGACGAGGTCAGTTTACCGAAGTTCGGATTGCCGATGGTGAGTGCCGGACTCGCCGCGCTCGGCAGGAAGAACGCCGGTGTATTGGTCAGGTTGAACACTTCGGTTCGGAACTGCAAGCGCATATTCTCACGAATCGTGAAGACACGGAAGACTGAAAAGTCAAGATTGTTGGTGTGCGGCCCGCGACCGGCGCGGCGGGCGAGATTGCCGAATTTGATCAATGATGCCCCCCTTGCATTGGTTGCCGTTCCCGGTTCGCTGAATGCCGCCGGGTTGAAGAACCCGTTCGGACCCCGATTGGGCAGGTAGAGAGATTGACCGGGAACCAGATCGGGCACATTGAAAGTGGCGAAGAGCTGATTATTACCGGCGACGCGCGTGCTGCGAATGTCGGTGGGGAACCCGCTCAGGCTGCTGAAGATCCCGTTGACCTGCCAGCCGCCAAGCAGTGCCCCGGCCAGACGGCTGGTATTGGCAAAAGGTTTGCCCTTGCCGAATGGCAGCTCATAGCCGCTGCTGACGACAAAGACGTAGGGAAGATCCATTGCCGAGTATGACTTCTCTGCACGCAGGTTCCAGCTGTCGAGCGGATTGGTCGTCCCTCCGTTTTGCAGCATCGCACTGTTGCCCCCTGAGCCGCTTTCGAGATTCTTCGACCATGTAAAATTGACAAGGAAGTTCAGCCCGGAGCTGAGCCGCTTCTCACCACGCAGGTTGAGTGCGTGGTAATGGTTGTTGCCCATCGCCGAGTCCATGACCACCTGGTTGCCAACCTTGGGAAACAGGCGATCTGCCTGTGCCGTGAAGCCGGCCATGGCACGCTCCCACGGGATCTGATTGAGGTTGACGCGGGTTGTCAGGCGCGTCCCTCGCGTCGCAGCATAAGCTGCCTCAAGGACTGTGTCTCTCGTCAATTGATACTGGAATCCAAGATTCCACTGGTAAAGCTGCGCCGGACGGCTGTTGGTGAAATCTGCGGTGCGGATGAGCAGCCCGAGGGTGTTGGTCGAGGAGAAAGCGCTGAGGTCAGCAGTCGCCGGACCCACCTGAATCGGAGTGCTGATCGTCATCGGTGGAGTGATGACATTGTTGAACGATGGAGTGATGACTGACGGGGCATTGGGTGGATTCGATCCAAAGACGGTCGTCTGCTGGTTGGGTGAACGCTGACCATAGAAGACCCCCGCCCCGCCACGAACCGTCAGACGGTCGTTGAACTGGTAGGCAAATCCGAAGCGTGGAGCAAAATTCCTGTTGAAACTGTCGACAATCGCACGTGAGAAGCCGTTTTTGGCCGGAACGACGAAGGTGCCGTTACGCGTATCAAAGAGAGAACCGCGATCCCGCGCATCGATTGGTTGGGTGAAGAGCTCGTAACGCAGTCCGAGATTGAGTGTCAGTTTCTGATTTAACTTCCAGTCATCCTGCAGGTAGGTGCCAAAGTAGGTGTCGCGCAGTCGCGCCCAGTCGAGCAATTGCGAGCCGGTCACCTGCGACGGATAGCCCAACAGAAAATCGGCCAGCGGGTTCCCTGATCCCGCATCATCACCTGAGGCGCTGAAGATCGAGCCGAAGACCGTCTGTCCACCACCATAGTTGACATCGAACTGGCGTCGTCGCAGATCGGCTCCCATCTTCAGCGTATGACTCGCCAGCCTCCGCGTCAGGTCGTCTGACATCTGGTAATTGTTTTCGATGTTGAGATTGGGCCCGCCGGATCCAATTGGCGTGAACGTGTTGGAGCCGCTTGTCAGCCCTGATGGAGAGAAGACGATGTTGGGAAACATCCTGATCGGGAAGGGGTAGACGGCAATATTGTTCGACTCGGCAAATTTCAATCCCTCTTCCATATCCCTGACGACGAAGCTGCCGTTATGACGGGAGTAGCCGATACGAAACTCGTTGACGACGTTGGTTGAAAAGACGTGAGTATCATTGATCGTCGTGTGAATTGAATTGTTGAGATTGTCAGTGCCCCCGCCGATGAAGCCGACAAAGTTCCCCGGGTTGTAGCTTGTCTGCAGCGCGTGCGAGAAACGACCAAAGATGGTGTTGCTGCTATTGAACTGATGGTCGATGCGCACGTCATACTGATTGCTGTCGAAGGGCTGCGCGCCAAGGAAGAGGTAGTTGGCCGCCTGCGCGTTGGCTGCACCAAAATTGGGTGCCGGCAACAGTTTGAGCGTCGCTATGGCCGCCGGGTTGAGCAGGTTGGTCGGGATGACATTGCCCGGGAACGGATCGGCAATGACACGACCATTGACCAGGCGCCTTGTCCGCGGATCATAGATCTTGCGATTGAAGCCCGAGAAATCACCATTACGGAAGGCCGGCGGTGGGACATCCTTGAGGCTCGACGAGGCGCTGGTACGACGCCGCAACCCTTCATAATCAGCGAAGAAGAAGGTCTTGTTGTGTCCGTCGTAAATCTTTGGCAGCACCACCGGGCCGCCGAAGGTGAAGCCGAACTGATTCTGCTTGAAAGGTGAACGGCTGGCCTTCTGACCCGCAGGACGTGGTGCCGCATTGGTGAAGAAATTGTTGGCATCCAGCTTCTCGTTGCGCAGGAACTCCCAGAGAGTGCCATGGAACTGGTTGGTGCCCGATTTGGTTGTTGCGCTGATGATCGTGCCTGCCGAGCGGCCGAACTCGGCGCTGTAATTGTTGGTCTTGACCTTGAACTCGGCAACCGCATCAACCGACGGGGTATAGTTGATGCCGCTGACACCGATGCCGCCCGAAGTCGACATCGTGTTGTTGTCGATACCGTCAAGCAGTACGTCGTTGTTCTGCCAGCGGCCGCCGCCACCAACGAAGGGAAGGTTTGATGAGACTCCCTTGACCGGTGCAGTGAAGCCGGTCAGCAGGCCGAGTGCAAAGGGGTTTCGGCCATTGAGTGGCAGATCAACGATCTTTTTGTTATCGATCACCTGGCCGAGCGAGGATGTCGCGCTGTCGAGCAGTGGTGCCGCGCCGGTGATTTCAACCGTCTGCTCGACCGTGCCGGGCTGAAGTGCTGCCGTGAGGTTGATCGTCTTGTCGACTGTCAGCACGACACCGGTAAAGGTGCGCCGTTGAAATCCCGTAGCGACGATGCTGATCTCATATTCTCCGGGACGCAGGTTGGGCGCAAGAAACTGTCCGCGCTCATCAGTCACCGTTTCACGCGCGACCGAGGTCGCCGTCTGTGTCACCGTTACCCTCGCACCCGCAATCGCGGCATCATTGGCATCGAGAACCGTGCCGGCAATTGTTCCCGATGATACCTGAGCCGTGACTCGTCCACCGAGCGCCACCAGCAGCAACAACAGAATGCATCGAACTATTTGTTTCATGCTTAAACTCCTGGTCTCATTTGACGGTAGGTTGGGGGATCCAACCAATGTTTGTGGTTCGACGAGAGCCCTCTCAGCAGGACTCCGCTGATTGAACCCTATTCGAGGACGATCAGTTCGTAATCACCAAGCTGCTGCAGCGTCAGAAGACTGTACTCTCCATCTGCTCTGATCCCGAGGCTGCCGGGGCTGCGCAGCGTGCGTGCACGGCTGAATGAGCCGGCAATCCGAATCTCGATGTTCGACATTGGTACCGGGGCGAAATAACCAGTTGACGAGTGTCCGCTGAGATTGATCAGATGGAGCAATGTTCTCCCCTTCTGCTTCATCAGCGAGAACTCAACGAGTGGGTGGGCATTGGTTCTGATCTGTCGCGGGATACCCAGCAGTGTCAGCAAGTCGCGGAAGAGTCCGGCATGGGCATTGAGGCTGTGACGATAGTACATCCCGCCAAGGTTCCACGGAATCCACGCCACCGTCCCCTTTCCTTTTCGCGTGATCACAAGACCAGGCGTCCCGGTGTCCTTCATGTCGATGTGAATCAACTCCGGCGGGCCGAACATCGATGGTGGAACCAGTGTCAGCAGTGGCTTCGCACTCTCATGGACCTCGGTGAAGGCTCCATTGAGCATCAGCAGATTGGTGTCGCGCAGCGAAGGAAGTGCCTCATGATCCCGGATCCGCAGGTAGCCACGTATCTCTTTAATAGTCCCAACCACCTGAGCAACCTCAAATTCCGGCGGTTGAGGGCTGACGATCAGGACACGGCCACCGCTCTCGGCATATTGTCTCAGGCCGGCAGGTGCCCAGTCGGTGGCAATCACGAGGTCGAAGTCACGCTTCCCCAGCCATTCCATGTTGTCAGAGACGGCAAATGGAATATGCTCTTCAGTCAGCAACCTGAAGATTCCACGGTAAGGCTCGACCCCGAACTCGCGCCCCGCGCCCGGAGGGGCTCCGAGCAGCAGGACTCGTGCACCGCTCGTCTGTCCGACATAGTAATCCTCGTTGGCCGCTACCCAGCGAAAGATCGGCTTCGCTGTCTCCAGCGCCTGACGATCCTGCTGTTCAAATGTGCCATTCATCTCGAAGGTTAATGCTCCGCCGTGCGCGATGTTCTGCCAGGCGCGGAGTGCGATCTCACCCCGCGGTACCGTGGCGAATCGCCACCAGTAATCGACAAACTGCATGTTGAGGTCGACTGACATCTTGCCGGGCTGACTGTTGCGCGCCCGATTGACATTGTCGCTTGCCGAATAGGGCCAGAGCGGCAACGGCCGCGCCACCGCCGTGTTCGATTCCGACATCACCCCGTCAGTGTATTCCTGAATGTAGTTGAAATACCCGGCCCCCGGCCTCTTCGTCCGTATCAGCCGGCCGATCTCTGCCGCCACCTCACGCGATGAGACGAACATGAACTTGCGGTAGCTCTCATCTGACTCTTCCGGTATCTCCCGGCCATACTCGCGACGATACTTCGTGCGGCAGGCCTCGCAGTGGCAAAGTCCGACATACCTGCCGCTGTAGTCACGTGACTGATTCCCGAACATGTTGAAGAAGAGCCCGTCGACATCATATTTTTCCAGCCCCTCGGTGAGGATCTTCATTGCCTGATCACGGTAATAGCCGCCGTTGATGCAGGTTGAGTAGAGGCCGTTGTAAATGACCGGTCGCCCATCCGACTGGCGGAAAAACCATTCCGGATGCGCGTCAAAGACATCCTTGCGCGTTTTGCTCAGATCATAACGGCCGACGACACGAATCTTTCTTGAATGGCACTCGCGCAGGACATCCCCGAACATGTCGCGTCCTGCAGGGAGGTCAGGGCTCGGATAGTGATAGGCAACACTGGTTGGGTAATACGAGACGATGCCGCCCATGCCCATGAGGACCACATTGGCCCGCATGTCGGCAAGTTGTTGGGCCAGGCGCCTCGCGTCGAGTGTGGCATCAACCTGGCGCAAATTGTTCTGAACCCAGCGAATGGGTTCGCGCATCCACCAGCCCTCTTCGATTCTTGCCTGGGCAAGTGGCCTGTCAATACAGTCAATGACCGGCAGAGAGAGCAGCAGCAAAATTGTCAGGGTAGATTTCTTCATCAGACTCCGTGTGATCAGGTTCACTGACGCTTACCATAAAGTGATCATCGCAGATCAATCGCGATGACCTCGTGCAGGTTGATCGACGGTACCGTGACGCTGAGGAGATTGGCCGACAGACGCCAGACCGGAGTTCGGCCGCTGACGAGAAGGCGCACTCCGGAGACCACCCGCCCCTGAGGCACACGAATCCGCACCTCCTGTGCTCCAACGGGGATGATTTCGCGCACCGGCCCCTTCATCATCATCGGATTTGTCAGGTTGACGAGGTGGGCGGCAATCGAGCGCTTCTGTTCCCAAAGCGAGACATCCAGGATTCCCGGACCTTTGACCGTCAGCGGCGGGTCTGCCTGATGCGCCCAGGCAACTGCGTTGCGGATCAATTTCAGGTGGTCGGTACTCAGCACCTCCCAGAATGTGCGGTCGAGGTCAAACGGGAAGTAGACGACTCGCCCTTTTCCGCTCTGCCGGGCATAGACTCCCGGCACATCGGTTCGCGCCACTCGCGGCCAGACCTGCTCCATTGGAAGATCAGGATACGAGGGGACCAGTGTCAGCGGGGAACCGGCCGCACGGTCATGCGGCCTGACGTGCACCCAGTTGACTCCGTTGATGATGCGTGTCGCCTCCTCGAGGCCCCGAACAATCGTGTGGTACTGCCCGGTCGTCCGATCTTTTTCAATATTGAGGTAGGAGTTGCGCAGCCCGCTGTCGATTCGCCCGTCAAATGAAGCGCCAAAGAGCGAGGCCAGCCCGAAATCCTTGCGCTGTCTGCCCCATTCATCGTAAAGCGAGGTCTCATTAGTGGCAATCAGGTTACCGCCGGCCTCGACGAATTCACGCAACTGGTTGCATTGGCCGTCCGAGAGCGCGGCAATGTTCGGCAGAATCAGCGTCCGGTATTGCTGCAACTGCTCGCGGCTCAGCAGATGATCATGTACCATATCGAATGGCACCCGTGATTCGACCAGTGCCTGGTAAAACCCGAGTGCATGGTCTTCAACCTTTGCCCGCGCCTGTTCTCCACCATAAAATGTCGCCGTCTGCTGTGAGTAGACGACTGCAATATCGGCAAGCGACCTCTCGTTGCGCAGGTATGATTCGTGTCGCCAATGCCAGTCGTAGATCTCCTCGACAACCTTCAGCCAGCGTTTGTCGATCACTTTCCCGTTGAATTTTGTGAACCAGGGACGCAGATTGTGCGCAATACCATCGATCACCCAGAGCCTGATCTCCTCAGCATTCTGCACCGAGTCCTTCCAGCGGTAGGGCTCCTCGATGCCGACACTAAAGATGCCGCCGATCGCCTTGCGCCCCATTGTGGCTCCATACTCTTTGCCGTTTTTTCCATTGGCCCACGGCGGCATCAGGCCGCGCCGTGCCTGCCGATCGGCAAAAAGCGTCTGCGCCAACCCGCCAATGGTCTTCATGTCGAGGTCGCTCAGCGCGCCACCTCCCGCGTTGGCAATATAGCTCGCCTGCGGATTGATCTTCCGGATTTCACTGTCCCAGACCCTCCAAAGCTGGAAGAGTCGCTCCTGACGCCAGACGATATACCGGCGTCGTGCCTCGTCCTGCGGATCGTTCGTTCGCGGCAGTTCCATCCCGCTGTCTTTTCTGAAATTGGTCTGGCAGTGAATGCAGTAACACATGCCTGACCCATCCCAGCGATTGCTGAAGATACCGTCAACCTTGTACATTTCGACGATTTCGCGGGTGATTGCGGTCATGTGTTCGAAATTGTAGGGGCCCAGACCGCAGGTCACCCAGAGTGTCGGGTCAGCCCAGTGGCGGCGCGGCAGGCCGTCAGCCGTTACCGCAATCCAGTGGGGATGCGCATCCTTGATTGCCTGTGTTGCCGCATGCGGATCGGTGCGGGCAATGACATTCATCCCCAGTTTGCGGGCCCCCTCGACCAACTCTCCAAAGCAGTCACGATCTCCGAGAAACCTGCTGCGATAATGGAGAGGGATTCTGGTCGGATAATAGGCGACACATCCCCCGGCCGAGAGACAGGCTGCGTCAGAGTGGGTCCTCTTGAAATAGTCGAGCCAGAATGCCGGGTCATACTGCCCGGGATCGTCCTCAACCAGCGTCAGTTGCGCCCAGCGCATCGGGCGATCATACCAGTCCGCAGAGGTGCTGCCCGGTTGGACCACTTTCGTTGCTCCGTTGACTTCTCCCGGCAGTGCTGCGGCTCCGATTGCCAGAGCTGAATGTCGAATGAACTCTCTTCTTGTACTCACGAATCTCCTCCAGGCCTTCGTCAATTCACCGGAGGCACCAGACTATCCGGCAGAATGGGTGCCCCCTGTTCCGATTGCCTCAGCCGAATGGGCTGTTTTATAATTTCGACTTCATTACAGAATCCTGCGGAAGAGACATCCTCGAACACATGTGAACTTCCCTGTGAACTTCGAAGATCGATAGTCGAGCCTCCCCGCAGTTGCTTTTGCACCAGGTCAGTCAGGTTCCGACGCTAACTTTGGCGCGCATCCTAGTGATCTTGTCTGTTAAAAGTCCTCAAAGAAAGCTGATATTTTTCTCAAATAAGGCTCAAAGATAATTATCAAGGCCTTTATGAATCAGCAAATCAGGCGCTATTACGAATTTTCACACTTCCGGATCGATATCCGCGAGCGGGTGCTGCTCCGGGATGGGCGGCCCGTGCCGCTGACTCCGAAGCTTTTTGACACGCTGCTGGTGCTCATCGAGCATCGTCAGACGATTGTCACCCGTGATGAGCTTCTCAAACACCTCTGGCCGGATTCCTTTGTCGAGGAAGGGAATCTGACCCAGAATGTCTCGATGCTCAGAAAGCTGCTCGGAGAAAACCCTGAACTACACCAGTACATTGAGACAATTCCACGCCGCGGCTACAAATTCATCGCCGAGGTTAAGGAGGTTACCGAGGTTAACGAGGTTACCGAACCACCCCTGCCCACCCCCGCGAACCTCCCCCCTTCGGACCCGGGCCTGCACAGCTTGTCGATGCTATCCGGGCAGCAACCTGGCGTGGCGGTATCAACTGGCAGATCAGGCCGGGGGAAGATGATTCTTGCATTATTGGGGCTGGCCGTCCTCGCCGTGTCACTGTTGGGTTATGCTGCTTACAAGGGCGTCAACTCGCGAGAGCCCGGTGCCACCACTCCGCAGGTCAATCGTCTCACCTATAATGGAAAGGCAACGCGCGTCGCCATCTCCCCCGATGGCCGCTATGTAGTTCAGGCAATTATCGACGGTGGCCAACAGAGCCTCTGGTTGCGCCAGGTGGCGACCGCCAGCGAGATCGAGATTGTTCCGCCTGCCAATGTCTCCTATATCAGCGTTACCTTTTCGACCGATGGCCAGTTCGTCTACTTTGTTCGCGGCTACCAGAATGGTCCAAGTGATGGCAGTTTTAGTGATCGCGGGACACTCTACCGGATGTCGATGCTCGGGAAGTGGGAAAAGAGGCTGATCAGCAATGTCGATGGCCACATCACCCTCTCGCCCGATGGCCAGTCACTGGCCTACATTCGACAGACCTTCAATCAGGGTAAGTCGGCGCTGATGATCGCGAAGCTGGATGGCACTGACGAGCGTGAACTGGCGGTCCGCAAGTTTCCTGACAACTTCCTGCCGGGGGCGGTGGCCTGGTCGCCTGATGGCCGGATCATTGCATGTGCCACCAACAATTTTACCGCCGCCGACCCCTACCGGGGCATCGTGGCGATCAGCGCCGCTGATGGAATGGAAAGACCGCTCGGCGTCAAGCACTGGTATGGGTCACCGCGGCGTCTCGCCTGGTTGGGTGATGGCAGTGGGCTTCTCGTCCTCAGCCCTGAATACAGCCGTGCGCCAAATCAGATCTGGCGCCTCGACTACCCCGGCAATGGTGCGCGACGATTGATCAGCGATCTCAGCGATTATACTGATCTCAGCCTTGCGGTCACCGCCGGTTCGCTCGCCGTGGTGCGTGCCGATCGCGTCGTCAATCTCTGGGTCGCTCCAAGCGAGGATGTCGCCCGGGCGAGGGCGATCACCTCCGGAACCGGCCGTGAAGATGGAATTCGCGGACTTACATGGACTCCTGACAATCGTCTTGTCTATCGCTCAATGGCTGGCGAAATGCCGCAAATATGGATCTCCAATGCCGATGGCAGCAGCCCGAAGCAGTTGACATCGGATGGTAATGAGCATTTCGATCCCGCACTCACTCCTGATGGCCAATCGATCATCTGGAGCTCGAGTGCTGCCGGCCATCGCAACATCTGGCGCATGAATCTTGATGGCAGCAATCCCCGGCAGGTAACCGCCGGAGTCAACGAATGGTACCCGGAATATACTCAGGATGGTAAATGGCTGGTCTATGTGACAATGACGCACTCTCTTGCCAGAATGCCTGCCACCGGCGGTGAATCGGTCAGACTGACCAACGGATTGTCCTGGCGGCCGACTCTCTCCCCCGACAGTCAATGGATCGCCTTCAATCGCCTTGATGAAGCCAGCGGCCAGTGGATGATTGCCGTCATGCCGATCGATGGTGGCGGGGTGTTGAAGATCTTTGACATTCCGAGCCCGTCCATCTTCCGTGCCATTCGCTGGACCCCGGATGGGAAGAGCATCGCCTATCCCGTCAGCACCGACAATGCTACCAATATCTGGTGCCAGCCGCTTGATGGCAGCCCGCCACGCCGACTCACCGATTTCAGCCAGCAGATTATCTTTGATTTTGCCTGGTCACGAGATGGCGCGCGCCTCGCGCTCTCTCGCGGGATCGTCAACAGCGATGTTGTCATTATCGGGAATATTCGCTGAATCAAGACTTGCGCCTTCAAGCCGGTTCAGCAGGACTGACGCATTGAAACCACTTCAGACACGCCAATCGCAGGCTCCTGCCCCCGGCTTCAGGTGAGATTCTCTGGCGATACAGTGCGGCCATCAGCCCCAGTGGGGCATCGTCTACCGGTGCCGGGGTGCTGAGAATTCAATTCTCTCTCAGCTGGCGCCAGGACAGAATTGGCTTGGAAAAGAACCGGCAAGAGACGAGATTGGCTGAATGGATGAGGGGCTCAGCCCACATTCATTCAGCCAACAGATTCAGCCAACAGATTCAGCCAACAGATTCAGCCAACAGATTCAGCCAACAGATTCAGCCAACAGATTCAGCCAGCAGATTCAGCCAGCAGATTCAGCCAGTCTGCAGGTCCCGCTGGTTAAGCGGTCACTTCAACTGAAGACTCTGAGGATCGGGTCACCACCGAAGTTGGTCAGCTGCTGATTGCGGCCACCAAAATAGTAGGTCAGTTTGCGGTGATCGAGTCCGAGAGCATGGAGAATGGTTGCGTGGAGATCGTGGACCGAGTAGGGATCGACCGCGGCTTTGAGGCCGAATTCGTCAGTCTCTCCCAGCGACTGCCCGCCCTTGACACCGCCGCCGGCAAGCCACATGCAGAAGCCATAATGATTGTGGTCGCGCCCGATGCCTGATTGTGACATCGGCATGCGGCCAAACTCGCCACCCCAGACGATGAGAGTCGAGTCGAGCAGCCCGCGCGCCTTGAGATCTCTGATCAGCCCGGTCATGGGGACATCGGTCTCAGCGCAGTGGAGGCGATGGTTCTCATCGAGGCCGAAGTGGGCATCCCACGACTCCTGCTGGTGGCCGCCGCCGTGATAAAGCTGAATGAACCGCACGCCGCGCTCAACCATTCGCCGGGCGACAAGGCACTGGCGTCCGAAGAAATCGGTGTGTTTCTCGCCAATCCCGTAGAGTTTCTTCGTCGCCGCCGACTCATTGGTGATATCGACCGCTTCGGGGGCGTGCGTCTGCATCTGAAAGGCGAGCTCATAAGACGCGATGCGTGCATCGAGATCACTGTTGCGGGCGCGGCGCTCGCGGTGTTCGCGGTTGAGTTGCTGAATCAGGTCGACTTCCTGTCGCTGCAGGTTTGGATCGACCCATTTCGGGGGATTGAGATCGACGATCGGCGTTGGCCCCGGCCGAAAAGATGTTCCCTGGTAAGCGGCCGGCATGAAACCCGACGACCAGTTGGGGGCGCCACCAATCGGCCCGCCACGCCAGTCATACATCACAATGTAGGCCGGCAGATTCTGGTTCTCGGTCCCCAGACCGTAGGTCACCCACGAGCCGAGCGAGGGATTACCCGGCCGGATGTTGCCGCTGTTCATCTGAAAGATTGCCGGTGAGTGGTTGTTGCTCAGGCAATAAAGCGATTTGATGACGCAGAGCTCATCGGCGACCGTCCCGAGGTTTGAGTAGAGCTCGGAGATGTCGAGTCCGCTCTGCCCGTATTTGTTGAACTGATAGGGCGAGGCCATGAGGTTGCCATTCTTGTTGAATGTCTCAAGCTTTTCGCCGGTTGGCAGCGGCTTGCCATGCATCTTCTGCAGCATCGGCTTGGGATCGAAGAGGTCAACCTGGCTCGGTCCGCCATACATAAAGAGAAAGATCACCGATTTAGCCTTGCCCGCAAAGTGTGGTTGCTTGGGTGCCAGTGGCGAGCCGGAGCCGGCAGGTCCCGGGGTTGCTTCCGGGCTGGCAGCGAGCAGGCCGTCCTTGTCGAGCAGTGAGGTCAGCGCCAGGCCGGAGAAGCCGGCGCCTGCCTTGAAGATCAGTTCACGGCGCGACATTCTGTTGAGATCCGGGTTCTTCATCGGGACTCCTTAGTCGATATAGAGAAATTCGTTGAGGTTGAGCAGGGCGTGGCAGAAGTCGCGCATTGCTGAGGCCTCCGGGGTGCTGTCATTGCGCCGGACATAGCCCTCGGTCTGTTTGCCAATGAAGCTCGCAGACCACTCTGCTTCCCGAGCGCTCGGCGAGCGGAGCAGCGTCAGCCGAAAGGCACGGTCGATCATGCGTGACTGCCGGTTTGCCGGCGCATTTCCCGCTTCACGGCTGATCCGTTCGGCAAGGAACTTCGCCTGCTCGAGGATAAATTCATTGTTCATCATCGCCAGCGCCTGCGGAGAGACCGTCGAGGTCGGGCGATTGGGTGTCGAGACCACCGTCACCGGACAATCGAAGACCTCCGCCAGGGGCAGCAGCACCGAGCGCTTGACGAAAATGTAGATGCTTCGTCTGAAAGTGTCGTGGTCGTCCCGGGCATCGAGCGGCCATCGCGGACGCGACCCGGTGTTGACGATATCGGGATCAATGCGGGGGTAGATCCCCGGGCCAAACATCTGCGGGTTGAGCTTGCCACTGACTGCGAGGATGCTGTCGCGAATTGCCTCGGCTTCGAGGCGTCGCGGGTTGAAACGCCAGAGCAGCCGGTTGTCATTGTCCTTTGCCATGCCGGCTTCGTTATCGGCGCTCGACTGACGATAGGTGTTCGACATCAGAATCAGCTTGTGCATCGCCTTGAAGCGCCACGCTGTCGCCTGCTGGTCCGGCTCATTGCCGTTGACGAAGCGCACCGCCAGCCAGTCGAGCAGTTCGGGATGGCTCGGACGATCTCCGGTGATCCCGAAATCACTGGTCGTCCGCACGATCCCGGCTCCGAAATGATATTTCCAGATGCGGTTGACGATGACACGCGCCGTCAGCGGATTCTCGGGGCTGGCGATGAACTCGGCCAGTTGCCGGCGACGATTCTCCGGCGAAAGATCCGCCCCGCTTGAGAGAACCGTCGGCAGGCCCGGATTGACCTCATCGCCCTTCGTCCGCCAGTTGCCGCGAAGGTTGATCCACGTCTTCTCCGGCTCCTTGCGATCGCTGATCCCCATCGCTGCCTTGTATGGCTTCGGCCGCTTCTTGCTGATCGTCTCGATCTGTTTCTGAAGGGCACGCCGCTCTTTGAGCTGCTCCGGATTCATCAGTTCGTCGATCTCTTCCGGCTGGATGCTGACATCCCTGGTGAGCCTCGCGGCCGTCTCGGCGCGAAACTCCTCGCGCGTCCTGCCGCCAAAGCCGCTCGATTTCTCGGCCAGACGAACATGGAACTCAATCTTTTCGTTCATCAGCCGCTCGCGGAACGGCTTTTCAAGCTCGGCCATCTGCTTGCGCCAGGGCTTGAGCTCCTCGTCAACCACTTTGTTGGCGGCTTTGTGTGCCGCAACCTCCTCCTCACCAACCAGCGGGCGCTCTGTCTTCTCGAACGGAGCAAAGATCGCCACCATTCGGTAATAGTCTCGTGTCGGCAGTGGATCATACTTGTGATCGTGGCAGCGGGCGCAGCCCATCGTGATCCCGAGGAAGACGGACGAGGTGGTTGAGACCATGTCGTCGAGCTCGTCGCTGCGTGTCTCCTCATTGACGACATTGTCGACCGTCGGACCGTTGCGGCAGAAGGTCGTCGGGATGATTGCCTCAGACTCTCCCGGCCTGACCTGATCGTTGGCCAGCTGCTGGATGATGAACTGGTTGTAGGGCATGTCGCTGTTGAATGCCCTGATCACCCAGTCACGATAGTGCCAGGCATGCGGCCGGTCATAATCAAATTCATAGCCACCGGAATCGGCATAGCGCGCAAGATCAAGCCAGTGGCGTCCCCAACGCTCGCCATAATGTGGTGAGGCGAGCAGTTGGTCGACAACTCTCTCCCACGCTCGCTCGGAAGGATTTTTCGCGAAGGCCTCAACCTCCTCCGGAGATGGTGGCAGCCCGGTGAGATCGTAGTAGACTCGCCGGATCAGCGTGCGAGGATCGGCCGCGGGTGAGGGTTGCAGCCCGCCGGCCTCAAGCCGGTTGAGAATGAATGAATCAATCTCGTTGCGCACCCATCGGCGGTTTTTGACTGCCGGCACCGCCGGCATCACCGGCCTGACAAAGGCCCACCACTGCCGATCCTTCGCGGTGATCGCATAACCCTGACTCCGCGTTGGTATCGTCTCAACAGCGACCGTTGTCGCTTTCAGTCCACCAATCCATTCACGGATGACCGCGATCTCCTCATCGGCCAGCTTGCCACCAAGCGGCATCGAGGGCTCTTCCTGGTGGGCAACCATCCGGTAAAGGATACTTTCATCCGGTTTTCCCGGGATGACCACCGCACCACGCTTTCCCCCTTTGAGAATCGACTCCTCACTTCGCGCGTCAAATCCTGATCGTTGAATCTTCGCTCCGTGGCAGCCGATACAGTTCTGCTCGAAGATCGGAGCCACCCTGGTCATAAAAATGTCACCGCTGTTGCCGCCAGCAAATCCACTGGTCATCAACCCGCTGGCCGATGCCAGGGTAAACAGTGCAATTAGAACAATGAGTCGCTTGAGTATAATCCGGAACTTAACTGATTTCTGCATGAACTCTCCGGTGCCGCCTGTTCGCCGATTTTGCGTTTATGAGGCGGCAATTTTCTTTCAGGTGCAGGGAGCGGTTGCCCCTTTCGAAGTGCGTAGCCGTAAGGTATTACTCTCTGCGCCAGCTTGTCAACAGCTCAGAGGTCAATATCGAGCTCTCTGACTCTTTGTTGCCCGGTCGTAATCGTGTACACTGCCTCTCTTGTTTGGTGAAGGTATGGAGAGCAGGAAGAGACAGAGATTGGAAAACACAGAGACTGGAAAACACAGAGACAGGAAGAGACAGAGACAGGAAGAGAGAAGACCGAAATGAGCAGTCGGATCCGCACGATCGTCGCCGGAGCAACCGGTTATTCCGGTCGTGAATTGATACGTTTGATACTGGGCCATTCCCGTCTGAAGCTGGTCGGGGCATTTGCCTCAGGATCGGGAGAGCCAACGCCGCTGACTAATATCCATCCGCATCTTACCGGACTGACGGGCCTTGCCTGTCTGCCATACGATGAGGAGACGATTGCGAAGCTCGATCCGGGGCTGATTTTCCTCGCGACTCCGAATGAGTTCTCGCACGAAGCAGCGGGTCGGGCACTCGAGACCGGAGCCGTAGTTGTCGATCTCGCCGGGTCATTCAGGTTGCGGGACGCCTCGCTCTATCCCCGGTATTATGGCTTTGAGCATGAACGGCAGGATCTGCTGGCAACGGCGGTCTATGGAATGACAGAGTTGATGCGTGAGCATCTGCCGGGAGCGAAGCTGATTGCCAATCCCGGCTGCTATCCGACATCGATCATCCTCCCGATTCAGCCACTGCTGGCGGCGGGGATGGCAGACGAAGCGCTGCCGATCATCTGCGATTCGAAGTCAGGAGTCACCGGGGCCGGCAAGACGCCAACGGCGACGACCCACTTCGTCGAGGTCAGCGAGAGCTTCCGTGCCTACAATCTCTTCAGGCATCGACACACTCCCGAGATCGCTCAGGGCCTGGGATTGCCTGATGACGCCCGTCACCTGATATTTACGCCGCACCTGCTGCCGATCAATCGCGGGATTCTCTCGACGATCTACCTGCGGCTGCGCCACGGCGTCAAGCGTCAGGATATCATTGAAACATGGCAGGCAACCTTTGCCGACTCACCAATGATCAGGATCTTCGCCGGCTCACAGATGCCGGAGATCAAATTTGTTGCCGGCACTCCCTATTGTGATCTCGGGGTGGTGGTCGATGAGGCGACCGGGGCGGCGATTGTTATCGGCGCGATCGACAACCTTCTCAAGGGGGCAGCCAGTCAGGCGATGCAGAATGCCAATCTCGCGCTCGGGTTTGCCGAGGGGGAGGGGCTGAGATGAATTGTACGGTAATCAAGCTTGGCGGGAGTGTCCTTGTCAACGACGAGCTTCGCCACCGCCTGGTCGGCCAGATTGCCGCTCTCGTTCGCGAGGGGCAGCGCCTGATTCTTGTCCACGGCGGCGGAAAGCAGATCGCGAGGATGCTCGATGCGTTACGGATCGAGTCAAGGTTTCATGAAGGATTGCGGGTGACCGATGCGGCGGCGAGAGATGTCGTCCAGATGGTTCTTTCGGGCCTCGTTGGCAGAAACCTGGTCGCTGAACTTGGTGTTGCCGGTGTGCCGGCGGTCAGCCTCACCGGCGGGGACGGGCGTACTTTTCTTGCCGACAAGATGAATGCTCCGGACGGAGTCGATCTCGGCTTTGTCGGTCAGATTACTGTGGCTGACTCCGGCCTGATCGACCGGCTTCTCGATGCGGGCTACACCCCGGTGATCGCCTGTCTTGGTCTCGGCCGCGAGGACAGTCAGTATTATAATGTCAACGGCGATCAGATGGCCTCGGCCGTTGCCGGGGGCTGTCGGGCCACGAGGCTGATTCTGGTTACCGATGTCGGCGGGGTCAATGACGAGAATGGTCGACAGATCGCCGAGCTGACTCCGGCTGGCATTGACCATCTCCTCGCAAGCGGTGTTGCCGGAGGCGGGATGCGTCCCAAACTGAGGTCATGCCTTGAGGCACTGGCGGCAGGTGTCTCCGTCATTCGCATCGTCGGGGCCTCAGAGCCTGAGGTCCTCTGGCGCACACTGCACGATTCCGAGCCACTCGGGACGACGATACATCAGTGATCAGCAGCGCCCGATCTGACTGATCGCCCTGATTATTTAATTACTGATTATTTAATTCTTTGATACTTAACCTGACTGCCGGATTGTAACTGCAATGGAAGAGACAAGAGAGACCAGGGAAAGAGAAGAGAGAGACCAGACAGAAGCAACAAATGTTGGCAGCCTCCCACCGGGCCCGCTCAAGCGCCCGGAGTCGGCGCCGCCGAATCTGGCGGAGGTGATGCGGCTGGAGTCCGAGAACATACTTCAGACCTATGCGCGCTATCCGGTGCTCTTTGTCCGCGGACAGGGAAACACGCTCTATGATGCCGACGGTAAGGCCTATATCGACTTTCTGTCGGGCATTGGCGTCAGCGTACTTGGCCACAACCATCCGGAGGTGCGGCGGATTCTGCGCGATCAGGGCGACATGCTCCACACCTCCAACCTCTTTTATCATCGCTACCAGGGGCAGCTGGCCGAGAAGCTCAACCATGCCTCAGGCATGAAGCGCGTCTTTTACGCCAACACCGGCACGGAATCGGTGGAGGGAGCACTCAAGCTGGCAAGGGCCTGGCAGCGACGCCGCGGGCGTGAGGGCAAAACCGAATATGTCTCGCTGATCAACTCCTTCCACGGAAGAACGATGGGAGCGCTTTCCGTGACGGCACAGGCAAAATATCGCCAGCCATTCGAGCCGCTGATACCCGGTGTGCGCTTTATCGATCCCAACCGTTGCGAGGACGACTTTGCCGAGGCCCGTGAGGCGATCAATGACCGGACGGCGGCGGTGATCATCGAG
>CAIKMY010000362.1 GCA_903828635.1 uncultured Acidobacteriota bacterium
CTCGCCGGCACCGACGCGCGCCGCAATTGCCGACTCGATACCCTGCAGTGTTCTTTCGGGCGCCTCGATCCGCCAGAGAGTCCACTCGCGAATCCAGCCGGGCAGATTGGCTGACAGGCCGGACAGTTGAAGGTTGGAAGGTTGTGACTGGCCGTCGGTCGTGTGAGTCATCAACGACGACCGCAGTGATTCAGTCAGGTCCGGCTTGATCATTGCGAGGAGGCGATCCGCAACCATGCCATCCTCGACCGTCCCGGCAAACGCCACCCCCTCACAGAGACTGCCGGCAAGACTGGTCAGCAACTCACCGATGGCACCGGCGAGCAGGGCCCTCGTAACCCCGGTACCGGAGAGAAGATAAGATCCCGAGCGGAGCAGCCTCGTCACTCCATCGCCGGTGAGAAAACCGAAATAGAAATCGTCCTCGCCACGACCGGCAATTGCCTGCCGTGCCCGCTGCCAGTAAAAATCACCCGCGAGGGATGGCGAGCGTCCCAGTCGCGCATCGATGCAGTTTCGTAATGGTTCCGGGTGATTGGCGAAAATCCATGCCCCCCCGATTTGTGCGGCGTGAACCCCCCGCTCTCCGTTGTCATCGTCGGCAACTCGATTCCAGGAGGTAATTTTGACGCCGGCATGGATTCCATCTCGCCGCGTGACACTCCCGAGCAGCCGCGGCACAAACTGCTCGACGCGCTTCGCCATCTCTTCGTGCAGCGTTGATGCCTGACGGCCGGTCTCGATCACCAGCGCCAGTCGCGGTCTGACCTCGTCCCCGCCAACCTCGATCCCGGTGACCACCAATGCCACCGGTGCCTCCGCCAGACCGGTCTGCCCCGCCAGACTCCCCGCCAGCGTAAAACGGCGATCGATCCCGTACAATGGTGCCAGACTCTGCCACGCCGCCGTCTCTCCCAGCCGATCAATCAGCGCCCCGCCACTCTCGATCTCAACATAACCGATCGCCGAGGCCGGTACCGTGGCCGCCATCTCCACCCGCCTGCCCGACCAGCGATACCACGCCCACCCGGCTGATACCAGCAGGGCCGACAGCGCCACTGCTGCCAGCAAATATTTGCGATTTGTCGACCACTCACCGGAAAACATCTTCAACTCGTTTCCAACTCTTTTCCTTACCGGGCTATAATCCCATTCTGATTTTGATTACTTTAACATCGATCGTTCGAAACCAACTGCCAGAAAATTGACTGGCTGAAAACACTGGCTGAAACCAGTTGAAACCGACGGCAACTCAGGGCTCTTCCGTCTCTGTCATTCACGTTATCAGACAAGGAACCTTCTATCGCTATGAATACCAGATTGCCGATTATCATCATCCTGATCGTCCTGCTGTTTGCCCTCGGAGGAGGCTACTGGCTTTATCAAAATCAAAGTTCGCGCAGCGATTCATCAGCATCGCCAAAACCGACAGCCACGGTCGAAACGGCGGCGACAACCACCCCGACGACAGCGACTCCCGGGCGCTCGACGGTGACCATCGAAGAGTTTGGCGACTACCAGTGCCCGCCGTGCGGCAATGTCCATCCCAGCCTCAAAAAGATCAAGGCCGAGTACGGCGA
>CAIKMY010000363.1 GCA_903828635.1 uncultured Acidobacteriota bacterium
CTTCAGGCTGATGATCTTCTCGAAGATCTTTCAGGCATTGCTACTGGTCGTCTTCTTGCTCTGGCAAGGTTATGTCAATCGACTGGAGAGCAGGGCAGAGGCCTACTCGACCATCGCCAACCTGAGATGGGGCGGGTTGATCGTCTTGTTCCTGCTGATGGGACTGATTTCGATGCTCTTTGATTATGCGCGACTGCGCACCGTCGCCGATAATCGGCGCCGCATGCTGCGCGAATCATTGCGAGCCGTCAGCTTCGGCCTGCGCCATCTCTTTTTGATATTTCCCCTCTACCTTGTCCTGACGGTCCTCAGCACTCTGCTGCTGAGCGGGCTGACACTGCTCCGTGGATCGATCGGGCAGACCGGTGGCGGCCAGGTCCTGCTTGCCTTCTTCATCGGTCAGGTCGCCATCGGCCTCCATCTCTGGTGCCGGATCTGGTTTTACACCGCCCAGTCAGAACAGTTGCGGCAGATTATCTCCAGAAACAAGAAGAATCGCCGTGGATCGTCACGCCGTCACGAGGTCAGCCTCAGTCTTAACCAGGATGCCGAAGCTCCGGTCGACGACTCTCCAGCCGCTGGCGAGTCGTTCGACCCCTACGCTACCCGCAGGTGACGAAGTTGATCAGTGTGCCGATCGGCTCGATCGTGATGCGGATCTCGTCATCCGGTTCCAGCGTGAACTCATCCGGAGGCACAATCCCGGTGCCGGTCAGCAGGAAGCACCCGTCGGCAAACTCGTCCTCACGGAAGAGGTATCCCGCCAGCTCCTGAGGTGTCCGCTTGAGGTTGGCCAGCGTTGTTCTCCCCTCGAAGGCCGTCACTCCACTCCGCCTGATCTCAATCACAATCTCTGTCTCCGGTTCCAGTGGACTCTGGCGAACGAGAATCCCGGGCCCAAGCCCGCAGCAGGCAGCGTAGACCTTCGCCTGCGGCAGATAAAGCGGATTCTCTCCCTCGATGTCACGCGAACTCATGTCATTGCCAATCGTGTAGCCAACGATCTCACCGTGAGAGTTGAGCACCAGCGCCAGCTCCGGTTCCGGCACATTCCATTTTGAATCGCGACGAATCCGCACCTTCTGCCCGGTGCCCGAGACTCGCCTCGCCGAGGCTTTGAAGAAGAGCTCCGGCCTGTCTGCACTGTAGACGCGGTCATAAAAGTCGCCACCTCCCGCCGCTTTCGACTCCTCCATTCGTGCCGTTCGGCTCCGGAAATAGGTTACTCCCGCTGCCCAGACCTCCTGACGCGTGATCGGCGGCAGCGCCTGCGTCTGCGGATCGAACTTCGGCAGCCGCGTCCCCCTCCGCGAAAGGCTTGTCAGGACCATCTCCAGATCGCGTCGGTTGAGCAGGACATCCCATTCCGTCTCCGGTAACTGGTAATACTCACCGCGATCCTCCATTACGGGCCCGTTTGCTGTTCTGTATAGTTTCATCGAACACTCCGTAAAAGTATTTTCGACAAAATAGCACAGTCGGTGAAAGATGGTAAATGACTATGGGGGGGGATTATGGACTATGGACGGTATGGACTATGGACTATGGACTATGGACTATGGACTATGGACTATGGACTATATGGACGGTATGGACAGTATGGACTATGGACGATATGGACATCTATCATACTATTACCTGGTTATCCATAAACTGCGTAATCGATCATTTACTCTGTTGAAAGCCCCGGGATTCTGCTATTATCAATGCACATTTGTCAGCCTGAAGGCAATTTCTGAAACCGGCGATCGTGGGCCGGCGTAAATTTCCGAGAAGATTGTAAAGTCCGGGAAGATTGTCCGGGCAGATTTTCTGGAAGATTGTCGGGAAGATTGTAAATATTGTTTTGCCGCATGCATCTCCGACGCAGGCTGATAGTTCCGGGTTTGATCGTTCGTGGTTTATTTCAGTGTGATTTATATTCAGTAAGCTCGTACCGACGTTTTGATCGATATCTTTATTCAGACAAGCACCAGGTCGTGCCATTCAGGGACGATTTGAAACTGACAAATTCAAACAGGACAAGACCGGGAAATTGCTGAGACCGGGAGCTTCATTGCCGGGCAGGCACTGGAGAGAGAAATAACCAGGAGGAGATATGATGCAGACAAAGAGCAGGCGTCTGGTGGGGCTGCTGCTGGCGATGGTGATGATTGCACTGACGCTGATGGGCACTTCAGGGATTGACCGATCGATCGCGGCGCCGGCTGCGGTGACCTTTGCGAAGGACGTCGCACCAATACTTTACGCCAATTGTGCGGAGTGCCATCGACCGGGTGAGATGGCACCGATGTCGCTGCTGAGCTACAAAGAGGTGCGTCCGTGGGCGCGTTCGATTCGCGACAAAGTGGTCAGCCGCGAGATGCCGCCATGGTATGCCGATCCCGATCACGGCCAGTTTCTCAACGAGTCGCGTCTGACGACCTCGCAGGTCGAGACAATCCGTCAATGGGTTGATGGCGGATCAAAAGAAGGTGATCCGCGTGACCTGCCTCCGCTGCCGAAGTTTCACACCGGCGAATGGAAGAATGGCCAGCCCGATGTCGTCCTCTCAATGACCGAGACGGCGGAGATTCCGGCCGATGGCACGGTGCCCTACAAGTATTATGCCGTTCCGACCAACTTCACCGAGGACAAGTACATCCAGTTTGCCGAGATCAAGCGTGGCGCACCGAGTGTGGTTCATCACGTGATCATCAGTGTGCGTGAGCCCGATCAGGGAGCGCTGCCGGCAGCCGGTGAGATTCGTCTTGACCGTTTCCGCGGTGCCAACCCTGAAGATCCACAGGCCGCGCGCAATGCCCGTCGTGGTACCAATCCGGACGGAATGCTGATTGGCTGGGCACCGGGGATGAGTCCGCTCAACCTGAGAAATGGCAATGCCAAGCTGATTCGCAAGGGGTCGGTGCTCGTCTTCCAGATGCATTACACGACCAATGGCGAGGCGGCGAAGGATATCACCAAGGTCGGGCTCTGGTTTGCCAAAGGGCCGGTCGAGAAGCGCGTGATCACCAAGGGCGTCACGGTTGATCCGCGCAATTTCGTCATCCCGGCTGGCGACCCCAACTACGAGGCACGCTCAACCTTCACTTTCACCGAAGATGCTCATCTCCATATGTTCATGCCGCACATGCATGTTCGCGGCAAGGACTTCGAGTACAAGCTGGTCTATCCTGACGGATCGTCGAAGGTGCTGCTGCGTGTGCCGAAGTACGACTTTAACTGGCAGCTGACCTACTTCGTCAAGGAACCGATTGCGGTTCCAAAGGGAAGCCGCATCGATTGCGTCGCCCATTTCGACAACTCCACCAACAACCGCTTCAATCCTGATCCGACCAAAGCCGTGCGCTGGGGCGACCAGACCTGGGAGGAGATGATGATCGGCTGGGTTGACTACACCGTCGATGGTCAGAAGCTGGCGATGAACAATCAATAATCGATCTTTCCGCTATCTCCCGGTCCGTGGTGGCGAGCCCGGGCCGGGATCCTTCAACTTCAGACAGGAGCACCCCAACCATGTGGATTCGTAAAGCAGTTCGAGATCAGATGAAGGGGGTCGATTCTCCGGTGCCGACACAAGTGGTGTCGAACGAAGAGATCGTCCCGATGCCGCAGACGACGAAGCAGAAGCAGGTGGAGCAGTTGATCGGTGAACTCTCGACCGAGCGGGCGAAGAGGCTGGGGATGGAGCGCCGCGACTTCATGCGCACTTCGATGGGGCTCGCAACCTGCTTCCTTGCCTCTAACCTCGCCTATGGGCGCAATTACTGGGATGTCGATGAGGCCGAGACCTGGGAAGCGGCCGCCTATGATGAGAAGTGGCCGAAGAACGAATACTTCATCATGGATGTTCAGGCCCACTTCACCAACGGCTTGGCACTCGGTTTTCGCAACAACGAGTTCATGAAAAACATGGGCTTCAGCCTGAAAAACGACGTCGATTCCTATAGTTACAAGACATTCGTCAAGGAGATGTTCTTCGACAGCGACACTTCGGTGGTCGTCATTTCAGGAGTTCCGAGCGTCGAGATCAACAAGGATAAGGACGGTAAAGTGCTCGAGGGCAAGGCTCGCAGTCCGCGCGGAATCCTGCCCTCGTGGCTGATGTCGCAGGCCGCAAACGAGATCAACAGCCTTGCCGGCGGAACCGTTCGCGCGATTCCGCAGGGTAACCTGGCACCCAATCATTATTGGGACAAGGTGAACAACACGATGAACAAGGCGGCAATCATCGAGCAGATGGATCGCGAGGTGAAGCAGTACGGTATCAAGTCGTGGAAGTGGTACTGTCACGCCGATCCGGCCCGCAGCGGACAGGGCTTTCAACTGGATGATGACAACTCGATGTGGTTTTACGAGGAGTCAAAGAAGCGCGGCATCAGGCTGCTGAGTGTTCACAAGGGCTTCTCATACCAGTCGCGCACCCTTGGGCATCTTGCCAATCCGAAAGATGTTGAGAAGGCGGCGCTGGCTCATCCCGATATGACCTTTGTCGTCTACCATTCGGCGCTCAAGCATGGGCCCGGCGAGCAGGGGATGACCCGCCCGGACGAGTGGGTGGAGATGAACCGCTACAATCCAACGACGGGTGATTTCGAGTGGCACAGCATCCTCATGGACATCAGGAAGCGCAATCCGAAGATGAACAACGTCTACTGCGAGATTGGCAGCTTCTTTGGGGTACTGGCGATTGCTCACCCGGAGATGGCGATGCATGGCATCGGCAAGAACCTGAAATATTACGGTGCGGATCATGTTATCTGGGGAACCGACTGCCTCTGGTGGGGATCACCGCAGTGGGTGATCGATGCTTTCAAGCGATTCCAGATCACCGACGAGTTCTGCGAAAAATTCGGATACAAGAAGATTACGCCCCAGGACAAGGCAAAGATCTTCGGGCTCAACGCGGCGAAGCTCTACAACGTCAATCTCAAGGCTAACCGCAAGGCGCTGGCGCCGGACGCCCTCGATCGGTTGAAGGTGGCCTATCACGAGAGTGGCGGGCAGCGCAGCAATGCCGCCTGGGGCTGGGTTCGGGCGACTGACTGATTACCCTTAAAGATGGCGTGAGGCCCGGGTGAGGGCAACCTCTCCGGGCCTCGGCTATTGGAGCAAGACCGTGAAAGTTCTCTCCTTCTTTCTTGCATTGCTGGCAGCCGGTACCATCGGTGTCCTGGTCGAGGCTGGCTGGCAGCAGGGGACGCCGCCGCCACCAGCCGTCGCCAATCCGCTGCAGATGCCCGAGGCCCATTTTCACCACATGCACCTCAACACTACCGATCCACAAGCGGCGATCGATTTTTATACCAGCCGCTTCGATAGTGAGAGGGCTAAATTTGCGGGTTTGGCCGACGGGATCTGGGCACAGAAATCGTGGCTGCTTTTCAGCAAGGTGAGCACCCCGCCACCGTCGGAGCTGACTTCGGCCATCTGGCATATCGGCTGGGGATCTGAGGATATGAAGGCGGAGTATGAGCGACAGCTCAGGCTTGGCTCAAAGTTCTTCGAGCCGCTGACCGACATCAGCGACATCGGTGGCAATCCGAACGCGCGGCCGGGCAGCTTCTACTATGCCTATGTCGAGAGCCCGGATCGGGCATTAATTGAACTTAACACGGCACCACATCACCATTTCGGCCATCTTCACCTTTTCAGTGCCGATCCGATTGCCGCCAGTGACTGGTATGTCAAATACTTCGGAGCAAAGCGGCGGATGCGTTCACCCTCGCGTGAGCCGCGCTTCTATCGCGGCCACCAGATCGGGCCGAGTGCTTCGATGATGCTCGACAATGTCAACATCATCATTTTTCCGGTTGAGTACGCGAAGAAGGCTTATGCCGAGCAATGGAAGGGAAAGACGGAGCTTGAGTCAACGAAGGGGCGGGCCATCGACCATCTCGGGGTAAGCTTCGATAACCTCGCGGATGGCCTTGAAAAGATGCGTCGCGACGGGGTCAAAGTGACCGATGAGATTCGCTCGCTGGCGGGCGGCAGGATCAGGTTTGCTTTCGTCGAGGGGCCGGACAAGATCCGTATCGAATTGATCGAGGGACATCCTCAGAAACCTGAATCAAACTGAGCACCAGAGGAGAAGATTATGCGAAGTGTAATGGCAGGCTTGTCATTGGCCTTTATTTTATCACTAATGCCGGCGGGCACGATGGCGCAGCAGGATAACCTCACAGGGCGCTGGGAGGGAAAAATTGCCTCGATGCAGGGAGAGAGGCCGACAGCGGCCGTCTTCAGGAAGGTTGGTGACGGCTATACGGGCAAGACTCTCGGTATTCGACCCGGGACCGAACTGCAGCTGAAGGATCTGAAGCTTGATGGGCAGACGATGACAGCGCGAGCCGATGTCGAGACTCCCCAGGGGGCACTGACGATCAACTACACCTTCAAGCTCGCCGGCGAGTCGATGAAGGGCCAGGGCTCGCTCGATTTTGGTGGTCAGCCAATAACCTTTGACATTGAACTGAAGCGGGTAAGCGGTGACACGGAGGCTCCGCTGGTTTCGGGGGCAGCGGCTGCGGCCGCGGCGCGACCGGCTGTCGAGCAGCCGCAGCAAAAACAGTCACTCGATTACTTTGCTGGTCAGTGGAGCTTCAAGTATCTTGGGCGCGAGAGCGCGCTTGGTCCGGCACCTCGCGAAGGGACGGTGACCTTTACCAGGAGGGCGGATGGAAAGACGCTCGACGCAGCGATTGCCGGTCGTCATGACTCTGGTGCCTTCAGTGAGTCGGCGGTCGTCGTATATGATGAAGCCGCCAAAGCGCTGACCTTTACCGAGAAACTCTCCAGTGGAGTCGTCGTCAACAGTCGCGGGGACTGGAGCATCCCGATCTCGATCCGCTTTGCCGTCGATCCGATCAAGGCTCAGGGACAGAATCTTAAGCTGCGCCGACTGATCTCGATCGTCTCTGCCCACTCCTTCACGATCACCGAGGAGCTGTCAGAGGATGGCGGACCATTTGTCCGGCTTGGCAGTGCGGTCTATTCACGAGTTGGTGGCAAGTGACATTGTCGGAGTGATTCTCCAATGAACAACCGCATCTTGAAGCGACTATTGCTGGTGACAGTTCTGCTTCTCCCGGCGGTCGGCCTGGTGCCATTGGCGCCGGGGCGGGGACAGGAACCGGCAGCAAAGCCTCGCGATCCGGCTGCCTGGGGTGGTAACCACGCCGGTCAGCCGGTTCCCGAATATGTTCAGGGGGATGAGTGCCTCTTCTGCCATCGTAACGAGATCGGGCCGTCGTGGGTGAAGGACCCTCACGCCCTGACGGTTCGTTACCGCGAGGCCTCACCCGAGGTCGAGGCACTGCTCACTGCACGACCGGATATCGCGAAGCTGGCACCGGAGGTGACCCATTACCTTGGCAGCCGCCACTTCCTGCGCCTGCTGAAGAAGGATGGTTACGGTAAATTTGCGCTTGCCTCCGTGCAACTCCAATTCCCAGCCGATCGCCAGAACGCCACCCGGACCGGCACCTGGTCAGGCTCGCCGACCTGGGATCGTCAGACCTTCGCCATTCGGTGTGCCGGCTGCCATTCGACCGGCATTGATCCCGAGAATCGCACCTTCAGCGGGTTTGGTCTCGATTGCTACACCTGTCACGGCAACGTCGATCTCGACCATACGAAGGACAAGTCGCTGGTCTGGTTCTCAAAGAAGCGAAGAAGCGACGCCAAAGCAATCACCTCGATCTGCGCACAATGCCATCTGCGGGAAGGGAAGTCGCAGTCGACCGGCCTCCCCTATCCAAATAACTTCATCGCCGGTGACAATCTCTTCCAGGACTTCAAGGTCGATTTTGCCCGCGCTGACGATCCGTCACTCAACGCCGGCGATCGACATATCTGGCGCAATGTCCGCGATGTCGCCGTCAATGGAGATGAGTCGATTGCCTGCCTTAGTTGTCATCAACTGCACGGCGATTCGATTCAGAAGCACCGACGGGTTCTGAGAGCTCCAATCTGCTCCGAGTGTCACGCCGCTGAGGGATCCTTCAAAGAGGTTCGCCAGTATACTGTCAGCAGCCCGCTCTGCGGTTATTGAACGAAAGGGGAGCCTCCGAGACTCCCCTTTTCTGCACATCCTGCGGTTTACTGGCCTGCGGCGACTGCTCTCTGGCGATAGCTGAGGCAGAGGGCGAGCACGCGACGATATTCAGCAATATCGACATCGCGTTCGCAGCAGAACATCATCAGATTGCCATCGTCCTTGAAATTACCATCCCACTCCATGACCTGCTCGTCGCTCCAGGCAGGATCATACCGGCTCAACTTCGCATTGGGGATGCGGTCGAAATAGGCTCGCAGGTTGATTGCGGTCTCATCCAGTTCTTCCTTTGTCGGGTCTTGTTCGAAGTTCCAGATTGGGTGCTCCATCTTCAGCTCCTTTCAAATGATGTACATCAGGGATATTCAACAGGCTCTTGTTATGCTATAGCGATAATGGCTCATTTTCAAACAGTAAACTGACCACGAAGACAGAATACAGCAGACCAACCAGGGAGGAGATCTGATGAGTGCCAAGTATGCATTGACGATTGGGATCAACAACTATCCGGGGACTGATAGTGATCTTTCGGGATGCGTCAACGACGCGAATGACTGGAAGGCGGCCCTTGCCAAACGTGGGTTTAAGGTTAATCAGCTGCTTGATGGAGCGGCAACGGGGAAGGCGATTCGTGGAGCGATCAGAGAGGTGATTGCGCCGGCGAAGTCGGGCGATCTGGTGGTGATTCAATACTCGGGCCACGGTTCGTTCGTTCCCGACAAGAATGGTGATGAACCTGATGGTACTGACGAGTGCATCTGCCCATACGATGTGGTGACAAATGGCGCAGTGACCGATGATGAGCTCTTCGAGCTTTATAGCGCAAAGACAAGGGGGGTAAGGCTGGTGGTCATCTCCGATTCGTGCCACTCAGGGACGGTGGCACGGATGGCCCCGATCCTCACCCCGCCGAGCACGACTGCCAAATTCGCGCCAACACGCAAGGTTCGCTTTCTGCCGCCGGCGGCCTTCCTCTCGCGACGTGAGCTTGTGCAGATGGGGATGAGCAGCCGTCACGTTGCCAGCAGCTCTCCCGGCAGCCCTTCTGGCAGCCATGCCGCGCTGTTGATGGCCGGCTGCCAGGATACCGAGTACAGCTTCGACGCCTGGTTCAGGGGACGGCCGAATGGGGCCTTCACCTTCGTTGCCCTGCAGACACTGGCAAAGCTCGATCCGAACGCGACCTATGGTGACTGGTTCAAGGCGATTCGGGCGATGCTTCCCTCACAGCAGTATCCGCAGGCACCGAACCTTTTCGGCACGGCAGCGATGAGAAGGTGGAAGGTCTTCGCCTGAGGCCGCCCCCCCGGTTCACGTGAGGATTACTTCGATTTTGCCGGCGGGATCTCGCAGAAGCGATGCCGGTCGAGCATCTTCAGTGATCCGGGGGTGAAGTAGCCATTGGTCCAGGAATCGTCAGTGTCGAGGGCTAACGGACGAAATCCGCGTGTCTTGGCCGGCTGGCTCACCTTGAAGCGGAAGCGATAATGATCGTAGATCCGCAGTACTTCGCAGCCGTAGGCATCGGCAACGTCAGTATCGCCGCTGATGACGAGGTAGTTTTCGTCATTGTTGCGCGAGGCTGACTTCGAGAAGTTGTGGGAGCCGCTGATGATGATTGGATTATCCGAGGTGAAATCGACGACGATCACCTTGGCATGAATGAGGATGTTGCCTCTCTGCCCGCGGGTCGACTCACGCAGGAAGCCTTCGAGCCCCTGATTGAGCATGGCGGCTGCGGCAAAGTTGGCGGTGCGGTCGGCGTGGAAGCCGGAGATGCGACTGCGCTGGTTTTCGATGCCAAAGCGGAGGATGTTATCATTCGGCTGGCCGATGAGTGCGTCTTCGATTGAATCGTCAAGATCAAAGGCCGTGCAGAAGAGTACATCACGCTTGGCGCCACTGACGATCGCCTTGAATGCCTCAAGGTCTTCCGGGTTTGATCGTGGTGAGAAGCCGGAGAAGAGCGGAGTGGCGAGGTTGATCCGGTCGAAGTCGTTGATGAACTGCCGGGTCGCCGACTGACTGGCACCTCCAAATATCTGCTCAAAGAGCGTCAGGTACTCCTTTGCCGTATCCGGTTGATTGACGACGTGGACGACGTTAGCCTGGCGATAGACCCCATTCTCGGTAAAGTTGGTCGAGCCGCAGAGCACGGAGACCGGTGTTCGTATACCCTTCTTCAGCCGGCTGAGTACGATGTATTTGTGGTGGCAGATGTTGCTGGTGATTCTCGGACGCTTCTGCGCCGGTGGGATCGAGGCGAGGCAGGCTTCATTGATTGCCGTCTGGGGATCACCGGGCTTGGCGTGATAAATGATGCGCACCTGAGCACCGCGCCGATGCGCAGCCTCGACCGCCTCTCTGATCGCCCCAAGTTCGTATTCATAAATGGCAATATCAACCGCCCAGGTGGCATTGACCGCCTGGGCGAGGAAAGCAACAATCTGTTCGAGCAGTCCGCGACTGAGCCAGGTGAGCACCTCCGGCGGCAGCCGGAACTCGCCAAGTCGTCCCTGCTTTCTCGCTTCAGCCATCTGCCGGTCAATATCGGCAAACCGGCGTGAGAATGCCTGGCTGGCGGCTGCGGCACGATTGAAGTGGACAATGTGGCGGCCAGCCGTCGGTTGTGGCTGCACGGCAACCGTCGGACCCGCTTCGAGCCTCAGCTTGTCGGGAGGGCCATAGACCGGGTAGACGCTGTACTGATACTTCTCACCCGCCTCGATCGTGTAATCCGACCAGCGGAACTTCTGGATCGGGGCGACATTGGTCGGGCTCGGCACACCGGGCGGAAGACTTACATTAGGAAAGTTGAGCAGCCCGTTGAGCCATTTGCGGCGGCCGCTCCCGACACTTACCCGTTCGATGGCGAACCCGAGCAGCCCGGCACGTCGCTTGTCATCGATGTTCATTGCCAGCAGCACACCGCTTGAACCGGTGTAGGCCCTGACATAGACCCCATTCTTCTGTGCTTTCTTACGCATTTCAGTAAAAAGTCCTCTTTGTGGCGATCATCTCGCGCAGCATTGTTGGCGGGGCAAAACGCGGACCATATTGTGCCGCAAGTGCATCACATTCGGCAACAAAGCGGGGCAGTCCGACGGTATCGATCAGCGAGAGCGGGCCGCCAGTGTATGCCGGAAAGCCGAGACCAAGCAGCGCGCCGACATCGCCATCGGCGGGGTCGGTGAGTACGCCCTCGGCGATGCATCGTGCCGCTTCGAGTGCCTGGGCATAGAGCAGCCGTCGCTTGATCAGATCGAGCGGCGGCTGCTCGGCCACTGGTGGAAAGTGCTCGGTGAGGCCCGGCCAGAGTCGCTTGCGTCCGCCCTCCGGATAGTCATACATCCCGCGCCCATTCTTGCGGCCCAGCCGTTGCAGCTTCTCGTGGAAGAGGGTGATCACTGCTTCATTGGATGCCGGAACATAGTGATCACCAAGATCCCGTCGCGTCTGCTCGCGAATATGATAGCTGAGGTCGATACTCACCTCGTCGAGGAGGGCGAGTGGCCCGACCGGCATGCCCGCCAGCCGGCCTCCATTCTCGATCAGTGCCGGGAGGATGCCTTCGAGGAGCATGGTGGTTCCCTCATTGAGGTAGGCACTGCAGAAGCGGCTGGTAAAGAAGCCGCGGCTGTCGTTGACAACGATTGGTGTCTTGCGAATCTGCTGGACGAAGTCCATCGCCTGAGCCAGTGCCTCGTCAGACGTCGCCCGACCGCGGATGATTTCGACGAGCGGCATCTTGTCGACCGGCGAAAAGAAGTGCAACCCGATGAAGCGCTCAGGGCGAGTGCTTGCCTCGGCGAGTCCGGTGATCGGCAGGGTTGAAGTGTTGGTCGCGAAGATGGCCTGGTTTCCAGGCACCTCTTCGGCCCGTCGCGTCACCTCCGCCTTGACAGCACGATCCTCAAAAACAGCCTCGATGACCAGTTCGCAGCCGCCAAGTGCACCATAGTCGGTGGTTGGCGTGATGCGTGCCAGAGTCGCTGCCGCCTTGTCGGCATCGAGTTTGCCGGCGGTGACGCGCTTTGCCAACAGCCCTTCACTGTAGCTCTTGCCTTTGGCCGCCAGCCCGGTCTGGCGGTCGAGCAGGACGACTTCGATGCCGGCGACCGCGGCGACGTGAGCAATCCCCGCTCCCATCATCCCCGCACCGAGGACTCCGAGCTTGCTGACTCGAAGTTTCGGGATCCCCACCGGTCGGCGTGCCAGCTTATCCGCTGCTCCCTTGTTGATGAAGACGGTGCGGATCATGTTGCGCGCTGCCGGATCGAGCAGCACCTCGGTGAAATAGCGCTGCTCGATGCGCAGCCCGGCATCGATCGGCACCTGGCTGCCCTCGTAGACACAGCTCAGCAGTGCCTTTGCCGCCGGATAGTTGCCCTGAGTCTTCTTCTGAGTCAGTGCCGTGCCGATCATGAAGGTCTCGCAGAATTTCGGATTCGACTGGCCAACTCCGCCGGGGAACCGGAAATCACGGCGATCCCAGCGCTGCACCGGGTCGGGACTCTCATTGAGCCAGCGTCGTGATGACCTCAGCAGCTCATCCGGCGCGACTACCTGGTCGACGATGCCAAGTTTCGCCGCCTCGGCCGGTTTGATCTGGCGCCCTTCCATCATCAACCGCAGCGCCTCGCCAACCCCGATCAGCCTTGGCAGTCGCTGCGTACCGCCACCCCCGGGGAAGAGCCCGACGAGAATCTCCGGGAGGCCAAGCACGCTCCCGGCAACATCTGCTGCCAGACGATAATGGCAGGCAAGGGCGATCTCCAGCCCCCCACCAAGCGCTGTCCCGTTGATCGCCGCGACAAACGGTTTGCCACACGTCTCAAGCCGCCGCAGGATGGCTCCAAAACTGAGCTCGCGATTGAGGTAGTCCTCAGCACTGCTGATAGCGAAGATCCCGTCGATATCCCTGAGGTCCGCTCCCGCCATAAACGATGCCTTACCCGAGGTAATGATCGCTCCGCGTACCGCGGCATCCGTTGCCACCCGCTCAATCATTTCTGCCAGCTCGCGCAGAAACTCCGGAGTCAGCACATTCATCGGTCGGTCACGCAGGTCGATCGTCAGTGTTGCCAGCCCGTCTTCCACCCTGTAATCAATCGTTCCGCTCATGACTGATAACTCCCCCTGCCACTTCCTGATCAGACCAGCTCAAGAATCGTCGCCGTACCCATTCCTGCGCCGACGCAGAGCGTTACCAGTCCTGTTGCCGCGCCGCGTCGCTCCATCTCGTCGAGGAGTGTCCCGAGAACCATCGCCCCGGTTGCTCCCAGCGGGTGCCCCATGGCGATCGCTCCCCCATTGACGTTGATCCGGCTGTGGTCAACCCCAAAATATTGCATATAACGCAGAACCACCGAGGCGAAGGCCTCATTGAGTTCAAAGAGTGCAATATCGCTGATCGTCATGCCCGCGCGCTTCAGTGCCTTCTCGGTCGCCGGCATCGGCCCTGTCAGCATGATTGTCGGCTCAGAGCCGCATGAGGCAAAGGCGCGAATGCGTGCTCGCGGGCGAAGACCAAGTCGCTCACCAGCCTGACGGTTGCCCACCAGCACTGCCGCCGCTCCATCGACGATCCCGCTTGAATTGCCGGCCGTGTGGACGTGCTCGATCCACTCGACCTCCGGATAGCGCATCATGGCCACGGCGTCGAAGCCGGCCTGCTCACCCGCTGCCTCGAATGCCGGCCTCAGTTGCGCCAGATCGGCCAGCGTCGTTCCCGGTCGCATGTATTCATCCCGATCGAGTATCGTCCTCCCCAGCCGATCCTTCACCGGTACGATCGAGCCTGCAAAACGGCCCTCGTCCCACGCCTGCTGCGCCCTCCGCTGACTCTCGACCGCATAGCTGTCGACAACCTCACGGGAGAATCCATACTTCGTCGCTATCAGATCCGCGCCGATCCCCTGTGGTGCAAAGTAGAGCCGCGTTGCCACCGCCGGGTCAATCCCCCACGCCCCGCCATCCGAACCCATCGCTACCCGCGACATCGACTCCACCCCGCCACCTATCGCCATCTCCGCCATCCCCGACATGACCTGCGCCGCAGCGTTGTTGACCGCCTCCAGCCCAGAGGCACAGAAACGATTCAATTGCTGACCGCTGACGCTCTCCGCGTAGTCGGCATTGAGCACGGCTATCCGCGCAATGTCACTACCCTGTTCGCCAACCGGGGTGACACAGCCGAAGATCACGTCGTCGATCTCCGCCGTCTCAAGGTTGCTCCGATCGCGGATTGCCTTCAATACCTGCGTCGCCAGTTCCACCGGCGTTACTTCGTGGAGACTTCCATTACTGCGCCCGCGCCCTCGCGGTGTTCTTGCACTGTCGTAAATGTATGCGTCGTTCATTGGGTTACGGGGATTATGGACAGTATGGACTATGGACAGTATGGACTATGGACTATATGGACAGTATGGACTATATGGACTATGGACAAATGGACAAAG
>CAIKMY010000364.1 GCA_903828635.1 uncultured Acidobacteriota bacterium
GATGAAGATCCGATCGCCTGGGTAGGCCGAATGATCGCTGATTATCGCGATCGACTTGAGGCATCAGGGCTGCGAGTTCACACTCTTGTCAATCCTGGCAACCCGAAACGCATCCTGCTTGATGCCGCGGCTGAATGCCGGGCCGACTCCATTTTCATTGGCGCCAACGGGCACACCATCCTCGAGCGGCTGATCCTTGGCAGTGTGTCGTCATCTATAGTCAATCGAGCGAAATGCTCAGTCGAGGTGGTCAGAGCGAGCCGGGGAAGGAAGAACTAACAAGATCATGCAGACCTCGTACCTTTGGATTCTCTTCGCGGTGGTTGTCCTTGGACTTCTTGCTATCGACCTTGGAGTCTTTCACCGCAAATCGCACACCGTCAAAATGCGTGAGGCACTGATCTGGAGCGCGGTCTGGATCTCCCTTGCCCTCGCTTTCAATGCCTTCGTTTATATGACACGGGGGCCGGTGCCGGCCATGGAGTTTCTCACCGGCTACATCGTCGAAGAGGCACTCAGCGTCGACAACCTCTTCGTTTTTCTCATGATCTTCTCCTATTTCCGTGTGCCGGCTGAATACCAGCACAAGGTACTCTTCTGGGGTATTCTTGGCGCACTGATCATGCGTGCGGCCTTCATCGTTGCCGGCATTGCACTCATCCAGCAATTTCACTGGGTGATCTACATCTTTGGCGTCTTTCTGATCATCACCGGGATCAAGATGTTGAAGAGCAGCGACGAGGAGATCAACCCTGAGCGTAACCCGGTACTGCGCCTCTTTCGTCGCATCATGCCGGTCACTGAACATTATGAGAAGGACACTTTCTTTGTCCGTCGCAATGCACGAACATACGCCACTCCTCTCTTTGTCGTTCTTCTCATGGTTGAAACGACCGATGTCATCTTTGCCGTCGATTCGATACCGGCAATTCTCGGCATCACTACCGATCCCTTTATCGTCTACACCTCGAACGTCTTTGCCATTCTTGGGCTGCGATCGATCTACTTTGCCCTTGCCGGCCTGATGCAGCTTTTTCATTATCTCAAATACGGGCTCTGTCTGATCCTCGTCTTCGTCGGGTCGAAGATGCTGATCAGTGAATTCTACAAGCCACCAATCATTCTCGCACTCGGAGTAATCATTGTCGTGCTTGCTCTCTCGATCGTTGCCTCGCTCATCTGGCCACAAAAAGAGAACGAGGAGAGCCTTGTCGATCAGCAGAATCAGTCCTGATCGTGGCTCAATCGAAGACAACTCTGGTCAATGCGCCTGGCAGCTCAATAGAGGACGACATCCTGAGTCGATAACATTGGGACACCGTCCGCTGGCATCGTCACCAGGCAGTGGCATTCTCCAATGTTGCATCTTCCGATGTCGGCTGTTTCTGTGCTGCGAAGGGGTGCCTCATTCATTTCGGCTGTCATCAGCCGCTATTCCATTGTCACGAGCTTTGGATAGTGGAAAGATGGGCGCAATTTACGATAAAAGACGAATCCCGCTGAGGTGGAACGCATGAGCATGAGTATGAGCATGAGCATGAGCATGAGCATGAGAATGATGACAGGATATGCGCTGATAGCGATTCTGATAATTACAGGCAGCGAGATCATGGCACAGACTCCGCGCAACTTTGCGCAGATACGCCGCGAGTTCAAGACATTTTACGAACAGTCGATGCGGAGTAATGGGATCGTCGGCAGCGGGATGATGCTGATTCAGGACAATCAGGTTGTTGCGCAGGAGTTCTTTGGTCTGGCAGACAAGGAAAAAGGAACGCCAATCGACGAGAACACCATCTATCATTGGGCCTCGATCACCAAGACCTTTACCGGAATTGCAATCATGCAGTTGCGAGACCGCGGGCTGCTACGACTTGAAGATCCGATCGTCAAATACCTTCCCGAGCTTAACCGCGTTCACAATCAGTATGGCCCGATGACCGAGATTACGCTCAAACACCTGATGACGCACAGCGCCGGGTTTCGCAGCCCAACCTGGCCTTGGGGAGGAGACAAAGAGTGGCATCCCTTTGAGCCGACAGAGTGGTCTCAGGTCGTCGCCATGCTCCCCTACACCGAGATCCTTTTCAAACCGGGGTCGAAATTCAGCTACTCCAATCCGGGCATCACCTTTCTTGGCAGGGTGATCGAGATTGTCACGGGCGAAGATTACGAAGTTTACATCGACAAGAACATCTTCAAACCATTGGAGATGCACCGGAGCTACTTTGACGCAACCCCGCCACATCTGCTCCGAAGCCGCTCACACAGCTACTACCTTCGTGACGGCCGGACGACACCGGCACGATTTGACGCCAACACCGGAATTACAGTGGCCAATGGCGGACTCAATTCCCCGCTGCCCGATATGATTAAATATCTCAATTTCCTTCTGGGTGATCCACGACGCCAGGAGGTTCATGAGCTTGTTCTCAAGCGATCATCGCTGCAGGAGATGCTCCAGCCCCAACTGCCAATCGAACCGGGCGGAATCCCGGAACAGACAGGCCGCCAGAGAACCGATTCGGTGGGCTTGATCTTTCTGCTGGAAGAGAATTTCGGGATGCGATTCTTTGGCCATAGTGGCGAACAGAATGGATTTGTATCCCACTTCTACATCCGTCCTGAATCACGCACCGCCTACATCATTGCCTTCAACACTAATGCCATTGCGGCGACGACCGCTGCTGATAAGCCAGCGGTCCCCGATACGCACCGGCTTGATCGTGAGATCAAGGAATACCTGTTTCAGAAGATCTTTCCCCTCTTTGAAGTGAAATGAACGACCAGTTTGAAAAGCTGCTCGCAGGGTTTATGATAAAAGGTCTGTTGTTGACAACGTTAGCCGTCATCTTGTGAGATGTTGTGAAGTGAAATTGCCCTTATGGCCGAGATACTATTGATCTGAAATGCTATTGATCTGAAATGCTATTGATCTGAAATGCTATTGATCTGAAATGCTATTGAGAGGATGGAGAACCGGATGAGTATCGACCCCCTTCTTCTGATTGTGCCGGGTCCGGAGGAGATCAAAACAGCGATCGATCCGATCATGAAGCATGGTCGCGACAACATCAGCTATCTCTACACCCTCGACGCTTTTGACTGGTCAGTCATTCTGCTCTATTTCGGTATCCTCTCGCTGCTGGCAATACTGGGTGTTTACCGTGTACGGATGGTCTGGCAATTCTGGCGTTACCGCGATGTCAAACCCAAACCGGCAGGAATATTTGCCGAAGAAAAACTGCCACGAATTACGGTGCAGTTACCGCTTTTCAATGAACTCTATGTAGTTGAGCGACTGGTTGAGTCGGTGGTGCGTCTTGACTATCCCCGTGAGAAGCTGGAGATCCAGGTACTCGACGATTCGACGGATGAGACGGTGGCCATTGCCGAAGCAACGGTGCACAAATATCGCGAGCAGGGTGTCAACATCCATTACATTCACCGCTCAGACCGAACCGGATACAAAGCCGGTGCGCTGGAGAACGGTATGAAGACGGCCAGCGGAGAGCTGCTGGCCGTCTTTGACGCTGATTTCATGCCAAACCCGGACTGCCTGCGGCGAATGGTCGACTACTTTACCGATGAGCGCATCGGGATGGTGCAGATGCGGTGGGGTCATATCAATGCCAACTATTCACTGCTGACTCGTCTGCAGGAGGTTTTCCTTGACGGCCACTTTGTCGTTGAGCAGACCTCACGCAACCGAACCGGAGCATTTTTCAACTTTAATGGCACAGCCGGGATGTGGCGGCGCGAGGCGATTGAGTGGAGTGGTGGCTGGCAGCACGACACCCTCACGGAGGATACTGACCTCAGTTTCCGGGCACAGCTCATGGGCTGGAGATTCATCTACCTCGTCGACGATGAAGTACCGGCAGAACTTCCGGTAGAGATCAATGCCTTCAAGGCTCAACAGCGACGATGGGCCAAGGGACTGGTGCAGGTTGGCCTCAAACTGATGCCACGAATCTGGCATCACCCGACGCTTTCACTCAAACAGAAGGTCGAGCTCTTCTTCCGCCTCTTTGGTAATTGTGCGGCAATTCTCATGATCGTTCTCAGCCTGCTGCACGTTCCGGTACTGATCGTTCGCTTCAATCAGGGGCTCTTTCACCTGATTACACTCGATCTGCCGCTGATGCTCTTCGCGACATTCTCCGTCGTCAGCTTTTATGGCACGGCAATCACCTATCGTTATCCCGGAGAGAAGAAGCGGCTGCTCATGATCCCGCTGGCCATGGCCGTTGGCATTGGTATGGTCTTCTCCAATACCCGCGCAGTTCTCGAAGCTCTCTTTGGAGTCAAGTCAAGTTTCGTGCGAACGCCAAAGTATAAAGTAGAAAGCAGCAGTGACAACTGGCTTCAGGTGGCACGCAAGTATCGGCGCAAGAAGGGCTGGCTGCCATTTCTCGAACTGACCTTTGCCGCCTATTTCGTCTTTGCGGTCTACTATGCATTTCGCTCCGGGATCTATGCGACCATTCCGTTCCTGCTCATCTTCCTTGTCGGCTATGGCTATATTGGGGGGATGTCACTTCTCCAGGATCGTATGCGGCGCCTTCTGGGAGTCTTCAAGCGCTGATCATTATTCAGACGCCAGTATTGATCAAAAGAGCGTGGGGTGAGACTCCACGCTCTTTTGATTTAGTGCTATACTTCGCGGCGATCAGGCAGAGGAGGGGACCGCGATGTATTGCACACAGTGCGGAACGTACAATCAGGACGAGCTGACAACCTGTTCCAATTGCGGACAAGAGATTAAACTACCGCGAACAACATGGCCATCACGGCCCTACACCTCACCGTCATCACCCCCTGATGTGCCATATCCGGGCTATCAGAGCAGCTATTCACCAGATCAACCCTATCAGCCTTACCAGAGCAGTTACGCCAATCAACCGCCGTCTCCTGGCGGCAGTGCGAGCAATCGCTCGATCATCGCCATGGTGTTGAGTCTGATTGGAATCGTGGCCTGCGGACCGCTGACGGCGATCCCGGGCGCGATCCTTGGTCGAATGGAGATGAATGCCATTCGCTACGGCAAATCATCCCCCTCAGGCCTGATAATGGCGAAGATCGGATTCTATCTGGGCATCGCCGTCTCGATCTTTTCCTGCCTCTTTGGACTGCTATGGTTACTCTCTGCCATAGCATCGATTATGCTCTGATGGTGATGGAGAGAGACAAGAAAAGAGTGTGAGCGTGAGGCCCTGACACCCGGATTATTCAGTTCCTCTTTCGTCCCTCTGGTCAGGCATTCAATCGATGAATGGCAAGCTGATCTCTTTTCGCCAGGGTCCAATGATCTTCCGGGGGCTGTTTTGCGCAAGTTCTGCATGAGAATCTCGACGATGATTCCGCTGGTGCTGATCGCCATCGGGCTCTGGCTGAAGCCTTCGGCGGCAGGTATCGGAACACATCAGCAGATGGGGTTGCCAGCTTGTACTTTTTTGAAGATGACAGGATATCCCTGTCCAAGCTGCGGATTGACAACCAGTTTTGCTTACGCTGTCAGACTTGAGTTTGGCCGATCGCTGTCAGTGCAGCCGTTTGGGTTTGTCTTTTTCTGGCTGATGATTCTCTGGATTCCCGTCTCGATCATCCTGACATCCAAAGAGATGACCTGGAGTGAGATGATCGATGGGCGATGGGCGCCAACCATCTTCTATATGCTGATGGCGCTCTATGTTACAGGTTGGATTTGGAAGCTGGTGACATTTGAACACAACTGAGCTATTGGAGGGACCATGCTCTCGATAATGCTGCTAATGGCGGCAATCATTTTTCAATCGGAGGATCAAATGGCGAAAAGGATTGACTCCACTCCCCGGTCAAAGGCTGAAGAGACGGCCTTTGAGGAGACAAGTCGGTACGATGATGTCATGCGCTTCATCTCCGGACTGCAATCGATCAGCCAGTTGGTGAGGATGGAGAGCTTTGGCCGAACTGAAGAGGGCAGAGAGATGCCGCTTCTGATCCTCAGCGACCCTCCGGTCGCGAGGCCGGCGGAGGCACGTGCACTGGGGCGGCCGATCATCTTCGTCATGGCCAATATCCATGCCGGCGAGGTTGAGGGTAAGGAGGCCATGCTGCACTTGTCGCGCCGCCTGACCAGCGGTGATCTGCGCCCATTGCTGCGGTCGATGGTTCTCCTCATTGCTCCGATCTACAATGCTGATGGCAATGAGAAGATTTCAGTCAATCAGCGTACAGCCCAGAATGGTCCGCTCGGCGGCGTTGGCACTCGCGAAAACTTCAAAGGTCTTGATCTCAACCGTGACTATATGAAGCTTGAATCAGCAGAGGCCCGCGCGCTGATTGGCCTCTTCAACAAATGGGATCCCCACCTTACCGTCGATCTTCATACTTCCAATGGATCCTATCATGGATACCACCTGACCTACTCGCCATCACTCAATCCCAATACGCATCCGGCGCTGATCGACTTTGAGCGCCATCGTATGCTGCCAGCAATCGGTCGCGCACTGCTGCAACGCCATCGCTTTCGCTCCTATTATTACGGCAACTATGCGACAAAGGAACGGCTTAATCGCGAATCTGAAAACTTTGAACTGCAGCGTTCGGGACGTGCGGCCCAGCCGGCGGATCCTCCTGAAACGCGGGTCTGGCAGACTTTCGATCATCGGCCAATGTTTGGGAATAATTATGTCGGTCTGCGCAATCGACTGACGATTCTCTCGGAAGCCTACAGCTACCTCGACTTTCGCAATCGTGTCGCGGTTACTGAAGCCTTTGTTGAGGAGATTCTCAAATACTCGGCCACCCATGCAACAGCGATCACCTCGCTGATCACCCGCCTCGACCGTCAAAGTATCAGGGGCAAAGGTCGCTCAATGGGAGTCGATTTTGAGATCACCCCCCTCCCCAAACCGGCTCCCATCCTTGTCGGTGAAGTAAAGAAGATCAGAAATCCGCGTTCAGGCAAAGACATGACGATCATGATCGAGGAGAAGGCGACTCCCACACTCATGCCTGATTACGGGATCTTTACCGCCACGCGATCAATTGATCTGCCACGCAGCTACATCTTTATCCCCACAGCCGACATGAAAGAGATGGTCGCCAACCTTCAAACTCACGGCATTGCCATTGAAGAATTGAGTCAGCCGGTGACCGTCGACGTCGAACGATTCACCATCTCCACCGTTAATCGCGCCGCGCGGGCTTTTCAGGGCCACCAGGAGATCAGGCTCAAGGGGTCATATCAGACCGAGTCGGCAACCCTTCCTGCCGGATCGCTGCTTGTCAGGACAAACACCCCCCTGGCAGCCCTCATCTTCTACCTGCTTGAAGCGGAAAGCGACAACGGTTACGTTCGGTGGAATTTTCTCGACAACCTGCTGAAGAAAGGCGAGAGCTACCCGATACTTCGTGTCAAGGGAGATATCAGTGCACGCGGAAGACTGTTGCAATGAGAAATAACCCGGCAAAGCATGCTAAGCTATTGACTAGAAAGAGCTTAACACACGCTGCCGGGGTCTGATTTGACTATACTTCAGGATAACACTAGTGCTTTGCCGGCTCCGCTCCGCCAGACTTTTTTGCAGTTTGATCCTTGCCACCATCGAGCATGTGGCATTTGCCGTCGAAGATTGCTCCCTGCTCGATGGTCAAGGCCGGAGTATAAATATCACCATAAACACGTCCCGTAGAGTGGATCCTCACACTGCTCTTGGCCGTGATGGTACCCTCGACGATCCCGCTCACCTCTACTGTTCCCGCCTGAATTGTCGCCTTGATTCGCCCCTTCTCCATGATCAGCAGGCTGCCATGGTCAGAGGTGATCGTCCCACTGATTGAGGCGTCAACCCGCATGATCTCGGAAAATTTTACCTCGCCATTGATATCGGTTCCTTCACCGAGAAAACTGCGGAGATCAGTCGGCGAGTCACTCCCGCCGCCCCCCATGTAGGTTGTTGATTTGCCGCCACCAAACTTCATATTTCAAGCCTCCCTGGAGATTGATCGATCGTCAGCGAGGCTCGCGTCCGGGGTACGAGCCGTGAGCAGCCGACGATCTGATTGCTATTGTTTCAATGTTGCGTGGAATCGATTGCTGAATCTTCGTCATCCATTCTGGGGTGGGGCAAATCAGGGATCCTGCCTGCGCATGATCAGTGCGTAAAGGCGATCAAGATCGCTCATCGAGGTGAACTCAATTTCGAGTCTGCCACCCGAGTTCTGATTGATCACAATCCGTACCTGAGTGCCGAGATAGCGCTTCAACTTCAACTCGGCGGCGCGGATGTTAGCATCATTCGCCACCACTGTCGAGACCTCTTTGGGAGCAGGGGAGGCCGTTTCCCGCCTGATAGCCTTCTCTGTCTCGCGCACTGAAAGCTGATTGGCGACAATCTCGCGTGCAAGGTGCATCTGCGCCGCCTCACTCTCAAGACCAAGCAGGGCCCGGGCATGCCCCATTGTCAGCGAGCCCGTTTCGAGCATGAGCTGAATTTCCGCCGGCAGTCGCAGCAATCGCAGAGAGTTGGCGACCGAGGAGCGATCCTTTCCGACCTGCTGTGCGACCTCCTCCTGTGTCAGCCCCAGATCCTGGATCAGTCGACGATAGGCAATCGCCTCTTCGATCGGATTGAGTTCCTGCCGTTGAATATTCTCGATCAGGGCAATTGCCAACAGCTTATCATCGGGGACCTCGCGAATGACCGAGGTTACCTTGTGAAGCCCGGCCCGTTGTGAGGCACGCCAGCGGCGCTCTCCGGCAATCAGCTGATAGCGTCCTCCCTCGATGCGCCGCAGTAACAGCGGCTGCACCAGCCCGTTGGCGCGAATGGACTGCGCGAGTTCATCCAGTTTTATCTCATCAAAGTGGGTTCGCGGCTGATCGGGATTGGGCTCAATAAGGTCAATATCGACCTCCATGAAGTCGTCACCCTGCGCACTCTGCGCCATTGAATCGGAGAGCAGCGCCCCAAGCCCTCTACCGAGCGCCTTTCTTGCCATTTTCCATCACCTCTTTAGCCAGATTCATGTAGCTCTCGGCACCGCGTGATTTGATATCATAAAGAATAATCGGCTTGCCGTGGCTGGGCGCCTCCGCCAGCCTGATGTTGCGGGGAATGACTGTATTGAAGACCTGTTTCCCGAGAAAGTCTCTCAGGTCTGAGACAACCTGATTGGAGAGATTGGTTCGCTCGTCGTACATGGTCAGCAGAAAGCCCTCGACTGAGAGGGTTTGATTGAGATTACGACGAATGCGAACGAGAGTCTCCCAGAGATCACTCACTCCCTCAAGGGCAAAATATTCACACTGAATGGGAACAATGACCGAGTCGGCAGCACACAGCGCATTGAGTGTCAGCAGATTGAGACTGGGGGGGCAATCGATAATGATATATTCGTATTTGTCGCGCAGGGGATTGAGACTCTTCTGCAACTGGAATTCACGCTTATCGACATCGATCAGCTCAACCTCTGCGCCGGCAAGATTGCGATCTGCCGGAGCGACCATCAGAAATTCGAGTTCAGTACTCCTGATGACGTTGGCAACATTCTCCTGCATGATCAGCGCGTGATAGATGCTCCGACGAAAAGAGCCCTTCCTGATGCCAACCCCGCTGGTCGCATTACCTTGCGGATCCATATCGACGAGGAGAGTAGAGATCTCGGCAATCGCGAGTGAGGCAGCGAGGTTAATCGCGGTCGTCGTCTTTCCGACACCACCTTTCTGATTGCTGATTGCGATTATTTTTCCCATACCATTCACTATCCGTTTATCGAATTGCGAGTTGATTACAGTAGCACATCACACTCATCTCAAAAAGCCTAAAAGTGGCTGCCCTGGTTTCTTCCGCGTTGCGATATTCCGCGGGGAACTCCCCATGTTCCACGTGGAACACAATTCCCACGGACAGGCCTCAATGTTCCACGTGAAACACTAAGTGGCTTCGTGTGAGGTCAATGTAAATGAAGGCCATCACGTAACTCGCACATGCGTAAGTCCTGGATAAGAGGAATCAGGCAACGACAACCACTCGCTGGTCAGCCCCCGGCAGTGAATGAAGAGTGCAAGGGAAAGGCAGCTCGGGCAACAGGCGACGCGAGCAGAAGAGAACGACCTGTGAGGAGGGATGAAGGATTCGCAACATGTGGGGAAGCAGAGAGCCCATACGGTCAACCGCCCTCGCCGTGAGAATCGAGTGCGGAGGCAGCGGTCCGAGACTCTCGATGCGGCGGCAATCGACACTCACCAGTGCAAGGTGAAGGTGGTCGATCACCGTCTCCAGGAAGATTGCCTTCTTGCGACTCGACTCAACGAGGGTAACGTGCAGGGTCGGAAGGAAGATGGCCAGGGGAATACCGGGAACACCAAGCCCGGAGCCAAGATCCCAGAGCGACTCGGCCCCGGGGCGAAGCAGGTCACGTGCCACGAGCGGCTCACGGAGATGGCGGTCGAGAAAGTCGGGCGGATTGGTGAGGGTGGTCAGATGGAGTCGCCCATTCCACCTCAAGACAAGCTCGTAATAACCGGTCAGGAGGCGCACTTCATCAGCCTTGAGACCAAGGTCAGGGTCCAGGAGTAACGACTCGAAGCGGAGAACCGCATCGACCATCACCCCTCCTTCCGGCGTGCAGCCAGTTCAACCTGCACCGCCAGCAGGGAGATCGCCGCCGGTGTAATGCCGGGAATCCTCATTGCCTGGCCGAGCGATCGCGGACGCACCCGATTGAGCCTCTCGACCATCTCATTGGAGAGCCCGGGAAGATGCGAATATTCGATCTCGTCAGGAATCCGGCGATTGGCAGCACTTGCCAATCGCCGACTAAAGCCCTCCTGCGCCGTGAGATACCCCTCATACTTAACATCCGTGATCACAGTGGTCAGTTCGGCAAGGTCGAGATTGTCGCGGAGGGTGTCGGGAAGCAGCAGCGCCAGCTCAGCGGCACCGACCTCCGGTCTTTTGGCGAGTTGTGCCAGAGTAAGCGCCTCGCTGAAAGAGGTACCAGTGGTCGCGACGAACTCGGCGAATCCCGGATGGCGCGGTGTCACCGTCGTCCGACGAACGTGGTCACGTAAGGCAATCTTGCGCACCTCTCTCTCAACAAAGCGGTCGTGTCGCTCGTCATCGAGCAGGCCCAGCTCAAAACCGAGAGGCGAGAGACGGTCATCGGCATTGTCGATGCGCAGCCGCAGTCGCTGCTCGGCACGTGAGGTGAAGATACGGTAGGGTTCATCGACCCCCTGCGTGACCAGATCATCGATCATAATCCCGATGTAGGAATGCTCTCGGGGAAGCGTCAGCGAGTCGAGATGACCGACATACCGGGCGGCATTGATCCCGGCAACTATCCCCTGGGCAGCAGCCTCCTCGTAGCCGGTGGTTCCATTGATCTGGCCGGCACTGAAGAGGCCTCGCAGTCGCTTTGTCTCGAGCGATGGCCAAAGCTCCGTCGGATCAACCATATCATATTCGATCGCATAGCCGGGGCGGAGCATGACGACATTCTCGAAGCCGCGGATGCGGCGAAGCATTTCCCGTTGCAGGTCGACGGGGAGACTGGTCGAGAATCCATTGAGATAGGTCTCGTATGTCTCATAACCTTCAGGTTCAAGGAAAAGCTGATGTCGCTCCTTATCAGGGAATTTGACCACCTTGTCCTCGATCGACGGACAATAGCGCGGCCCGATCCCCTCGATCAGGCCACTGTAGAGTGGCGAGCGGTCGAGGTTATTCCGAATCAGACGATGAACATCTTCAGAGGTATAGCCGACGTGGCATGAGACCTGGGGTCGCTCAATCGCCCGGGTGGCAAATGAGAAGGGAACGGGTACCTGATCACCGGGTTGCTCCTCAAAGCACTTGAAATCTATCGAGCGACTGTCGAGCCGTGGCGGGGTGCCGGTCTTCAGCCGCCCCATGCGAAAGCCGAGTGCGCGGAGATGTGCCGCCAGCCTGATCGACGGTGGCTCTCCGGAACGGCCGGCAGAGTGGCGCTTCTCGCCAATGTGTATCAGGCCATTGAGAAATGTTCCGGTGGTAACAACGACGGCACCGGCACGAAGGAGGCGCCCATCCATCAACTCGACACCGACAACGCATCCATCCTCGGTGATCAACTCGACGACTTCACCCTGCCGAAGGTGGAGATTGGGGACGGCCTCCAGCTCGCGGCGCATCTGACGACGATAGAGCGCCCTGTCTGCCTGGGCACGTGGGGCCTGCACCGCCGGGCCGCGGCTGCGATTAAGCAGCCGGAACTGGATCCCGGTCTCGTCGATAACCCGGCCCATGATCCCGCCGAGAGCATCGATCTCGCGCACGAGATGGCCTTTGGCGATACCACCAATCGCCGGATTGCAGGACATCTGGGCTATCAGGTCGAGGTTAAAGGTGACGATCGCCGTCTTCGCGCCAATCCGTGCGGCGGCGTGAGCCGCCTCACATCCGGCATGACCGGCACCAATGACGACGACATCGAAAGACTCATCAAAATATTGCATCACTCAACACCCATCATCACGCTATTTGCCAATGCAGAACGTGGAGAAGATTCGGTTAACAATCTCACCAATCAGCGTCTCACCGGTAATCAGGCCAAGGCTGCGCAGTGCAAGGTGGAGATTTTCGAGCACCACCTCTTCGGTGAAACCGAGGCTCAGATCAGACTCGGCCCGCTGCAAATGATCAAGGGTCTCAACAAGGGCGCAATAGTGGCGCTCATTGGTGACGAGAGCACTCTCATCGATCTCCGGTCCGCGTCCGATGATCGTCCGCAGAATGGTCTGCCGCAGCTGCTCAACCCCTTCACCTGTCATCGCCGAGACTTCAAGAAGTGGTCGATCTCCGGCAATCTGTGCCAATCGCTGCCACTGAAGCGGGGAGCCAAGATCACACTTGTTGACTACGAGGATGTCGATCGGCAGCCCCTCAAGCAATTCAACCTCTTCAACGGGAAGCGAGGATCCGGCCTCAACGACAGCAACAAGCAGGTCGGCATCGGCAATAGCCGCACGGGTCCGCTCAACACCGAGGCTCTCAATCAGATCTCTGGTCTCTCTGATCCCGGCGGTATCAATGAGGTTGACCGGGATGCCATCAATTGAGACTGTCTCGCGCAGAGTATCCCGTGTCGTCCCGGGCAGGTGGGTGACGATCGCGCGACTCTCGCCAAGGAGACTGTTGAAGAGGGAGGATTTGCCAACATTCGGTAATCCCGCCAGAGCCAGATTGAGCCCCTCACTGACGACTTTGCCGACACGATACCCCTCGGCAAGGAGTCGGACATCACTCGCCAGACCGACCATTCGCTCCAGAAAGAGAGTCCGATCGAGCGGATCAAGATCATCCTCGACAAACTCGACGGTCGATTCAAAGTGAACAATGATCTCGATCAGGCGCTCTCATAATGGTTGCAACCGAGCCGAGAGACCGCCTCGGAGCTGCCGCGTCGCGAGGCGTGCCTGATAGGTGGTTCGCGCGTGTATCAGAGAATTGATGGCCTCCGCCTGGGCCAGATCAATCCGCCCATTAAGAAAGGCCCGCATACTGAACTCACCCGGTTCGGCGAGGTCGGCCCCCTGCGACCGCAGCCGGCGCAACACCTCAGCCAGAACCACCGGACTTCCGTGACAGGAAATCTCGACGACATCCTCACCGGTAAATGAATGTGGAGCACGAAACCAGGTGATCAGCGCATCATCAAGCGGATCAGCATCCTGGTCATCGCCGAGTCGGCGCAGAGTCGGGCTTTTGGGGTAAATGGGCAGATCTCGTTCTTCCGGCTGGATGATCTGTCGTGTCAGAGGAAGGGAGTCTGGTCCACTGAGTCGAATGACACCTATGCCGCCATACCCGGCTGGGGTGGCGACAGCAGCGATCGTTCTCCGATCTTCGGTGGCGTAATGTTCATTATACATGGCGATGAAGCACCGGCTCACCGCAAGCTGGCACGGAGGTGATGGTCAGCCCGGGAGAACTCTGACCCGGCGCATCTGGCCATCTCCCTCGCTCTCGGTACGAATGCCCGGAATATCGACCAGTGCAGTATGAATGATGCGACGATCCTGAGCATTCATCGGATCAAAGACGAAGGGAACCTTCGTCGAGGCAACACGTTCTGCTGCCTTCACCGCCATCATCTCCAACTCCTGGCGGCGTGCCTCGCGGTATCCACCGGCGTCAAAATCAATCTGGTAGCCGGCCGCAACCGCTCCGGCAAAGGCACGCCTCGTCACATACTGCAAAGCATCCAGGAGCTCGGCATTATGGCCCAGCAACAATGCCAGATCGAAGCCCTGAAATATTACCTCGATTGTCTCCGCGTCGATCTCCTGCACTTCCACCCTGAGATCGAGCGATGACTTATCGATCAGCTCACCGATGAAGGCCTCGACCTTCGGTGTCAATTCTGCAAAGTCTGTGTTTGACATCATCAGCCTCTCTCCGTCAGGCAGCCCCTGACTGGCGTTGATTGCTGTGTCCTGACTACATAGAACCAGCCGACATCGGCACGGGCAAGACCGGGACACGGCACTCTGGAATTGTTATGCATCAGGACCGTGTCGCAGTGTTGATTGTGCCAACTTAGCGCCCCTTCACTTTCCCTTTCTCATTTCCGCTTTTTTTCGCCTCCACCAACTCCTGCACCACCGGCTTTACCGGGTTCAGCCTGTTGATCACAAACTGCTGACCGACGCCGACAAGGTTGCTGACCATCCAGTAGAGTACCAGTCCTGCCGGCGCTGCCTTCAGAAACCAGGTAAAGATAAGAGGCATAATGTAGCCGACCTTCTTTTGCACCGGATCGGCAGTGGTCGGCGTCAGCGCCTGCTGCGCAATCATGGTCAGGCACATAACGATTGGCAGGACCCAGTAAGGATCCGGCGATGAGAGATCATTCAACCAGCCAAAGAAGGGGGCATTCCGCACCTCAATCGAGACCGTCAGAATGGCAAAGACCGCCATGAAAAATGGCATCTGCAGAAAGAGCGGCAGACACCCCATCAGCGGATTGCCCTCCTTCATCAGAGCAATCTGCTCTTTTTGGAGTTCAAGCATCCGCGGATCATTCTTATCAAGCTTCTTCATCCGTTCCTGGAGATCCTTCATCTTTGGCTGCATGGCCGCTGCCCGTCTCATCGTCGACGAGCTCTTCCAGCGCAACGGAAAGAAGAACATGTTCAGGAAAATCGTCAGCAAAACGATCGACCAGCCAAAATTGTGCGTCAGCTTGTTGATCTCGCGCAAGGCGAGAAGCATAAACTGGGCTATCGGCTTGATAATGAATGAGATGAAGTTGAGCCAGCCATAACTGACGATATCCTCCAGTCTCCGACCACGCCCGCTCACTCCAAACCGGTTGCCAACCTCACTGAGGATCTCAAGATCCTTTGGACCGGCATAGAAATGGTAGGTCTCTCCCGGAAGCAACCCGACAGCCATCGAGACATATCGCTCCTGATCGACCAGCCTGACAGCGGGAACTGCCTTGGGTGGTATTGCCGCCATCGCAAAATAATTATCATCGACCGCTGCCCAGACTATCTGCCCCTCGACCGGTGCCACCGGCGTCTTTTTCAGATTGTCGGCATTCTCGCGTTCGACGCTCGTCCCAACGGCGTATGTCAGTTGTGGCGCATGCTTGTAGACGCTCGTCTCCGTCACCTTCTGATCGCCAAAATTGGGACCGATGATGACAAAGGCCTCGACGGGTACCCCGTTCCGATGTACCGATCCCTGAAAATCAAAGTCAAAACCAGAGCCTTTTTCGCTGCCTGCCCCACGAAATATTATCGTTTTCTTTGCCTCTATCCCCTCGCTGGCATAGTAAAAAGTGATCTCACGCTTCTCACCCGCAGGGAGAGAGATCTCGTTTTCACTGATGTCGCGTACCAGATAATTGGCCGTATTTAATTGATTTTCAAGGCTCTTATCAGCTGGAATATAGAAGCGAAACGGTGCTCCGATCTCAGTTGAGAGTTTTGGAGAGATCAGATCAACACCTGAGGGTGGATCGATCGGCTTGCCATCGGTGAAGCTGGTCATCGTCCAGCGGGTGATGACAGCGGCCCGGCTGGAGAGGGTAGCGGTCCAGCGATCAGTGCGCACAATGATCTCGCGCAGCTCAGCCTTGGTTGCCGGCGTCTGCTCAGGAACTGCCGCCGTGGCTGTGGGAATCGCCACTTCAGTGGCGGGTTTTGCTGCCGGAGTTGGTGCCGATGAAGCCGCCGGTAGTGGCTTTACCGGAGGCGGATAGAGCTTTCCATAAATATATGCCCATCCCATAAAGATGGCTGTGGAGAGCATCAGAAAAACTATCAGTCTTTTTTCCATCGGCAACTTTTCCAAATCCATACCAATGTGGCGTTAATGGTGGCGTTAACGTCGAAACCACCGTGCCATTTCAGCACGCGGGGGAAGGGGATCGTCGCCGCCGCTCGTAAATGGATGGCAGCGTGAAACCCTCTTCAACGCCAGAATGATTCCCCTGGCCGCACCATGGGTCTCGATTGCCTCAAGTGCATACGCCGAACAGGTCGGGGTATAGCGGCACGAAGGCGGCAACATCGGGGAGACCCCGTAACGATAAATCCTCAGAAGAATGATTGCCACCTGTTTCATCGGTGTGACCGGGCGGTACCTCCGGATTTGGTCGAATCCGGAGAGCCAGCCAGAGCGATCGATCGAAGCAGTCGCTCAAATGAGGCTTCAAGCTGACGAAAATCGGCATCAATCAGAGCCGACCTGACATTGAGAACAAGGTCAAAGGAACGGATCGTGGTTCCTGATGACTCACATTTCAGATCCGCGACCAGTCGCCTGTAGCAGCGGCGAACAACCTCTCGCAGGCGTCGTTTGCACCGATTTCGCACCACCGCATTTCCAATCTTTCTGGTTACAGTAAAGCCGACACGCGACTCATTGGAGGTGGTGTAAAGAAAAAAAGCAGTGAAGAAAGGTGAGTGTTGCCGCTGGCCCCGCTCGTATACACGTCGGAATTCGCGGCTGTTCTTCAACCTGCCAGGCGGACAGGTAACGCTCATTATTATCGCCAATTCAGCCATCACCGGGCGATTCGATCGCCGGAACAAGCGGTGAAGCGGACGAAAGACAAGGCTTAGTAGTGGCTCGGCGTCAGACGCTTGCGTCCCTTGGCGCGACGGCGCTTGAGGACAAGTCGCCCGGCCTTGGTGCTCATTCTCTCGCGAAAGCCGTGGGTCTTGGCACGACGGCGATTGTTGGGCTGAAAGGTTCTTTTCATAACTTCACACTCCTCGACAGATATACGGTATTGAAAACAAAGAGATTAAACAACCCGACTATCGCCTGTCAAGGAGAAGGAAAATTCATGTTTACGGTTAAAGGGGGATAGTCAGCTCTCACGCTCGACGATAAAGCGTGCAATAGCGCGAAGCGTGGAGGTATCACCGGGGAGAGAGGCTGATGAATCAAGGGAGTCAAACAAGTCAAGGGCACTGATCGCCTCTGCGGTGACACGGCGGGCAAGGTGGCGAGCGCCTTCGATTCCGTGGAGAGCAGTGTAAGTAGCCTTATGAGCCGCGACATCCTTTCCGGCCGTCTTGCCCAATTGAGCCGTCGTGGCCGTCTCATCGAGGAGGTCATCAGCAATCTGGAAGGCGAGTCCGATCTTCTCACCATAGGTGGTGAGAAGATCGAGTTGTGAACCGTCAGCCCGGCCAAGCAGAGCACCAGTGCGGACGGCACAGCGAATGAGAGCTCCGGTTTTGGCGCGGTGGATATCTTCAAGCAGAGTAGCCGTTACTGGTTGGCCCTCGCTGAGAAGATCGAGGACCTGTCCGCCAATGAGGGCTCCGCTGGTACCAGCAGCGCGGGCCACTTCGGCAATCAGGGCGATTCGTATTTCAGGGGTGGAGATCGGAGCTTCAACCAGTGTTTGAAAGGCGCGAGTCAGCAGCGCATCACCGGCAAGAATGGCGATGGCCTCTCCATATCGAACATGGCAGGTTGGCATCCCGCGACGCAGATCGTCATCATCCATCGCCGGCAGATCATCGTGAATCAGCGAGTAGGTATGAATCATCTCCAGCGAGGAGGCGACGGGAAGGAGCGACTCTTCGGCGACATCGAACAGCTCGGCGGCAGCCATGGCCAGAACCGGCCGGAGCCGCTTTCCACCGGCAAACAGGCTGTAGCGCATGGCTTCGTGAATAATCGAGGGCGACTCGGTGACCGGAGGGATGAGCCTGTCCATCCAGCGGTCGACCAGCGCAGCCCTGTCGGCAAAGTAGCGGCCGATATCCACGGTCGTTCTCTGGTCAATGGTTTCAGAAAGGCATTCCGTCATCGTCGTCATCGTCGTCATCGTCGTCCTCAGTTTTATCCGGCCCGGTGTCATCTGGTAACGAGGAAGCTTTCGGGCCGGCGGTCGGCTCGAAGGGAACGACACCGATGCCGGTCCTGGTATTGAGAATGGCCTCGACACGTCGCTCTGCATCCTCGAGTTGTGCCTGGCAGCGGCGTGCCAGAGCGATGCCCTGTTCGAATAGTTCGAGTGATCGCTCAAGCGTCAGGTCGCCCGACTCGAGGCGGGCGGCGATCTTTTCCAGAGCCTCGAGTGAGGCGTCGAAACCGGCCGATTTATCAGATCCCTCTTTTGACATCTTCACGCTCTCTTCGTAATTAGTGGCCACATCGATGGCCGTCGTGATCAGCCTTGCTCACCGGGTTTCGAGATCACCCGACAAGCGACTATCCCATCGGCAAAGGTGAGCCTGAGGTCTTCGCCGACACGAACATTGTCAGCACGGGTAATGAGGCGGCCGGCCTCCCCTCTGGCCAGTGCATAACCACGAGCAAGCACATTGAGCGGCGAGAGTGCGCCCAGCCTGCCGGACTGAAAAGTAAAGTCAGCCCGACGCCCGGCAGTCATATTCTCCATGGCTCGCGAGAGACGATCTTCGAGTAGTTGCAACCTGGCGCGGCGGGCAGCAAGCTGCTTGCGCGGATCAGCGGTATTAGTGATCCGCGTGGCGGCAGCGACCCTGCGCGTCAGGTGCCTGACACTGGCGCGAACAAGCTCAGCAAGACGCACGGTGCGCATCTCGACCCGCTGCCTGAGCAGGGAGGGGCGTTTGGCCACGGCGTCAAACGACGGGCGACGAATGAGGTCATCGACTCGTTTCGAGTATCGCAGCAGAGAGTATCTGAGATGACGAGTGAGCTTAACCTCAATTTCATCAAGGTGTTGCAGCAGATCAGCGGTGTTGGCGGAGACCTGTTCAGCCGCTACCGATGGTGTGGCCGCACGCACATCGGCGACAAAGTCGGCGATTGTTGTGTCCGTCTCGTGTCCGACGGCGGAGACCACTGGTATCCGCGAACGGTGGATGGCGCGAGCCACCAGCTCATCATTGAACGCCCAGAGATCTTCCATCGATCCTCCGCCACGACCGACGATCAGCACATCTATCGGATAGTCGGGACGCTCAGCGGCAAGCCGATTGAGTGAATCAATGCCGGCAGCAATCTCCGCCGCCGCCCCCGTTCCCTGGACTCTCACCGGGGCAATCACCACATCCAGCCCGGGACTACGTCGCTCCAGCACTCTGAGAATGTCATGCAGGGCGGCGCCGGCAGACGAGGTTACCACGCCAACTCTCCGCGGAAAGATTGGCAACGGCCTCTTACGCTCTTTGTCAAAGAGCCCTTCTCGCTGCAGCCGCTCCTTCTGCTGCTCAAACGCCAGGTGAAGAGCCCCAACTCCCGCCGGCTCCATCCACTCGACAATAAGCTGGTGCTGCCCCTGCGGAAGATAGAGACCGATTCGACCACGAACTATCAGCGTCATTCCGTTCTGTGGCTCAAATCTCATCAGCCTGATGGTGTTGCGATAACAGGCAACCTTCAACTGTGCTTCTTTATCTTTGAGGGAAAAGTACCAATGGCCTGCGGGATTGGCTTTAAAGTTGGAGACCTCGCCCTCGACCAGGACCCGTGGGAAATCCCGCTCCAGCTTTTTCCTGATCTGCTCGGAAATCTCGCTCACCGTCAGAGGACGCTGACGGGTGAAGAGGTTTTCCGGACCGCTGGAGAAATTCTTTGCCATAAGGAATATTTCAGGAAATGGCAGTTTAACATCACTGCGCGAAATCGCCAACGATTGCCGACCTTAGGGTTTGGCCGTCAGATCGTGATATAGTTATTTGGCTTTGGCACAGGACCATTTTATTATGACCCATCTCACCATAGTAATTCCCGCCTACAATGAAGAGGCGAGGATCGGCAGGACGATCGAGGAGACCTTTCGCTATCTCGATCAACAACCATTTGAGAGTGAAGTACTGGTCGTCAATGACGGTTCACGCGACGACACCAAAGGGGTTGTCGCGCGCTATCGTCAGGTTATTGGCGAACGATTGCGGATTCTCGACAATCCGGGCAATCGTGGAAAAGGCTATTCGGTACGCTCCGGAATGCTCTCCGGGCAGGGTGAGATCATTCTCTTCTTCGATGCCGACCTGGCAACGCCATTAACGGAGGTACGCAAAGTATTGGCGCCAATTGAGGAAGGGCGTTATGACGTCGTCTTCGGTTCACGCGCCATCGACCGCTCGCTGATCGGAACACGCCAGTCAGCGCTTCGAGAGATGATCGGTCGAGTAGGAAACCTCGTTCAGTACATCTTCAGCGGCCTGAAGTTCAGGGATACGCAGTGTGGATTCAAGGCTTTCCGCCACGAAGCCGCGCAACGTGTCTTTCGCTTGCAGCGCATCGAGCGTTTTGGCTTCGATCCGGAGGTCCTGTTCATCGCCAGACTGCAGGGATGGAGACTGTTGGAGATGGCGGTCAGATGGAACCACGTTCCCGGATCGAAGGTCAGCGTCATCGGAACACCGATCAGAACCCTGTTTGAAGTCATGACAATCCGCTGGAACCAGTTACGGGGAAGATATCGGGAGGGAAAATGAGCCGACTCAATGTCAATATCGATCACATCGCCACCATCCGCCAGGCGCGACGCACCAACGAGCCGAATCCGGCATCAGCGGCCGTTCTCTGCGAGATTGCCGGGGCTGACGGGATTACGACTCACCTGCGCAGCGATCGGCGCCATATTCAGGATTACGATTTGAACGCACTTCGGCAGGTTGTCGTGACGCATCTCAACGTGGAGATGGCGGCCACGGACGAGATGGTCGAGATCGCCTGTCGCATCAAACCGGATGTTGTCACCCTCGTCCCCGAACGTCCGCAGGAGATCACCACCGAAGGGGGCCTCGATGTCATTGCCATGAAATCCGAGGTGGGAAACGCCATCAAAAGATTGACTGCGGCCGGCATCTTTGTCAGTCTCTTCGTCGATCCTGATACACGGCAGATTCGAGCAGCAGCGAGGATGGGAGCCTTCCAGGCGGAGATCTGTACCGCGAGCTATGCCCGACTCACCGAGAATCCGGGAGACCTCACGGTGCGCCACACCTCCGAAATCGCCAGAGAGCTGGCAAGGATTGAGTCAGCAGCAAAACTGGCAGTGAAGAGCGGCATCAGAGTCGCGGTTGGCCATGGTCTGACATACAGGAATGTTCCGCCAATCGCCCGTATTCGCGAGGTCGAGGAGTTCAACATCGGCCACAATATCATTGCCCGTGCCTCGCTCGTCGGGCTTGAACGTGCCGTCCGTGAAATGATCGACATCATACGAATGGGTCGATCCGGCAACTGAATCCACATCTCCCGGCAATGAATCATCCGATGTCAGACAGCGAACCGCTCATCTTTCTTCACGCTTTTCCGCTCAATCGCTCAATGTGGGCTGAACAGGAGAAGTTTTTCTCGCGTTTCCGGGAGGTCATAACATTCGACTGGCCCGGATTTGGCGAAACTCCGCCGGCCCCCCCAGGCAAGGGAATGAGCAGCTTCGTCGACAGCCTCAGATCAGAGATTGAGCAGCGCAGAGTGGAGCGCGCCCATATCTGTGGTCTCTCGATGGGGGGATATGCCGCACTCGCCTTCTACCGTGCCTCGCCGGAAATCGTCTCCTCACTGATACTTTGCGATACCAGAGCGACAGCAGACACGCCGGACGTTCGTCAAACCCGCTATGCGACCGCTGAGGTTGTAGTCCGTGAGGGGCTGACCAGTCTGATCGAGAGCATGCCGGCACGGCTGCTCGGGGAGACGACACTTCGTGAAAGACCGGCAATCATTGAAAGAGTACAGCAGATGATTGGTACCGCCCGGCCTGCCGGCGTGGCTGATGCCCTGATCGCCATGGCTGAACGGGGAGACTCAACCGACCTGCTGCCACAGATCTCCGTCAAGACATTGATCATTGTCGGACGGGAAGATAAGCTCAGTCCGCCTGAAGAGATGAGGCCGATGGCCAACGCCATCCGCAACTCATCATTTGCTGTCATCGATGAGGCAGGACACCTGCCAAACATCGAGCAACCGTACCGGTTCAATCAGATCCTGCGAGACTTCCTCTCCACAGAGTGAAGATACGCGGGGAATGTGGCCAGGGGCCTCGACTATGTACTGCTCACGCTGTGGAAATTTACTCCCGGAAAAGAGCCTTTTCTGTAACCGCTGTGGTTTCAAGGTCAGATCCACACCACAACGATTGCGATATCGATCACTCCCACCTCCGCCAGGACGAAGAAAAAGGCGCAGGTACGAGGACGAAGAAGAGGACTACTATGATTACGAGCCGGAAGAGGATTTCATCGAATCAGAAGATGAGGACTTTGACCCGGATTACCCGGATGACGAGTTCGACGAGGAGGAAGAGGAAGACGACGAGGCAGCAAACGAGGAGGAGGAGGTCGTCTTCAGCATTAACCCGGCATTTCACCCGGTGATCACTGCCTATCTCTTCTCGACCGCCATTTCAATCATCATCCTCGTCTTTGTCTCCTACATGAGGGGGCCCTTCTGGGTGATATTGACAGGGTGGTTTGTCAGTTTTGTGCCCTCGATTATCAGTCACATTCGGCACATTCACACGGTATTCACGCTGACGACCATCAAAGTAGAGATTTCGCAGGGGCTGTTCTCGAAGACTACGCGAAACATCCCCTTGCGCCACATTCAGGACGTCTTTGTCAGTGAAACCTTCAGAGAGCGATTGCTGGGTATCGGTGATATCATCATCGATACGGCTGCCGACTCGAACCTGACGATGAATGATGTCAGCGATCCACGCAAGTATGCAGACCAGATTCTCGCACAACTGCCCCGGTGGGATTGAGGCGGAGGAAGAAGTGAAACATCAAGATCAGCGAACTGATCGATTTCATCGAGCCATCAGAATCGGGGCAATCCTCGTGATCAGCTTTTGCCTCACCATTTTCCACCCGGTGACGAAGGCTGAAGAGGCAACAGCCACTGACCCCCTGCCCTCAGCGCTCAGGACAGTCGGGGGGGCTCAATGGAAAGCCGTCAGCCCGACAGTCACCCTTGAACGATCTGAATGGAAAATACTGCCGGACTCAGAGCTTCGTGCCGAATACGGACTCGAACGCCTCTTTAGTCGCCACTATGCGCCTGCTGCCGGTGCCGGGGGAAAACGCAGGCTGACAGTTGAAATCTTCGCCTTTCGCCATCCCGAAGGAGCGTTCGGCCTGCTGACCGCCAACCGAATCCTCAGAGCCGGGAAGTCACCCGGAAATGTCGACAGGGAGGAGTTTCATCACGGTAACTACCTCGTCAGCCTCTCGTCAAGTGATTCAGGAATTGTCAGGCAGACGGAGATCCAACAGTCGATCCGCACTTACCTTGGCAGTACCGGCAATGCCCCGCCGGTGCTCATCGCCCACCTGCCAGCCAGCGGGAGAGTCGAAAACAGCGAACTCTATGGTGCTGGATCGCGGGCTTTGTCTCTCGATCCCGTGTTCGCCAGTCTGGCAGGGATACTCGACTTCACCGGACTACCCGAGATTGCCGCCGCCAACTACGTGAACGGTTCAGGCAGATTGAGGCTCCTCATCGTCGAATACTTCACCCCGCAGTCGGCCGCTGACAATCTCGTAACAGCTCAAAAAGATCTCGAATCACGGTCTCCCTCCGAACAGCAGGGGATTATCATCCGGCGTATTGGCAACTATCTTGCCATCGCCGCCAATGTTTCTGACCGTGCCGGAGCTGAATCACTCCTCAATCAGGTCCGGTATGAACAGAAAGTTTACTGGGCCGGCCGCAAACTGAGCGATATCCCCTACGAATTTCGCCCTCCCGACCCTGCCGCCATCCGTGAGTCGATAAAGACCGGAACCATCATCGTTCAATCGCTCATGCTCGTTGGTCTCATGCTTCTCCTGACCCTCCTCATCGGCGTCCTTGTCGGTGGTGTCTTTTTTTACTGGCGTCGTTACCGACGTCGTCAGATGGGGATAGACAATCTCTTCAGTGATGCCGGTGGGACAATTCTCCTCAAGCTTGACGATCATCTCCTGACCGCCAACCCCGGTGCGCCAAGGCAGATTGACACCTCGGATCCTCACGCAGAGAAATCAGATCCTCCCCAACATCATGATAAATAAAGGATTCAGGACGATGGCGCAGAAATACCGCAAAAAGAAGGGAGCATAAAAATTGGCGGCAGTGACTCACCGTTTCCGGCAGATGTCACGGCCGCCTTTATCAGGAGGTTCACCCGTGCCTGTTATGACGACAGGGAGGGTCAGGAGGTTTCAGCCCTCGCCATTAATTACAACTTAAAGGGATTCCTCGGCTCAGACACGCATGGGCATGACGATATAACGGTAGTCATAATCGACCTCGCCCTTCGGACGCAATTGAACCTGAGAATTGCCATCCTTGAATTCAAGGCTCACCTCTCCCTCACCAACAACGGTGAAGAAGTCAAGCAGATAATTGGCATTGAAGCCGATGGCCATAGGCGCACCCTGGTAATCGACGGAGAGGGTCTCACCGGCCTCTCCGGCATCGGCCGACTGTGAGGTGATCTGAAGCTCATTCTCATGCAAATCGAGGCGAATGCCGTGTGAGCGCTCGTCAGCCATGAGGGCGACGCGTCGAAGGGCTGACGCCAGTGGCGCACTCTCGATGGTCAGGCGATGGTTGTTCTCCTTCGGGAGCACCATCTCATAGTTGGGAAACTGCCCACTCAAAGTTCTTGAGACCAACAGCCGACGGCCAAATTTAAAGAAGATGTGGTTGTCGTGTGAGCCGGTCTCAATCGGGTCGTCGGACTCAGCGCTCAATTTTGACAGCTCCGCCAGTGTCTTCTTTGGTATCAGGACATCAAGGCGTGCGCTCTCCAGTGGAAGCTGCTTCTCCATAAACGAGAGGCGGTGACCATCCGTCGAGACCATCCTCACTCCTGTCGATGATATCTCAAGCTTGGCACCATTGAGCGTATAGCGGGACTCATCGTTGGTCACCGCAAAGATCGTTCTCGAAATCAGCAGGCGAAAGAGATCCGAGGGCAATGACAACCCGCCCCCATCGAAGCCTTTGATCTCCGGATAGTTGTCAGCCGAGACCCCGAGCAGCTTGAAATTGGAGCGCTCGCACCTGACCGTCACCTGCTCATTCTCGCCCTTGCGTATCTCAACCTCTGCCTCCGGCAGCGACCGAACAATCTCAAAAAACTTTTTCGCCGGCAGGCAGATCGATCCCGGCTGACGAACCTCCGCTTCACAAAAAGTCGAGATCGATACGTCAAGGTCGGTGGCTTTGATCTCAATCCCTCCCTCTCTTGCATTCAACAAAAGATTGGAAAGAATTGGTATCGTGCTCTTTTTCTCAACGACCCCCTGCAATAATCCAAGCTCTTTCATCAGCGGCTGCCTGGCTATCGTAAAGTTCATCGCTCCTCCTTGATCACACGATCCATCTTCAGATCTGAATTAAACTTTTGCTTCAACTTTTGCTTCAACTCTTGCTTCAACTTTTGCTTCAACTCATCGATCGGTTTTACTACTAATAACAGAAAAAATCATGATTAATTTATATAGTAGTAGTAGTAGTGCTGTGGGAAACTGGCAATTTCAGCGTCAAGTGCTTTCCTTGCAATATGATAGCCTTTGGAAATCCTGTGGAAAAGCATGAGGATTTCTGTGAATATCAGAACCTTCCTGTGGAAAACTTTCAGCCTCGGATCAGATTTCCACAGAAATCCACAGCGTGATTTGTTAGTGCCTGTGGAAAACGTGCTAAGTCTATTTGACTCTTTCAATTAGGTTGTGGATAACTCTGTGGAAATGTCCGTTCTCCTCCATCATCCGGCTGATTTTGTTGATGCTGTGAAGAACGGTTGTGTGATGCTTGCCACCGAATTCCCTGCCAATCTCCGGCAGGCTCGCCTTTGTCAGGTTCTTACAAAGGTACATGGCCACCTGGCGTGGAAAGGCGATCTCTCTTGTATTGGATTTTGATTTGAGGTCGACCACCCGGAGGCCGAAATTATCGGCCACCAGCTTCTGTATCGCGGCGATTGAGGTTGCACGTTCCTCAACATCCACCAGGTTCTTCAGTGCCTCCTGGGCCAGCCCCAGACTGATTGGCACCCCCTTCAGTGAAGAGAGTGCGGTCAGACGCACCAGTGATCCCTCCAGCTCGCGTATGTTGGATTTGATCTTGCCGGCAATGAACATTGCTACCTGATCGGGAAGCTTGATCCTTTCAGTCTCCGCCTTTTTACGGAGAATGGCAAGTTTGGTCTCAAGGTCAGGAGGTTGAATGTCGGCGATCAACCCCCATTCGAATCTCGAATGAAGCCTCTCTTCCAGTGTCGGAATCTCGCGTGGCGGGCAGTCAGAGGAGATAACGATCTGCTTCTGACCCTCATAGAGCGCATTGAATGTATGGAAAAACTCGTCCTGAGTGCGCTCCTTGCCGGCAATGAACTGAATGTCATCGATCAACAGCACATCGATCGAGCGGTATCTCTCGCGGAAGGTCAGTGTCTGATCATAGCGAATCGCGTTGATCAGCTCGTTCATGAACCGCTCTGCCGAGATATAGCAGAGTCGCAGATGGCGATTCTGCTCTTTGACATAGTTGCCGATGGCACACATCAGGTGGGTCTTGCCAAGGCCTACACCACCATAAAGATAGAGTGGATTGTAGGTCTTCGACGGACCTTCAGCGACTGCCAGTGCGGCTGCATGGGCAAACTGATTGCTCGATCCCACAACAAAAGTGTCGAATGTGTATTTCTGGTTTAACACCAGTTCATTCGAGTCCTGCTCAAGATAGGTTGAACGGTGGTGGGGGGGCATTTTTTCTGATCCGTACCTGCCGGGCGTTTGTCTGCCATTTCCTGGTTTAAAGGGTGCCTGATTTCCGGCTGTTATCTGATTGGCAGGTTGAGTGGCAGCCGTGGTGGTCAGCGGATCGGACTTGAGAACGGTGCTGACCTCGAAATGAATTTCATAGCCGGAGAGCTCGACTTCTTCCAGCGATTCATCAATAACTTCCTGATAATTGTTGAGGATCCAGTCCTCAAAGACCCTGTCCGGCACTGATAGTTGGATCTGAGTCTGATCGATACCCAGGATAGAGATCGGCTTGAACCACGTGTTGAAGCTTTCGTGATTGACTCGCTTCTCGATCGCGGCCAGTATGCCATTCCATACTTCCGCTGTTGGGGGTAACGTTTTCAATCTCATTTTATTGCCTTACTCAGACAGCCACGGCAATCTGGCTGCTTTGGCAGTCTACTTTAGCAGACTACGTTGGCAGACACTTCAGTTTTCGCCAGATCTGCAAAAGGGCATCAGTCGCCGATGAGAGGGAAATTTCAACCACGGCACGGGATTATCCCTCGTTGCATCAGAGACAGTAATGCCATCCGCGCGGATACTCTGCCGATCGCGGCCAACACGCACTCAATACTGCTGTGATTGCGGTGAGCTGTCAATAACCCCTTACTAAAGAACAGGTTACAAGCAATTGTTCGTTCCCTTCAGGAGTGTTTGAAGACTAACATATCGATTTTTTGAATGCAAGGTTACTCTTCAGGGAGCAGGTATTTTTTAAAAAGAGAGCTGTCAGGGATGGATCTTGAGAGCAAGGAGCGATATCGTCCACTGGTCGATGATGACCACCGGGAGGGCGAGTGAATGAGTAATTTGAAGTGGAGCGATTTGATGTGGAAGGATGCGACTGAGCAGGCGCAACTGGTTCGTCGTGGCGAGGTCTCGCCGGTTGAATTGATCGAGGCGGCAATTGAGCAGATCGAGAGGCTCAACCCACGGCTCAACGCAGTGATTCAGGTGATGTACGACGAGGCGCGTACAGCGGCGGAAGGATCGTTGCCTGAGGGACCATTCAGAGGAGTGCCATTTCTGCTCAAGGATTTGCAGGCGTCGTTTAGTGGAGTACGGATGACGGGGGGATCACGTTATCTGAGGGATTTTGTCCCAAACGTCGATTCCGAGCTGGTGTGTCGCTACAAGCGAGCGGGGCTGGTGGTTGTCGGGAAGACGAACACGCCGGAGTTTGGCATTCTGCCGACGACGGAGCCGGCCTTCTTCGGGGCCTCGCGCAATCCGTGGGATGTCACGAGGACGACCGGCGGGTCGAGTGGAGGCACGGCAGCGGCGGTGGCTTCGGGGATGGTGGCGATGGGACATGCCAATGACGGAGGCGGGTCGATCAGGATACCGGCCTCGTGTTGCGGTCTCTTCGGGCTGAAGCCGACGCGGGGGCGTAATCCGCTTGGACCGCACATGGGAGATGTTTATAGCGGGTTGGTGGCCGAGCATGCACTGACACGCTCGGTGCGGGACAGTGCCGCACTGCTCGATGCGACGGCCGGGCCGGACACAGGTGACCCCTATTGCGCTCCTCATCAGGAGCGACCATTTCTTGAGGAGGCTGGCATCGAGCCGGGAAGACTGCGAATCGCTTTCACCACGCGGGCAGCAACCGATGTCCCGGTGCATCCTGATTGCGTCAGTGCCGTGGAAGATGCGGCCGCTCTCTGTGACTCACTTGGGCATGATGTTGAAGAGGCAGCACCACTGATTCCGGGGGAGTCTCTCTCGCAGGCCTTTTCGGCGATCTGGGCGGCGGGGATGGCTTGGACGCTCGATTCGATCCAGCGTGCGGTCGGCAGGCCGCCTGCTGACGACGAGCTTGAGCCCGGAACAAGGTTTCTCGTTGGTATGGGGCGCAAGGTGGATGCACCCGCTTACCTGATGGCCGTCCAGACGTTGCAGTACTTCTCGCGAACGATTGCCGGCTTTATGCAGAACTACGACGTGTTGCTGACCCCGACTCTTGCCGAGCCACCACTTCCTCTTGGCAGTTTCGACGCCACGGTCACGAATCCGCTTGCAGGGTTGAGACGTTCAGCGCTATTTGTGCCCTTCACGCCGATTTGCAACGGAACGGGACAGCCGGCGATGTCAGTTCCCCTCTTCTGGAATAGCGAGGGGCTTCCGATCGGCTCACATTTCATCGGCAGGTTTGGTGACGAGGCAACGCTTTTTCGCCTCGCCACGCAGCTCGAAGCGGCACGGCCCTGGGCAAACCGGCGACCGCCGGAGGACAATTAGCCGGGGGTCAGCCAGCCGGAGGTCAACCAGCCGGAGGTCAATCAGCCGGAGGTCAATCAGCCGGAGGTCAATCAGGAGGATGACGACGAACTTCAGCGAGGCAGCGGTGCGGCTCCGATCATGACCTCGGTTCCGGTGCTGAACATCCCGGCAATGCATCCGGTGAGCAGTGTAGCAAGGGTCGCGGCCAGCAGTGCCCGCAGA
>CAIKMY010000365.1 GCA_903828635.1 uncultured Acidobacteriota bacterium
AAACGCGGACGGGGCAGGGGGTTCTCCGGACTCGAAAATCCGCTCTTCTTCAAGAACAATACTCGCATGCTCTACGGTGATGCCAAATCCTCCATCACCAAGCTGGTACAAGAGGTGCAGCACGCCTGAGACTGGATCGCAGGGCAATAAAACACCCGGAGACCGTTCTCGACGGAGACGGCTCCGGGTTGCTTTATTTCTGGTATCTGACCTGGCGCTTAGTGCCTTAATTCTTCAGGCTGTCAAAGAAGCGAAAGACCTCCGGGAGCGCCTCCTGCACGATCACGAGATGCTCGATGCCGGGAGACTCGACCATGCGCATACGGGCCACTCCCGCATTCTCCAGCCCGTCACGCAGCCGGCGGGCATTTGGCAGAGCAAAGTCCTCTGTGCCAACGCCAATGTAGACCGGCACCCGACTGATTGCCGCATCCGCCTTAACCTGCCCGCCACCTCCGAGGACGGCCACGCCGCCAAAGGATTCCGGTGTTGCCTGCATCGAGGCCACTGCCTGTGAGCCACCCATTGAGTGGCCAACGACGTAGACGCGCTTTCGATCGACTGCATAGAGTTTATCGACGGCATCAACGATCTCAGCCGCACGACCTGGCGTGAAGCCGGCACTTCCTCGCGGGGCAACGATCAGCCATCCTCGCTGTCGACTCAGATCGGCGGCCAGTCCGCGTCCGTATCCATCAAAGAAAAGGTTCTCACTGCCGCCGGCTCCGTGCATGGCAATCACCAATGGTCTCGGGCGATCCCTAGTGATCCCGGGGGGCGCCTCAAGTCTTGCCGGCACCGTACTTCCCCCGGCAAGAGAGAGAGAGAGCCAGAACTGGCCTGACCTGCTTCCACCATAAAACCCCGTGCCTGACTTCACTGCTTTGGCCAGATCCTCAGACTCGCGTAGCAGCCTCACTGCCGGATAGCTTGTCTCAAGAGTCTGCCCGGACGCCAGCGAGGCCAGCAGTCCGCTGATCAGCCTGCCGGTCTCGACATCTGAATTTCCGCCCCCACTACTTTCAAATGCCGTCTTCAACCCGCTGATCCTGGCATCGACGTTCGTTGCCAGCGAAATCGTCTCCTGTCGCTTCACCAGCGTCTGCTTTCGCCAGATGACCTCACTTTGAAGTTGCAGATCTCCTTCAGGCAGTCCGGTGAGCTTGTAAGTGCTGCTCATCGGGATCGCACTTACCTTCAATTCTGCCGGTTTCCCGATCGCCCGACCATCGCGCAACATTGTCAAACGGAGAATCGCTCCTTCGGGGATTGCTCCCTCCGTCTTGTACATTTGCGCCAGTGTCACCCCAAGCGACTCTCGCCGCAAATCAATCAGTCGCCCGTCAAGCCTGAGGTAGAGCGATTCCGCCCAGCGCCTCTCGGGTGTTGGAGAGGCTTCAGCCTCAAGCGCAAATCTCGCCTCGTCCATGGCGCGTGCTGCCTCGCCAAGCTTCAGTGAAAAGAAGAGCGTCACAGCCTGCTTGAGCTGCGTCGTTGCCCGCTCGCGTCTCTTTACATCCTGATGTGCATCCCAGGCCGACTCGCAATCACGCAGTTTCTGCCCGAGGACAAACCTCTCGGTCTGCCCGCTCACGGCGATATTCAGCAGCAGCATGATCGCCAGGCCCGTGGCCGGTGATCGCACCATTTTAACCATACCTCTCTCCTCCTGCCACTACCCCCTCTTGATCAGCAGTGTTGGCACCAGTCCTCAATATTAGTCTTCATTAGTCTTCATTAGTCTTCACGATTTTTTACCAGGTTTGAATAGAGCACCCACTTGCCATCAACCAGACCGGCGACCAGAATGTAACTGTAGGGACGGTCATCTTTACGCAGTCGATAGCGTCTGAGAATATTGTCCGGAGGGATCGAAGGAAGCGTTACCGAGTGGCCTGGTAATTGAAAGATGGCGTGTGCCAACTCTGCGACCTCAGCGTCAGCCGCCGATTTATTCAGTACTTTCGGCACCAGCATATTGATTGTCTGATCGGCTTTTGCCCTCTCGGCGGCAATCTTTTCGAGAATGGTGGTCTTCTCCCGCAGCTCAACCCTCATTCTTGTCAGTTCAGCCTCAAGTGCTGACGCCCTTTGCTGTGCCGTCTCAACACGCCTCTCGCCGCTGCTGTAACGCTGATAAACCCAGCCGAGCGCCGCGAGCGAGGCAGCGAGGAGCAGGCCGGCGACGATCAGCGTATACCGCAGCAGCGCCCGCTTCTCCGCTTCGATTTGCATCGTCTGGCGACGCACCATGTCATATTCCTGCTGATTGTAGATCATGCCTGCTAACTCTTTCCTCTGCTTCAGACCTGCTGAATCATCCGCCCCTTGTCGGTTACCGGGAAGATCTCACAATAATGAAGGGCATTCTTGCCATTCAACCAAACCATTGTAGCCGTCACCGGGCCGGCTGGCGAGTATAAATCTGCCGTCGCCTGCTATTTTCCTGCAGCATCACCTGCCATAACCCAGGCCTCGTTGAAGTGTGCGTGTTTGATCGATTTTCGGCGCGGCTTTCCATCCTGGTCATTCGCGACATCGGCACGATTGAGATGAAAGCTGTAGGTGGCATGCAGCGATCTGTCTCGTGCCTGAATGATTGAAGGATAATGATATGATCCCGCTTGCGGGCCCGGAGGGTCGTACTCAAGATGGCGTTTCCACTTCCAACTGGCACCCTCATCGTCGGAAATAGCCACTGCAAGGCTGTTTCTTCCCGTCTCGGTATCGTTGAAGATCAGCGCCCAGTGGCCATTCTTCAGGGCAATGATCTCGGCTCCCGATCCCGGATTGGGCAGATTGCTGTCCGTCACCGGGCTCCAGGTCTCCCCACGGTCGTAAGAGAGACTCTGATGCAGCCTCTTTGGTGCCGGCCCGTTGTCACGCATGAGCGCATAGAGTGCTCCGTCGCGACGCCTGACGATGCTGGGCTGGATATTGCCCTGACCAATCAGCGGCGTGCTGGTCTTCCACGTCTCTCCAAAGTCGTCAGAGAAGGCCATCAGCGAGAATGAGAATCCGTCAGAGTAGAGCGGAACAAGAATGCGGCGACCATCGAGCATCAAAGGATGGGCGCGTGTCATCCATCCGAGACGTCGGGACAACTTGTCAGCCGCCCGCCCTCTGACTTCCGCAATATACCCCTTCAGTCTCGCCTGCTGCGCCGCCGGAAGCAATCCCGCACTTGCCTCCCATTCGCTGACCGCTTTCTCAGTCAACTGCTGAAACTCGGGACCCGGAGTGACGTGCAACACCTCCTGCCTTTCCCATTTGGGGACACCCTCGCCAGCATAATCCGATGAGATCCGGTATTTCATTAACGCCGTATGCCATTCGTTGGCCAGAATTGTCGGCCAGAGCAGCCAGAGCTTTCCGCGCACATCAATAAACATGGTGCAATTGGTGTCCGGATACCCTGGCGTGTCGGCCATTGTGAAACGCGGGCTCCACTGCTGTCCACCACGCTTCAGCCTTGCCCCCTCTACCCTGACGTCGTCAGCCTGCCTCTCTCCGGAACCGTGAAACCAGCAGGTCAGCAGGTCGCCATTCGGAGCCTCCACCACCATCGAGGCGTGATTGTGCCAGTGCTCAAGCGGGAAGATCAGCTCTGCTGAAAAGATCTCGCCAGCATCATCAACCGACCGTGTCCTCTCCATCCCGATAGCCGCAGCCGCGGAGAGCCCCATCACCAATCCGGCAATGATCCATTTAAATCTCAACAGTCTCTTCATTTTCATCAGCCTCTCGCTCAGGGCTTTATCCCCGGTCTCCCCGGTCTCCCCGGTTGTCCGTTATAGTTCTTGTATTATGTTTTTCGGGACTTACGCATTCAAACTGCTCCGGGCTGATCTCACGCGAAGACGAGGAGAATGCCGCTGATTGTCCATTTCGTTCGTCAGAACTTCTTAGTTTCTCAGAAAACTGATCTTTTCCGCCACAAACTGCTTCTGCTATTTTTCAGCTGATCCTTTTTTCAGCTGCTCCTTCAATCACTTGCAGCCCGGACAAGAAATGAGGATATAATGCACCCTTGATTTTGGCAGTCTCGACAACCGTCTGTCAATAATCGATCTTCATCAACATTATTTGCACCAGACCGGCCCGGGCTGACACCCGTTGTTTATCGCACACCGTCATGACACTGCCGGGCTGACGCTGGCCGGGTCAACGAGAGCCGGCTGTCTATTGGCCGACATCATACAGGTATCGTTATCATTATGAGAGCATTTGTCGATCGGAAAGTCTTCGTTTTGCCAGTAATTCTTCTCTTCGCCCTAGTTCTTCAGCCGGCTTGTCGCAAGTCCGACTCCCAGGCCTCTGCCAATCGGGGACCGGGGGCCGGTGGACCTCCGCGCGCCGTCGGCGTCGGCAGAACCGAGCGACGACAGTTGACGCAGACGGTAGTCGCTCCCGGGACTCTTGCCGCTGATCAACAGGCAACTGTCAGCTTCAAGGTTGCCGGTCGCCTTGAGCGGATCGATATCGATCTTGGATCGATCGTGAGAAAAGGGCAGGCCGTTGCCTTTCTTGAGACCACGGAATTCAGAGTTCGCCTTCAGCAGGCAGAGGCGGCATTGCAGCAGGCGCGCGTTCGACTCGGTCTTCCGGCCATTGGTGACGATGATCAGGTCTCGATCGAGAATACCGCCCCGGTTCGCCAGGCAGTTGCCGTGCTTGATGAGGCTCGCCAGAACCGTGAACGCACTCGCCAGCTGGTCAAGCAAGGTATACAGTCGACTGCCGAACTTGATCGTGTCGAATCGGCCTTCAAGGTCGCGGACAGCCGCTACCAGGATGCCCTCGAAGAGTCCCGTAATCGCCAGGCACTTTTGTTGCAGCGTCGCTCTGAACTGGCAATAGCCAGACAACAGCTGGTCGAAACCACTCTTGCTGTCCCGTTTGATGGTGCTATTCGCGAGCGGCGCGCCTCGGTCGGAGAGTATCTGACCGCCGGGAGCCCCGTGGTCACCCTTGTCCGCCTTCATCCGCTTCGCCTTCGTGTCGAGGTACCGGAACGCGATGCTCGCGGCATCCGCGCCGGTCAGTCTGTCAGCGTAACCGTTGAGGGGGACACTGCTGCTTACGCCGGACGCATTGCCCGCATCAGTCCCGCTTTCCAGGAGCAGAGCCGCACCCTCATCGTTGAGGCAGAAGTTGATAATCAGCAGGGCAGACTTCGCCCCGGTTCATTTGCCCGGGCTGAAATTCAGACCGCATCGACAGACGATGTCATTATGGCTCCGGTATCCTCCATCGTTACCTTCGCCGGTATCCAAAAGGTCTTCCTCGTCAAGGACGGCAAGGCTCAGGAACGGAATGTCGTTACCGGTCGCACCGAGGGCGACTGGATAGTCGTCGAGGGGGTCGATCCTGATCTCAAGATTGTTCTCAATCCGCCGGGTAATCTCAGTAATGGGCAGCCGTTGACTATTAATCAGTAGCTGCGCAATAGTCGCGCAATAGTTGCGCTACAGGTCCCCCAATTGGGAGGCCGGCCGCCCTGCAAGATCACCAGTCGCTGTAACCGTCGAAGTCAAACCCCGGGGTGTGCAACGAGACGGAACAGTTTGCCAGCGCTGAGCCATCGATTCCCCGAAGACGTCGGCTGTCTTGACCAGTGGCTCGACTGGTCTCATACGTCGATCGAGTAAGTTACTCTTTTACTCTTCGCCTGTCTCCTGTATAAAGTAAATGTTCACCAATCCACACTTTCACCGGAGGGACCCGGAATGATTCAACTGACAGTCAATGGCCAAAAGCGCCAGTTCGATGGCGATCCCGAGATGCCACTGCTCTGGTATCTGCGCGAGGAGCTGCAATACACCGGAACAAAGTACGGCTGCGGGCAGGGGCTCTGCGGAGCATGCACGGTTCACGTCAACGGCAAGGCGGTCCGAAGCTGCCAGACATTGATGAGTAGTGCCGCCGGCCAGAGCATCACGACAATCGAGGGGCTGAGCGCGACCGCCAGTCACCCTGTCCAGCAGGCCTGGCGCAATCACGACGTACCGCAGTGCGGATATTGCCAGAGCGGGCAGATTATGCAGGCAGCCGCCCTGCTCAGAGAGAAACCGAGGCCGACGGATGCCGAGATCGATGCGGCAATGAAGGGAAACATCTGCCGCTGTGGCACTTATCAGCGAATTCGTGCGGCAATCAGGGACGCCTCCGGGCAGACCGTGAAAGGAGCACGCTAACCATGCAGAACATGCAGAACATGCAGAAGATCGACTTTCTTCCCCGCCGCACCTTTCTTGCCCATCTCGTCTCTTCGAGCGCCTTTCTGATTGGTGCGCGGGCCGCCGGGCTCGACTTTACCGGTGCGACCACCGGTGAGCTGGTCAGTGACGCCGATAAGGCAGCCTGGAATCCGAACGTCTATCTCGGTATCGAACCCGATGGGCGGGTGATTCTGATCATGCACCGCTCCGAGATGGGCACCGGCTCGCGCAGCGTCCTGCCGATGGTTCTGGCCGAAGAACTGGATGCTGACTGGAAGCAGGTGACGCTCGAGCAGGCGATTGGCGACCAAAAATACGGATCACAGAACACCGATGGATCCTGCTCGATCCGTGACTTTTACGACACTTTCCGTGAGGCCGGAGCGACGGCGCGGTTGATGCTGGAACGCGCCGCGGCGGCAAAATGGGGCGTCTCCGCGGCCGAGTGCCGCGTCGCCAACCATTTCGTCGTTCACGCCCCGACAAAGCGGAAGCTTGGTTTTGGTGAGTTGGCGACACTTGCCAGACAACAGCCAGTCCCCAGGAAAGAAGAGTTGAGGTTCAAGTCGCGTGCCGATTATCGCTATGTCGGGAAGCATCTGCCGACCGCCGACCGTGACAGCCTGGTTAATGGCACGGGAATCTTTGGGATCGACGCGACGATGCCCGGAATGGTCCACGCCTCGATCGAGCGCTCACCTGTCTTCGGTGGCAAGCTGAAGAGCTATGATGACAAGGAAGCGAAGACAGTCAGGGGAGTGCTGCAGACGGTGACGATTCCTGACCTTGCCGGCCCGACCATGTTCCAGCCACTGGGCGGAGTCGCCGTGATTGCCAACAGCACCTGGGCAGCGGCGAAGGGGCGTGAAAAGCTGAAGGTTGAATGGACTGAGAGCCCGAACGCCGGCTACGATTCATCGAAGTTCAGGCAGACGCTGCTCGAGACCGTGCGTCAACCCCAGAAGGTCGTCCGCAACGTCGGTGATGTCGATGCTGCCTTTGCGAAGGCAACCAACATCCACGAGGCCGAGTATTATGCTCCCCACCTCTCTCACGCGCCGATGGAACCGGTCGCCGCTGTCGCCGAATACAAGGATGGGCGGGTCGTCTGCCACGCCAACACCCAGAACCCACAGGCAGTGCAGGATACCGTCGCCCAGGCTCTCGGTATCGACAAGAAGAATGTCGAGTGCCACGTCACCCTGCTCGGCGGCGGCTTTGGAAGGAAGTCGAAGCCCGACTATGTCGCCGAGGCCGCCCTGCTCTCAAAGGCTGTCGGCAAGCCGGTCAAAGTGACCTGGAGCCGCGAGGACGACATCCGATTCGACTATTACCACACGGTCGCGGCGATGTATATGAAAGCCGCCATCGGTGAGCGCGGGAAACCGACGGCATGGCTGCAGCGTGTCGCCTACCCGTCGATCGGTACGACCTTCAATCCGGCAGCAACCCACGCTGAGGCCTTCGAGATGATGATGGGCTGGAATGACGTCCCCTTCGACATCCCGAACCATCGGGCCGAGAATGGTCCGGCGAAGAACCACGTCCGTATTGGCTGGCTTCGCTCGGTTGCCAATATTTACCAGGCCTTCGCCGTCCATTCATTTCTTGATGAATTGGCCCATCTGGCAAAACGCGACTCTCTCGAATACCTGCTCGACCTGCTCGGGGCTCCGCGAATCGTCAAACTGGACAATAACTATATCAACCATGGCAAATCGCAGGACCAGTATCCTCTCGATATCGGCCGGATGAGGAATGTGGTAGAGATGGCTGCTGAGAAATCCGGCTGGGCAAAGAAGAGGCCGGGCGCCGGCCGGGCCCTCGGAATCGCCGCCCACCGCAGCTTCCTGACCTATGTCGCCGCTGCCGTCGAGGTCGAGGTCGATCAGAGTGGTCGGGTCAGCATCCCGAATATTGAGATCGCGGTCGATGCCGGAACAATCATCAACCCCGATCGCGTCCGCTCGCAGTTCGAGGGTGCGGGAGTCTTTGGCGCCAGCATCGCCCTGATGAGCGGCATCACCGCGAAGAATGGCATGATCGAACAGTCAAACTTCCACGACTATCGCGTCGCCCGGATCAACGAGGCTCCCCGACAGGTCAACGTCCATATCCTCAACAGCTCCGCACCTCCAGCGGGCGTTGGCGAGCCGGGCGTCCCGCCGGTCATTCCGGCTATCTGTAATGCCATCGCCGCCGCCACCGGCAGGCGCATTCGCGAACTGCCGGTCGGCCGCCAGCTGGCGTAACGGCACAAAGCTGATCAACCGTTCAACAATGCCCGGGTAACCAGAATTGAGACCCTCTGATTCACCCGGGCATTTTTGTCTCCAAACTCTGAAATCAGGGGCAACTCGTTCTTTGACTCGTACAACCGGGACATTATCACAACCTCATCCCGGATAACCTCGATTCTGAATTTTTCGCTGTAGCGCCTCAAGACTATTGACACGTTCCCGGCCCGGTCTTTAATATATAATTGGTTTTATGGTATTCAACAATTTATTGTTTGTTATTTCTTATTATTGCTGCTTATCATTACAATCTATTATTGCTATTTCTTATTGCTATTTCTTATTGCTCATTATTGCCCATTATTGCTTGATAGTTCACAAGGCTGCTTACGCCTGCTCAAGCTTGCTCAATCTGTAAGGTAAGCACGCGGCACACCGCGCCTTGCAATCCAAGCCTGACAGCTTAAGCTTGTTTATGCTCTCATCCCCCGCCAGAGCAGCTAACAGTACACTCAGCAGGTCGCTTTACACTGCCAGAGACTCTATTTGCCTGAAGACCAGTGCGCATCTGACCCTGCGCAAGTATTATCCTGCAGTTGGTAGCCTGCAGTTGGTAGCCTGATGGATTGTCAGGGAGGTCGAAAGGAGAACCATGTTCAGAGGGCAGGTCAACATCATTCATTTCTTTGCATTCTGCCTGGCCATCACTCTCTGTGGCAACGGACCGGTGATGGTATTGGCTTCAACTGCCGATGCCGGTGCGGTCCATGCGGTCCATGCGGTCGGGGTTGCGCTTCCCGTGGCCCATCTCAGTGCCAATCTCCCACCACCACCCGTTGGCAGCCTTGCCGTGTCCGGCAATGTCACCATCAATGACAGGAAGGCACTTACCGGGACGACAATTACCAGCGACAGCGTGATCAATGTCTCCTGTACTCAGGGTGCATCTGCCATTATCAATCTTGGACAACTGGGAGTGGTGGAGCTGGCCGCCGGGACACGCATACTTCTGAGGTTTTCTGAGAAGTTCATCGGCGGTAATCTGATCGAAGGGCAGATGCGCATCAATGCGCCACCCGGCGTGAAGATCTCGATTATGACACCCGGTGGCCCGGTAGACAGTGAAGGGCAGGCACCTGCAGCACTCCCGGTTCGGAGTGGCAAGGGCTCATTCTGTGTTCCAATGCCACTGACCGGCGCTGGCGCGGGTGGAGGTGACGGAGTTATCCTGACCAGTCCGCAAATCAGCACCGGGGCTCTTGTTG
>CAIKMY010000366.1 GCA_903828635.1 uncultured Acidobacteriota bacterium
ATCAGGTAGTCGATCTCCGGATGGCCGGTCATCGCTGCGGCAATCTGCTCGACCGCCTGGGTCGTATTGAGTCCGGAGGCAAGCAGCAGACGAAAAGAGTCCTGAATTCTTCGGATCGCCTCGTTCGAGAATTGACGCCGACGCAGGCCGACGGTGTTTGCGCCATAGCACTTCGCCTCTGCGCCATCGGTACGAGCATAGGGCAACGCATCCTTGACGATCTTCGAGAATCCCCCGATAAAGGCGTATGAGCCAAGCCGACAGAACTGATGGACTCCGACAAAGGCGCCGATCGTCACATAATCAGCGACCGTCACATGTCCGGCAAGCGAGGCGACATTGGCAAAGATGTTGTGCGAGCCGACCCGGCAGTCATGGGCCACGTGTGACTGTGCCATGAAGAGGTTATCGTCACCCACCGAGGTCACACCGCCACCACCCACTGTTCCGCGATTCATCGTCACATACTCGCGGATGGTGTTGCGCTCGCCAATTAGCAGGTGTGTCTCCTCACCGCGGTATTTGAGATCCTGCGGTGCCTGCCCCAGCGAGGCAAACGGATAAACCTTCGTCTCTCGCCCAAGTCGGCAGGGCCCCTCGATGACGACGTGGGCCCCGATCTCGACGCCATCCGCCAGCTCTACCCGCTCACCAATAATTGAATAGGGACCGATCGAGACTCCGTCTCCAAGCCTTGCTCCGGAATGAACAATTGCCGTCGAATGTATCATATCGATCAACTTCGCCCCACCACTACTGGCGATTCTTATCGGCCAGTACCGAGGTAATGGTCGCGTCAGCGACCAGCTGACCATCGACGAAGGCCTCGGCACGCAGTTTGGCATAGCCCATGCGGTACCGAACCACCGTCGCCTCGATCCGCAACTGGTCACCCGGAACCACCGGACGCCGGAATCTCGCCTCCTCGATGCTGGTGAAATAGAGCAGCTTGCTCTCCCGATCGGGCACCTCGCGGAAGAGGAGAACCGCGCCCGTCTGCGCCATTGCCTCGATGATCAAAACTCCGGGAAAGACCGGAGCGTCCGGGAAATGGCCCGCGAAGATCGCCTCGTTGATCGTCACACTCTTGATCGCGACAATCCGCTTCAATGGCTCGATCTCGACCACCCGGTCAATCAGCAGCATCGGGTAGCGATGTGGAATAATCGTCTGAATCTCCCTGATATCCATTTTATTTATCTTTAATTTATCTTGATTTATCTGTATTTGTCTGTATCTATGATATTTATCGTTATTTAACAGCCTGATTTAACAGCCTGATTTAACAGCCTGATTTATCAGCCGGCTTATTTTATCAGCCTGTTTATTCGGCCGAGTTAAGCCGCTTCTCCAGCTTTCGCAGCCGCTCAAACATCTCCGGAAGACGGGTGTAAAGGACGTGCGAGCGACGCCACTGCTGGTAGTCCATGGCGGCCATCATCCCACCGATCATTTTGCCGGACTCGACGCTCTTGGTGACGCCGGTACGCGCCGTGATGATCACCCGATCACCAATCTCGATATGCTGATTGGTACCGATCTGCCCGGCAATGATGCAGTGGCGACCGACCTTTGTCCCTCCGGAGAAACCGGCGAGCGCGGCGACTACCGTGTCCTCACCAATCTCGACATTGTGGCCGATCTGAATCAGATTGTCGAATTTCGAGCCGCGACGCAGCCGCGTTTCACCAAAGCCGGCACGATCAACGCAGCAATTGGCCCCAATCTCGACGTCATCCTCGATCACCACTCGGCCGACCTGTGGCAGTTTCACCTGGCGACCGTGCTCATCCGGCGTAAAGCTGAAGCCGTCGGCGCCGATCACCGTACCGCTGTGAAGACGACATCTGGCACCGATCACAGTTCCATCATAGATCGAGACATTGGGATAGATCACTGTCTCCTCGCCGATCCGCACCCGATCACCGATGACGACGCCGGGGTGAAGCGTCACCCGATCACCGATCTCACAATCCTCACCGATCGTCACCCGCGGATGGATCGAACACTCTTCACCGAGCCGTGTCCCCTTCCCTGCCGAGAGGTCCGCGCTGACGCCACGCGCCCGGTATGGCCTGTCGTGAAAGATCGTGATCGCCCGGGCAAAGGCGAGCTTCGCATCCGGCGCCAGCAGCAGGTTGCAACCTTCCAACCCGACGGCCGGCTCAAGACGGCGCGGTATGATCAGAGCGGTCGCACCTCGCGCCTTGGCCGTTTCCAGCCGTGAGGCATCAGCCACATAGGTTACCTCGCCGGCGCTGACCTCATCCAGCGAGGAGATACCACTGAGGAGGGTCTCACCGTCACCGCGAAAGGGCAGCCCCAGCCGCTCCGCCAGTTCACTCAACCTCATCAAGCCTCCTCGTATAAAGCCTCGTCGTCCGGATCGTCGTCCGGTACTGTCAAAAAGGCACGAAGCGGATCAGCGCTTTCGTGATCCCGCTTCGTGCCTCCCGGATGATGCCCGCAACGACAGACTACTTGGCAGCGGCTGCAGGATTGGCCTTGTTGTACTCCTTCATGAAGTCTTCGGTGACATCGGTGGCCGGGTTGGCAAAGATAAGAATCCCCGCCTGCTGCGCCGCTCCACCCTCAAGAACCATGACAATCCCGCGTGCCTGGCAGTACTGTGCCAGGAAGGTGGTGATCTTCTCATAGATCGGCTGCGAGATCTCGTTGAGTCGGCGCTGACCGAGAGCTTCATAATCCTCGGCCCGACGCTTGAGAAGCTTCTCCTTCTCGGTAGCCTCCTCGACCCACTGGTTGCGCACCTGTGCGCTGACCGTGTTGCCCTGCGCCTGAACCTTGTTCTTGAGGTTGTTGACCTCCTCCTCAAGCGACTGAATCTCCTTCTTCTTCGGCTCGAACTCGGTGTTCAGCGCATCGAGCCTGGCCTTGAGATCGAAAATGCCCACGCGAAACTGGGCGGTATTGAGGTAGGCCACCTTGCCCTCTGCTCCCCCGCTACCGGCACTCGCCGCCTGCTGCGGAGCAGCCGCCGCCGGTCTCGCCGGAGTCGGCGTCTGCGCCATCGCCGCCATCGTCATCACGCCGCCAATGGCGACCGCAAACAGTAACTTCTTCATCTTCTTCTTGCTCCTTTTATGCCCCTTATCGTCAAAACATCGATCCGTCATCGACACCCTGACGCTCTGCTTTGATTTTTCTCGACAATCTCCGCCAAATCTCAACGGGATCAGACTATGGCTTGGCTGCCGGCATCGGATTGGCCTTGTTATACTCTTTCACCAGATCTTCGGTGATATTGGCCTGTCCGGCAACATAGACGACGACACCAGTCTCCTGCAGCCGACGCGCATCATAAACGGAGGTGATCCCCTTGCCGATACAGTACTGCTCAAGGAACTTGCTCAGCTTCTCATAAATGGCCTCGGTCTCCTCTTTCTCGCGACGCCGGACCATCTCCTGAGCATCCTCAAGCTTGCGCTGATACTCACGCTTACCGGCCTCGAAGTCGTTCTGCAGCTTGGCTGCCTGCTGGGGCGTCAGCGTCGTATTTTCGTTGAGCGTCTTCTCCTGCGCCGCCAGCGTTCCCTGCATCGACTCCATCTCGCGGTAGACCGTTGCAAATTCGGTCTGCAGCTTGTCATACCTGACCTTCAGTTCACCGATCTGCTCGCGAAAGGCGAGAATATCGACAATTGCGATCTTCATCTTCGGCACACTTCCAGCCGGAGCAGCCCCCTGTGCAAGGGCGGCGCTGCTGCCACCAATTGCCAGGATCGCCAGTAAGAATATCCTCGTTATATGTCTCATCCTAAGATTACTCTCCCCTGATTACTGTAGTATCGATCTCTCCGGAGGCTCTTTGAGCGCCCCCTGAATATCGTTGCCTGCTTCAGAAAGTCCTTCCGACACTGAAACGCATCACCGTCCGGCGCTCAAGGAAGAGCACCTTGGGATCGGTAATATCCGTTCTCGCCTGTGGATTGTAGGCGAAAATCAAGCGGAATGGGACGTTGATCACCGGCATCTGCACGCGGAACTCCAGCCCGTAAGACGAGCGAATATCCGAAAGGAACTTGATCGGCTGCTCCGAAGTACGCAGAAGGCTGTAATCACGCGAATCGCCCTGCAGATAGACCTTCCGATAGCCGACCAGATCACCGAGATAGTCGCGCGATGCGCTGGAAAGTTCCTCCTCGGTCGCCACGCGGCCTGACGGGTTGAGCGTCACGCCCGTCGCCGTCAACACCTGATTAATATAATTGGTGGTCACCAGCTGATCCTGGTAGCGCCTCATATTGAAGGTCGTTCCGATATCGGCGAAGGCCGCCACCGAGAGAACGCTGAAGACCGGGACGCGATACTCAAGGTTATAGATCATCTGCGTATCGCCACCGATCGGGGTGAAGAACCGCCCGGCATTGACGACGTTGCAGCCGGAGGCCTGATCATTGGTCTGGCCGCAGGTGACATTGCCCACCTTTTCAGTCGGCGACTGGAAAGTATAGTTGCGCAGCACGCTCGGGTGGACCGTTCCCACTGGCGCATCGATGAACTTGCTTGAATCGTTTGGATCCAACACCTTGGCGACGACATTCTTCGTTGAGAGAAACGATTCCGAAGCCGCCACCGGCGAGATCGAGCGGAAGTTGTAACCGCGAATGTCGAACTCTCCGCCAAGGAAGAAGCGCTCGAAGATGGGGATGCCGCCAACGAACGAGAGCGAGTTGGTGTTAAATGGTGTACCAAAGGTGCGAATGGTGTCGGCACGGGCACGCATGGCGATGACGTGCGGCTTGTCGGTTCGCTTGCGCAGCACCGGAACAAAAAGCTGATACTCGACCGATGGCGCAAAGGTCTTGACATCGCCACCAAGCGGACCACCAGCGAGCGAGAACCCAACAAAGAGACTCTGCCCGCGAGTCGCGTCCATCGAGGCGTTCTTGGTGTTGTAATAGAGCGACGGCGTGATCCGACTCGTCAGAATCCGAGGCTGCGTGAAGGTTACCGGAATGTCATTGCTGGGATTGTTATCACGGTTGACTGCCGGGTCCTGGATGCTGTTGGTGGTCAGCGAATAGGAGAGTCCAAGGCGCGCCAACCCGGAGAAATTTGGCCATTTGCGGGTGAAAATCTGCAGTGGAGCCGAAATATTGACCGAACCACCGGCCGTCCGCTGGCTGAAGAGAGTGTCGGCGTCGATCGAACTCAGCCCGAAGAAGCTCGACTGGAGCAGCTGCGCAGCATTGGAGAAATTGAACCCCTGGCCGACAAACTGCGACCTCTGCGCAAAAATCGACAGACCAAGGCTCACCGGTTTGCCGAACAGGTAGGGCTCGGTAAAGCCGAAGCTGGCAAATACCTGACGGTTTCCTCCCGAGAGGGCGACACTCAGCGATTCACCATATCCCAGCAGGTTGTTGGTCGAATATTCGATGCCAAAGAAGCTGCCGGCAAAACCCGAGACACCGCCGTTGAGCTGAATCTGCTGACGCCCGCGCTCCTTGACCTGCAGATCGATATCAACCGTCTGATCGCGATCGTTGGTCCGCGTGATTGCATCCTTGTCCTTGATCTCGTCAAACAGACCAAGCTGGTTGAGTCTGAGGATCGAGTAGTCCCAGCGCCGCTTGTTGTAGGGATCTCCCTCATTGAGCAGAACCTCGCGACGCAGAACCGAGTCGCGCGTATTGGTGTTGCCGATGAATTCGAGGCGGCGCATCGTAAACTGTCGCCCCTCATCGACCTCGAGGGTACACTCGATGTCACCCTCCTCATCGGTACGCGGAATGAATTTCGGAATGAAGTTGACGTCTGCCTGGATGTAGCCCTGAACGCCGTAGAGGTCCTTAACCCCCTTGTAGACATTCTCCTGAATCTTCTTTGAGTCGACATACTCGCCGACACGCAGCCCCGAGACGGCGCTGACGATACCCGGCTGAAAGATGGAGACACCTTTCTCCTCGACCTTGGTGATCTTGTAACGACGACCGGTTTCGATCGGGACAACGATCTTCAATGCCGGCCCGGTCTTACGCAGTCCGGGGATCGGAATCAGCAGCCCGCTGGTCACCGTACCCGCCTTCTCGACGTTTGGCTCGCTGATTTTTGCCTCAAGATAACCCTTTTGACCAAGGAAGAATCGAACCCGCTCAAGGTCGTCCTGCAGTTTCTCCTTGAAATAGATATCCTTGGAGGTGAAGGTCGCAAGCAGCCCGGCCTCTTTGACCAGCTTCATCACCCCGCGGAGTCGTCGCTGCGAAAATCCTTTGCGGTCACCGACAAACTCGATCTCCTTGACGCGGACGCGCGGCCCTTCCTCAACGTTGAAGACGAGCGCGACCGTCGTCGCCGAGATATCCTCGACCTCGACATCGACCCTGGCGTCAGGATGGCCCTTCTCTGCCAGCAACTCGCGCAACGCAAGGCGGGCGCCGTTCGCCTTCGCCGGATCGAACTGCGACTCCTTGCTCACCTGCACCCGACGCTCCTTGAAACGAGTCAACACGTCGCTCTCGGTGGCCGATTTCAGCCCCCGATACTGCAGATCGCGGATGATCGGGTACTCCTTGACCTGAAAAATGATGATGCGCCCGCCCCGCGGCCCCTCCTCGACGAAGAGCTTCGTCGCCAGCGGATCGAAGAGTCCCATCTGAATGATCGCCTGCAGGTCGCGCTGTGCCAACGCGAGAGTGAAACGATCCTGCGGCTTGCTCTGCACATAATACAAAATCGATTCGCGCGGAATACGCCGATTACCGCGAATCTCGACATCCTCGACGAGGAGATCCTGCCCCTGCTGCGCCACTACCGGACGCGAGCTCACCGTTGTCAGTAATATCAGAAATATTGCGCTTGCCAGGGTGGTAATGC
>CAIKMY010000367.1 GCA_903828635.1 uncultured Acidobacteriota bacterium
CAATTTTCTGGAGATGACCGACGATGAATGGGACCGGATTGTCGATCTCAATCTGACAGGAAGCTACAATTGCAGCCGCGCCGTCGCTCCGCTGATGGTCGCACGACGCGAGGGCGTGATCGTCAACGTCGGCTCGGTCACCTTCTTCTGCGGGCTTGGCAATCTGACCCATTACATCAGCGCCAAGGGCGGGGTTGTCGGCTTTACCCGCTCGCTGGCGCGGGATCTCGGCCCGCATAACGTCCGCGTCAACTGCATCTCTCCCGGTGCGGTCATGACCGAGAGTGAATCGGCGATCTACACTCCGGAGCAGATCGCTGCCAATATCCTGCCGCTCCAATCGCTGCAGCGGCGAGTCCTGCCACGCGACATCGCCCGCGTCGCCGTCTTCCTTGCTTCCGATAACTCATCAGCCATGACCGGCCAGACCATCAATGTCGATGCTGGTTGGGTGATGTATTGAAGCCGGTCAGAGCCGCTTAGCGGCCCCCCGATCCTGACTGCCGGCGCTCAAAAAAGCTGCGCCAGAATAGGTGACGCACCGCCGAACTCGCCGTCGGGATCGGCTCCGTACGATCACCAATCTGCATCGTGCTCTCCGGCTTCTCATCAACCGCCGGCCACACCGGCAGCCCCTTCCCGTTCGGATTGCCGGTCTTCGCAAAGTTGGCCCAGTAGGCCGACATTGTGGCGGCTATCCTCCGATCCTCGGCGGTGAAAGGCCTGTCCGAATTGTCGAGTGTGTTGAGCGCGTATGGTACCTCCGACGTGTGAAAGGCTCCGTACTTCGCGACATCCGGGCCCGGCAGGGCGTGATTCCAGTAATAGGTGTAAATTTTCGATTTTGCGCTTCCGTGCCGTACCCGCGACCAGTTGTTGATCGACATCCGCAACTGGTCGCGCGAGGCCTCATTGTTGGCGAGGCCGGCCTCACGGTCGTTCGCTGCCGGGTAGAGTCTGAGAAATTCTGCCGCTTCCGCCTCGCTGAATCGCTGTTGTGCCGCATTGCGAAACGATTCGAGCGTCGTCGTTGGGTTGGGTGTCGCTCCACCCTCGTCGGCATTCCCTCCGGCAATGTAGGGGAGATCACTCTGTGCCCCGCGTGCCACCAGCTCATCGATCGATGCCGGCAGCAGGTAGCCGTCGACGATCGGGGCAAAGCGCATTGGCACGCCTGACGGCTGCGTCGGCAGCGGTGCGGTCAACTGTGACGGAGTCAATGCCCGCAGCGCCGCCAGCGAGTCGGCTCCACGCCATTGCGCATATCGCAGACCCTCCTGCTCCGCCTCATCTCGCCGCTTCACCGCTGTTCCCACCGTCGTTCCACCACTCTCCGCAATTGCTCCATGAAAGAGCCCCTTCGCCAGCGGCGAAGCCACCAGCGCATGCACCGCCATCGAGCCCGCCGACTGTCCGGCGAGGGTCACCCTCCCCGGATCTCCGCCAAACGCCGCGATGTTCTCCCTGATCCACTTCAACGCCGCCAGACAATCGAGCAGCCCGTAGTTGCCCGATGCCTCACGCCCCGACTCCCGCGTTAGTCCCGGATGAGCCAGAAACCCGAAGACTCCCAACCGGTAGTTGAGTGTCACCATCACCAACCCCTGCTTCGCCAGACCTTCGCCATCGTAAACGGCCACCGACCCTGAACCCTCGCTGAATCCGCCCCCGTGAATGTAGACAAATACCGGTAGCTTCGCTCCAGCCTGCGCTCCAGCCTGCCTGACCGGTGTCCAGATGTTCAGATAGAGGCAGTCCTCGCTGATCGTGTCGTGCGACATGAATTCGTGCGTCCACGGCTTGCGCTCGTTAACAATTGTCTGGATGCACGACGGTGAGAACTTTGCCGCCTGACGTACCCCCTCCCACGCCGCTGGCGGCTGCGGCGCACGCCATCGCAGCTCGCCCACTGGCGGTGCCGCATAGGCCACTCCGCGGTAGACCGTGATCGCCCCGTCTCTTCCCGGTACCCCTTCAAGCCGTCCCTGCCTCGTCATTGCCGTGCGCCCGATCGTCAATCCCGGAATCAGTGAATGACCCAGCAGGATAATCAACAGCAAGCGGATACCAAACATGATTGCCTCTCCTCCATCGCCAGTTTTAAGATAGTTTTCTGCACTTTGAATCTGCTCCATTGCAACGCCCGCAAGGCATAACATACCTCGGCCCGGCTGTCCAGATTGACCTGGCCGCGAAGTGTGTATCGGCCCTTGTGGCCGAATTACAAAGAAAACCTTGCGTCTTTTCGATTTATGGCTATCATCATTTCGTTATTACCGGGAGAGTCCCGAGACAGAAAATTGACGTTTCATTCTCTAAGCCTGTACCTCAAATTCGCACGAGAGGGGAGACATGTGTCATGGGGGAAAACAGAGCGGAAATGCTCTTCATGTACCTGAAGGGGAGTCTCGATGAAACGAGCGTTCCCGAGCTTGAGAAGAATCTGCTCGACCTGATTGCCGGTGGCACGAAGCAGTTAATCGTCGACTGTTCGCAGCTTGAATCGATCAACACTGCGGGATTGCGAATGCTGATGAACATTTCGAAGCGGGTTCTGCAGGTCGACGGGCGGCTGGCACTCCATTCGCCCAGCGCGGCGGCACGCGATACCTTTGAGCGTACCGGCTTCGCCATCATGTCGCGTATCTATGAGTCGCGCGAGGAGGCAGTTGCCGGAGTGGCGGCATCGGGTCTGCTCTCGTCGTTGCCGTCGGGTGCGATTGATCGGCAAGACTAGCCAATCATCAAGCGATTGTGATCATCGGGGTTTTAGCAAGAGGAGTATCTCTCAATGAAGCGAAGCGTTGGGCAGGCAGATGGCGGGGTTGGGGGGAATGCCGGTTCGCAGCCCGGCCCGAAAGTCGCGGTCGTGCTGGGAACGGGGGGGATCAAGGCGATGGCCGGTCTCGCGCTCTTCGAGTTTCTGGAAGAGCAGAAGATTTCGATCGATCTCCTGGTCGGATGTAGTGGCGGGGCTCTGGCTTCGGCAACGATCGGGATGGGGCGCAGCCCGGCGGAGATTCGAGAGCAGGGATTGAACAAACTGACGAAGAGTCTCTTCACCAGGCTCAACTATCGAGCGCTGCTCGGCATCTTCAGTTCAAAGCTCGGAGTCTTTGACAAGACCTCGGGCGTGATCGATCCTACCCGCTGGATGGGAGCGCTCAAGGAATACTTTGGAGACAAGCGGCTCGAAGATCTGCGGCCACGGACAATCATTCAGACGACCGATGTCTCGACCGGGGCCGGGGTGGTGCTGACGAAGGGGCCGCTGGCCGAGGCCGTCTATGCCTCCTGCGCCTTCTTTCCCGCCTTTCCGCCGATCAATATCGACGGGCGCTATCTTGGAGATGGTATCTACAGCGCGCCGGTACCTGTCACCGAAGCGATCAAGCGGAACATGGATGTCATCATCGCCCTTGACTTCAAGGAGAAGGTGACGACCGAGCCGCAGGGATTCTTCAGCTGTTTTTACCGCCACATCGACAACACGATGCGGACGCTGACGCGGACACAGGTCTTCCTTTCGATCGAGATGCACCATCACGAGATCGTGCTGATCGATGTCGACTTCGACCATTCGATCAATCCGTGGGATGTGCACGAACTGCCGCTGATCGTCGAGGCCGGACGGGTGGCGATCGAGGCCAACCGCGAGCGGATTCTCGCGGCTGTCAGGGGCTTTCGGCCGCGCGTTGTGGCGGAGTCCGGGGTGGTGAGGGCGGCCGAACCGGCGGCGACACCAGCCAGCTCCGCCCGTGAAATTCCGGTCGAGCCGGGGGGCGAGACTGGGCCGGGAACGGCTGCGGCAAGACCGTCCGGCGCCGGAGGTCCGCGGCAGACGGTGCTCCTGCGCCCGGACGCATCCGGTGCAGAAGATGGTGACAGCCGGTAAGCACCTGTCCGCAACCACTATTGAGCAGGTTCCATCCCTTTGCCGCGATCGATGCGCCAGCGTGAAGTCTGTCTGAAGATTTGCCGCATCGTCTTTCGACTCTGCCTGAACGGGGGCTGTGAGTGTTGAGGTACGCGATACTGCTGATTTTATTGATTCTGCCGCTCTCGCGGTCCGCTGAGGCATTAGCTCAGGAGGCGGGGCGCGGGGTCGCAGAGACCCTGGGGCTTCCCGAGGCAATCGAGCTCGCGTTGCGTCAGAATCGTCTGGTGCGGGTCGACAAGCTGGAAGTGGAGAAGGCCTCGGACCGGTTGGCAGCACTGACAACGAGGCGGCTGCCGGCATTTGATCTCTCGGTTTTGCAGTTGCAGTGGATCAACCCGCCCGAGTTCCGCTTTCCTCGCGGAGCATTTGGTGTGATCCCGGGTCTGGGGGCAATTCCGGCAACACCGACGAACATTGGTTCATCGCACGGGCCGAGCGCATTTATCGTCGCGCGGGCAACGCAGCCATTGACGCAGCTTCACCGGATCAGCCTCGGGATGCGGTTGGGCGAGGTCAACCGCGAATTGGCCGAAAGTCGCGTCAGGAGCCGTCAGCGTGACGTCGCTCACGATATCCGGCGCAGTTACTATGCGATTCTGCAGACGGAGAGCGGCCTGCGAGCTGCCGAGGAGACGCAGAAGCTCTATCGCGAGCTGGATCGTGTCGTTGGCGTTTACGTCGCGCAGCAGACAGCACTGGCCTCCGAGATTCTCGATGTCCGTGCGCAGCTTGCAAAGCAGGATCTGGAGATCATCAGGCTGCGCAATGACAATGCGGCGGCAAGAGAGCAGCTCAATCAGTTGCTTGGGCGCGATATTCGCACACCCTTTGCCGTCAGTGAAGTGTCGACGGCGACGATCTATGAGGCCGATCTGGCGGTCGCGCAGTCTCGTGCCACTTCCGAGCGTGTTGAATTGCGCGAATTGCAGCAGAAGCTCCGGCTCGCCGAGTATGATTTACGGTTGAAGAAAGCGGAGCGGATACCCGAGATCAGCCTCACCGCCGGTTATTACTCGGCACTTGGCGTCGCCGTGCTGCCGAGGAACGCCACCGGAGTCGGCTTCAGCCTCAGTTGGGAGCCGTTTGACTGGGGGCGCAGCCGGCACGAGGAGTCCGAGAAGGCGCGAACGATCGAGCAGGCACGTGAAGGGCTGCGTGAGGCGGAATCCTCGATCCTGCGTGAGGTTGGTGATCGCTTCCGGCGCCTGGAAGAGGCACGTGCCGCACTGCGTCTGAGCAATGCCCTGCAGGAGGCCGCCCGCGAGAAGCTGCGAATCGCTACGGACAAGTACGGGCTCGAAGCGGCACTTTACAAGGATGTTCTGACGGCTCAGGTGGCGGTTTCCGAGGCACAGAATCAGCACCAGCGGGCACTGCTCGCCTTCTGGCTGGCGCGGGCCGAATTCGAGAAGGCAATAGGAGAGTAGGTTCGGAATCGACTTTCGGACCGGACGGGACAACAAGCGAGACAACAAGCGGGACAACAAGCGGGACAACCGGGACAACAATGAAGATCACGAAGCGACTCTTGTTGGTGTTGATTTCAAGCCTGTCGCTGGCAGGCCTGGCCTGTAAAGATGAGAAGCTGCCGCCAAAGATGGCGACTCCGGTGCAGGTGCAGGAGGCCGGCAACTTCCTTCCGGGTGGTGCCGGCAGTTCGGACGAGGGTGAGCGCTACTCGGCGAGCATTCTGCCGGCCTCACAGCTCGAACTTGGCTTTCGGACGGGCGGGCTGATTGCGGCGGTCCATCGGTCAGGCGGTCGTGAAGTGCAGGAGGGTGACCGCGTCGGGCGCGGAATCGTCCTGGCACGACTGCGCGATGATGACTTTGCCCTCAAGGTTAGTCAGGCGGAGTCGCTTCTGCGCGAAGCGCGGTCGGCGGTCGAAGCTCATCGGGCGCAACTGGCCGAGGCTGAATCGGCGCTGCGTCAGGCAGGCCGTGACCTCGAGCGCGCGACAAAGCTCTTTGAAAGCCGCAGCCTGACACGACCGGAGCTTGACGGAGCGCGAACAAAGTCGGAGATGGCTCAGGCGCGGGTCGAGGCGGTGCGTGCGCAGGGCGCAGTGATCGAGGCAAAGATCGCGGGAGCTCAGGCCCTGGTTGACGAGGCGAAGCTGGCACAGCAGGATGCGGTGCTTCGTGCGCCGTTTGATTGCTACATTCTGAAGCGAATGGCCGATGTCGGCGGGCTTGCTGCGCCAGGGCGCCCGGTCTTCGTGATTGCCGGGCAGGGAAGTGCACGCGCTCTCTTTGGTGTTCCCGATATTGCCGTGCAGCGGATCAGACCCGGCCAGTCGCTGAGCCTGACAACCGAGGCCCTGCCCGGGACACCGCTGAACGGTGTCGTCTCGCGAATTGCTCCGGCAGCCGATCTGAAGACGCGTACCTTCGATGTCGAGGTGACGATTGCCAGACCGCCGCTCGGCCTCAAGCCCGGCATGGTGGCCTCACTGGCCCTGCCAGCGAGCGGCAAACCGGTCGAGATCCTCGGTGTTCCCATCAATGCCGTCGTGCGCCTCAGGCAGAATCCGCAGCGTTATGCCGTCCTCGTCGTCATCGCCGACCAGACGGGAAGGACGATCGCCCGTCAGCGCGAGGTCGTGATCGGCGAGGCTTACGGCGGAATGATCGCCATTAAAGACGGGGTCACGGCCGGTGACAAGGTGATCACCTCCGGTGCGGCCCTGATCGAGGATGGAGCCGAGGTCACGATTCTCCGCTGACCCTGCCCCGGATTGTTCGGCGCAGCTTTCAATAAATCAAGGTCAAAAGATGAACGATTCAGCCGTCTCCGACAGTACCAGATTCACGGTCAACTGGCCGATGACGATCTTCATGTCGATCTTTCACGTTGGCGCAATCGACTCGCTCTTCAACTTCAGCTGGCCGGCCTTTGGTGTAGCAGTGCTGATGTGGTGGGTCTCCGGCAGCCTTGGCATCGGGATCGGCTATCATCGTCTGCTGGCCCATCGCGGCTTCCGAACGACGAAGCCGATCGAATACCTGCTCTCGATCTGCGGTGCACTGGCCCTCCAGGGCGGAACGATCCCGTGGGTTGGGAATCACCGTGTTCATCACGCCAATGTCGAGCGTGAGGGTGATCCGCACTCACCGCGCCGCG
>CAIKMY010000368.1 GCA_903828635.1 uncultured Acidobacteriota bacterium
CCGCTGGGAGTGGTGCTGGCGGCACTGCTCTTTGGCGCGCTCAATCGTGGCGGGCTTTTTGTCGATATCTTCACCGATCGGGTATCGAAGGATCTGGTGCAGGTGTTGCAGTCGATCATCATCCTCTTCGTGGCGGTCGAATATCTCTTCCGGCGAGGACTGATCAGGCTGCGCGGACGATGGAGATCAGCAGCGGCTTCGTGAGATTGCGGGCTGGGAGGGGGCTCGGTGGAACTGACTTTTGGCGAGATCATCAATTACACGCTGATCGCCTCGACGCTGAGGCTGGCGACACCGCTGATTCTGGCGTCACTCGGCGGGCTCTACAGTGAGCGCGCCGGGGTGATCAATATCGCGCTGGAGGGGATGATGCTTGCCGGGGCTTTCACGGCGGCGACGGTGACGGTGCTCACCGGCAATCCGTGGGTGGGGACGCTGGCCGCCATGCTCGCCGGGTTGATGGTGGCGTTGTTGCACGCGGCGGCGACGATCAGTTTTCGTGCAGACCACGTCGTCAGCGGCACGGCGATCAATCTGCTCTTTCTCGGGGTTCCGGCGCTGCTCTCCGGAGCGCTCTTCGAGTCGACAGGCGCAACGCCGCAACTGCCGCGGGAACAGGTGCTGCCGGATCTCCGTATCTTTGATCCGCAAAGCTCGCCGGCACTGGCTTCGATTTTCAATCAGAAGCCGCTGGTCTCTCTGGCCCTCGCGATGGTCGGGATGACGGCCTGGATACTGGGGCGAACGAGATTCGGGTTGAGGTTGCGGGCGGTTGGAGAGAATCCGGAGGCTGCCGATACGGCGGGGATCAACGTCAGCCGGATGCGATATGCCGGGGTGCTGATGTCGGGAGTGCTTGCGGCTCTGGGTGGGGCCTATCTTTCAATCGGTCAGAATTCGCTTTTCACTCGCAACATGACCGCCGGGCGTGGTTTCATCGCCCTTGCGGCGCTGATCTTCGGCAAGTGGAGCCCGGTTGGGGCAATGCTTGCCTGTCTGCTTTTCGGGCTCGCCGAGGCTGTCGCCATCAGAATGCAGGGAACAGTCCACCTGCCCAACCAGTTCGTTCAGCTGATCCCCTATGTGCTGACGATGATTGTCCTTGCCGGCTTCATTCGGCGGGCGACGCCACCGGCGGCACTGGGAACGGCTTATGTCAAAGAATAGCCGGGATTTATTGAATTATTGAACTATTGAGTTATTGGAAACAGCCGGGGGGCGCCAGGTGAGGGTACCCGGCTATTTTCCGGAGTGTGCAAGAGATGACAGCAGGCATATTTGACCGCGCGCAGTCGGCGGTTCGCTACATCCGCGAGAAGGAGCCACGTCCGATCGATGTCGCGGTGGTGCTGGGTTCCGGATTGGGCAATTTTGCCGAGACGCTGGTCGAGCGTCAGATCATCCCCTATGAGGAGATCCCGGATTTCGTCCGTTCGACGGTTGAGGGCCATTCCGGCCGGCTGGTGATTGGCCGGTTGCCGGAGAGCTCGTTGGTGGCGGCGGTGATGCAGGGGCGTTTTCACTACTACGAGGGCTACTCGATGGAGGAGGTGACGCTGCCGATCCGCACCTTTGGAGGGCTCGGTGTGAAGCGGCTGGTGCTGACCAATGCGGCCGGCGGGGTTAACGCCAACTTCCGGCCCGGAGACTTCATGCTGATCAGCGATCACATCAACATGATGCTCACCAGTCCGCTTCGCGGGCAGCATGATCATCGATTGGGTGCGCGCTTTCCTGATCTGAGCGAAGTCTATTCGCGGGAGTATCGCCAGTTGGCACAGGAGGTCGCGGCGGAGGTGGGATTACAGCTTCATGCCGGGGTCTACATGGCGTTGCAGGGGCCAAATTACGAGAGTCCGGCGGAGATTCGGATGATACGGCTGCTGGGCGCGGATGCCATCGGGATGTCGACGGTGCCGGAGGCGATCGTCGGCTGCCAGATGGGAATGAAGATTCTCGGGGTATCGTTGATCACCAATGCAGCGGCCGGAGTCATCGATGAACCGATCAACCACGAGGAGGTGCTGACGATGGGGCAGCGCGTCAGTGGTGAGTTCACCCGCTTTCTGTCTGGCTTTCTCCAGCGGATCGTGATCGGGGGGGCCGGGCGATGATCGTCGGGATTTGCGGAGGAACCGGATCGGGCAAGACGAC
>CAIKMY010000369.1 GCA_903828635.1 uncultured Acidobacteriota bacterium
AGAAAATCCGTACTGATGAGGCGCGCGCATTATTTGAGCCGATCTTTGGCGGAGTCGATGCCGCGATTGTCGCCGCTTATGGCCGTATCCTTCCCGACTGGATGCTTTCCGGACCGCGACTCGGCTGTATCAACATCCATTCCTCGCTGCTGCCACAATATCGCGGTGCTGCACCAATCAACTGGGCAATTGCCCACGGTGAGACGATCACCGGAGTGACGATCATGCAGATGGACGCCGGGATCGATACCGGCGCCATCCTCTCCCAGGCGAGCCTCACTATCGGCCCGCGCGAAACAGCAGAAGAACTGACCCCGCGGCTGGCCGAACTCGGGGCGTCACTGCTGCTGGAGGCACTGCCGCGACTGGCAACGGGCGAACTCTCGCCACAAGCACAGGATGACGCCGCCGCGAGCTATGCGCCAATCCTCAGGCGTGAGGACGGGCTGATCGACTGGAACCTGACGGCAACCGCTATCGACAATCGCCGACGCGGCTTCACGCCATTCCCCGGATGCTATGGCATCTTCCGCGGCCAACGACTGGAAATCGTCGCAGCAGAGGCCGGCGAGAGTGTCAGTGTCGAGGCCGGGAGCACTCTGCCGGGGACGATCGTCGCACTCGACGCCGACTCGATGAGCGTCAGCTGTGGCGACGGCACGAGACTGAGGGTCGATGTCGTGCAGCCTGCCGGCAAGCGTGCAATGCCGGTACGTGATTTTCTCAATGGCACAAGGATCCATCCGGGTGAGGCTTTCGAGCGCTGACCAGAACTCTGCCCGAGCAGTTGACGAGAGCGGTGAATGCGAAACAACACGGTCAGTCCGGCAAGAATAGCAGCATTTGAGGCACTGGTGGCAATCGCTACCGAGAATGCGGCCAGCGCCGCCGTGCTTGCCAATCAGCGATTCGACAGCCTCGCGCGCGATGACCACCGCCTGCTTCAGGAGCTGACTCTCGGTGTGTTGCGCCGTCAGTCCTGGCTGGACTTTCTGATCACACGATATGGGCAGCGGCCGGTGGCATCCCTCGATCCCGAGGTCATCTTCGCGCTGCGGCTGGGGCTTTACCAGCTGCGATTCCTCTCCCGAGTCCCGCCGCACGCAGCAATCAACGAATCGGTCAACCTTGTCAAACACTTCCGCAAGCGGAGTGCCGCACCATTCGTCAACGCCATTCTTCGCGCCTCGCAGCGCGAAGGTGAGCCCCCGGACTCCTGCCTGCCGGCCGATCCGGTCAGGCGCCTGAGTCTCGTTACCTCTCACCCGACCTGGCTGCTCAACAACTGGATCAAACTCTGGGGACTGGAGGAGGCAACCGCGCTCGCCACCCATAACAACCTCACGCCCCGGCAGGTATTTCGCCACAACCCGCTGGTCGTCGCTCGCGAAAGGCTTGACCAGTGGCTGACGGAGAACAACATCGTCACCTGCCCCGGCCGCTTCGTGCCCGAGGCACAAATCGTCGAACAGGGGTCGATCACCCCCAACTCGCTGCCGGTTCGTGAAGGGTGGATTTATCTTCAGGAGGAGTCCTCGCAACTCGTCGCCCGACTGGCCGCCTGGCCGACATCCGGTAATGCCCGACGCTCGCTCTGGGATGTCTGCGCCGCGCCCGGCGGCAAGATCTCCCTCATTGCCCAACTGCGTCCGCAGAACTCCCTCAACGTTGCCACCGACAACAGCTGGTCACGCCTGCTGACGATGAAATCGCTCCTGCGCCGCCAGCGCCTCGATGGTATCCATACCGCCCTGATCGACCTCCGATCCGGAGTCCCGTTTATCAGCCAGCCATTCGACGACATCCTTGTCGATGCTCCGTGCAGCGGTCTGGGAACGATCCGGAAGAATCCGGAGATCAAATGGCGGGTAACGCCAGACGAAGTCAAAGCCCACGGGGAAAACCAGCTGGCAATACTCAACAAAGTGGCCGATGCCCTTTCTCCCGGCGGAACCCTCACCTATTCTGTCTGCTCAACCGAGAAAATCGAGGGAGAAGGAGTAATTGAGAGGTTCCTCACCACACACCCCGAGTTCGAGGATGGCACTTTTCAGAGGCTTGAGCAGATCGGAGTTGCACCGGCACTGCTGGCCTCCACCACCCGCGGAGTACAGATGCTTCCACATCGTCACGGCTCTGAAGGTTTCTTCATCTGCACACTTTTGAAACGGAGAACAGACAGACAAGCATGAACAGGGCTTTGAAGAGAGGGCTCAATGTCCCATCGGTAACAATCGTCGACGAAGCGGGGCGCGTCATTCCCGCAGAGCAGCGACAATTGATTCGGCATCTCATCCAGAACGGATCAGGAGCCGACACCATCTTTGGCAATGGCACGACTGGTGAATGGAACCGCCTTGGCAACACTGAACGGCTGCGAACGATCGAGGTAACTATCGATGAGGTCGGGATCATCAATCGCTCGATGGGCACCGAGGTCGAGGCCTGGGTCGGCATCAACGGCCGGACGCGTGCCGAGATCCTGACCAATCTCGA
>CAIKMY010000370.1 GCA_903828635.1 uncultured Acidobacteriota bacterium
CAGCAGCCGGTGCTTGGCGGCTACGACCCGGGGCAATACCAGTCAGAGAGGCTCGAAGCGACGGCAGGGGACGGGACGAAGGTACCGATCTCGGTGGTCTGGCGGCGAGACCTGCAGCGCGACGGCAGCCGGCCGCTGCTGCTGAACGGTTACGGGTCGTACGGGATTTCAAATGACGTCGATTTCTCATCGAACCGGGTGAGCCTGCTCGATCGGGGAGTGATCTTTGCGATTGCCCACATTCGCGGGGGTGGCGAGATGGGGAAGGAGTGGCATGACCACGGGAAGATGATGGTCAAGAAGAACACCTTCACCGACTTCATTGCCTGTGCAGAGCACCTGATTGACGCGGGCTACACGTCACGGGAGCGTCTGGCGATTACCGGGGGAAGTGCCGGCGGGTTGCTGATGGGCGCTGTGGTTAATATGCGGCCGGATCTCTGCAAAGCGGTGATTGGCTATGTGCCATTCGTCGACGTGATGAACACGATGCTCGACGATTCGCTGCCGCTGACGGTGGGTGAGTATCTCGAATGGGGGAATCCGAACGAGAAGCCGGCCTATGATTATATGAGGAGCTACTCGCCCTACGACAACATTGAACAGAAAGAGTATCCGGCGATGCTGCTGCGAACGTCGCTCAACGACTCGCAGGTGATGTACTGGGAGCCGGCGAAGTATGTGGCGCGACTGCGAGCGATGAAGGCTGACGAGAATCCGCTGCTTTTCAGAGTGAAGCTGGAGCCGGGAGGCCATGGCGGAGCCTCAGGAAGGTATGACCGGCTGCATGATACAGCCTTTGACTATGCCTTTATTCTCTGGCAGTTGGGGCTTGACGTTAGTTAACCGAATGGAGGGATCAGATGCTTGATAATTTCAAGGCGTTTATCATGCGGGGTAACGTCGTTGATCTTGCAGTAGGCGTGGTGATTGGAGCGGCATTCGGGAAGATTGTCTCTTCGCTGGTTGATGATGTGCTGATGCCGCTGCTCGGGCTGGGAGTGGGAAAGGTCAAATTTGACAACCTCTTCGTGACGCTCTCGGGACCGGCGGCAGCAACGCTGGAGGAGGCAAAGAAGGCCGGGGCGCTGACACTCAACTACGGACTGCTGCTCAACAACGTGATCAATTTTCTGATCATCGCCGGTGCACTCTTCGTCATCGTCAGAGTGCTGATGAAGATGAAGCTGCACGAGAAGGCCGTGCCGCCGCCAACGCCATCCGAGGCGCTGCTGGCGGAGATACGCGACCTGCTCAAGGCGGGCCCCCGATAAGCACAGAGCAGGGCCTTTTTCGTCTTTTTCATAATGGCAGGTCCATAATGGCAGGTTCATAATGGCAGAGGCTGCTCAGGCAGCCTCTTTCACTTCTGATTATCGAGTCGTGATCTGATGGTCGGATCGAGCTGAAGTGCCTTCTCGGCGGCTCTGGCCGCATCGGCGGTGCGGCCACGAAGCCTGAGAGCCTCAGCAAGGTAGTACCAGGATTCGGCCATCCCGGGCGCGAGGCTGGTTGCCGTCTCAAAGCGGGCAAGGGCCTCGGCAAGCTTCGACTGACGGAGTAGCTGACGACCGGAACTGATGGCGGTAGCGGCCATCTCCTGATCCTGTTTCTGTTTGAGGAGGCGGGCAGCCTCGGCAAGCTCAGTGCGGGCAGCCTCGGCATCACCCTTTTGGCGAAGGGCGTTTCCGAGAGCATTATGCATCTCGTGGCTTCCGGGAGCGAGGCGAATAGCGGCGCGATAGGCCTCGATCGCTGCGTCAAACTCTCCGCGACGCTGATGGATATTGCCGAGGACATAGCGGTATTCTGCATCCTCGGGGCGAAGACCAATGGCGGTACGGAGAGCGCTGAGGGCCTCATCATAGGCGGCCTGCTGGTAGTGGATCTCGCCGCGGGTAAACCAGGCATCGGCAAAGTCAGCCTGCAGGGTGTGGCATTGGCGCAGAACCTCGATGGCGCGTTCGCGGTTATCGGCACGACGCAGAGCGAGGGCGAGGTTGTAGCGGGCATCGACGGAATCGGGATCGGCCGCGATCAGTTTCTCATATTCAGCAATGGCAGCGGCGCTGTCGCCTCGCTGCGAGAGTGCGAGCCCGAGGTTGAGGCGTGCCGCAAAGTTCCGGGGATCGAGGCGAAGCGCTTCCTGAAAACCGGCGATCGCTCCGCCATAGTCCTTCTGCTGGAGGAGGGTCAGCCCGAGGTTGTTGTGGGCTTCGATGAGATCGGGTTTGATGGCAATGGCGCGACGAAGATTGGAAAGTGCCTCGTCAAACTGTCCGGTTTCACGGAGAGCGACAGCATAAGTCGTCAGGATCTCGGCAGCCTGTGGCTGGAGGCGGGCGGCCAGTCGAAGTGCCGCTGCGGCCTCGCTCAGATCCCCGGGTCCGGCGCGTTTCATCAGGGCAAGAGCAAAGGATGTCTGGTAGCTGGCATCTTTTGGTCTGAGGGTGCTGGCACGGCGCAGGGCATCGATGCCGCCGGCAGGATCTCCGGACATTGAGCGACCGAGGCCGAGGAAATAGTGGGCCTCGGCGAGGTCAGGCTGGATTTTGAGCGCCTCCTCGAACTCACGGAGCGAGCCGGGCAGATCACCAAGCTGGCCAAGGACGAATCCAAGGTTGGTACGAATCTCGGCGGCCCGCGGCTTGAGGCGTGCAGCGTAGCGAAACTCTCCGGCAGCAGCATCAAGCAGCTGCATGCGATGGAGCAGCGTGGCGAGCGAGGTATGGAGATCGGCATCCTCGGGACGCAGTTCAATCGCCCGGGCAAGGGCCTGCTGCGCTCCCTGAAAGTCGTTCTTCTGTTCAAGGGCCGAGGCGAGCGCGGTCCAGCCATCGACGAGTGCGGGATCGAGTGCGACCGACTGGCGCAGTTCATCGATCGCCGGGTCAAGCCGGCCGACAGTAGCGAGTGCAATGCCAAGCGCGAGACGCGCACGCGCATCACGCGGATTCGACCTGACCGCCGCCTGAAGCCTCGCGAGGGATGGAGCCGGCCTTCCCTTCACCGTCTGTGCCCTGAAATCACCGTCTCCGGCGCCCGGAAGCGCCAGCAGGAAGAGGGTTGCCCAAATGCACACTGCAGGAGAGTTGATTGATCTGATCATAAAAGCCTGTATAGTCTTTCCATATCGTGAACATAATGTCCGGGA
>CAIKMY010000371.1 GCA_903828635.1 uncultured Acidobacteriota bacterium
CCCGTTGGTCAACGGGTCGAATGTTCCTGGATAGATTGCCCGACGCATACCGGCAGCACCATTATTTGAGAATCCACTCGCAGGATTCAGGAATTCGCTTTCCCGTCAACAAACACGGAATCTGATGGTATCACGGCTTCCATTTGGTAGAAAGTCAGCCGCGTCTCTCCCTGGGTGATTTCCCGGTAAGGGCGCAGCCGCTCATCACCCGGCGGAGGGAGAATAGTGCGGTGATGCTCGACAATCAGCAGTCCGTCATCGGCAAGCAGTCTGCTTGCTCCAATCTCGCGGACGACCGGCGCGTAGAGCAGGGAATCGTATGGCGGGTCGAAATAGATGATGTCGAAGAGGATTTGCTCGCTGACAAAATATCTCAGCGCCATTGCCAGCGGGCGGTTGATGACGCGATATCCGGACTCGATGCCACAATGGGCGAGATTCTCTCTGATGATTGCTGCCGCCTTTGGTGACTGCTCGGCAAATACAACCTCGGCCGCACCACGAGAGAGCGCCTCGATTCCAACTGCCCCCGAGCCGGCGCAGAGATCGGCAAATCGCGCCCCCGCGATTCGTGGCGCGAGAATGTTGAAGATGGTTTCGCGCAGCCGATCCGAGGTTGGACGTACCGCCAGACCCTCCAGTGTCTTCAGTCTGCGACCCCTGTATTGACCGGTAATGATACGCATTGTTGAGTGGCAAACGGCCTGCTCAGTAGCCTTGAGGATGTGACATTCGCCATCGCCAGGCCGATTCGATGATCTGGTCGAGTTCGCTCTGGCGCGGCTGCCAGCCGAGATCACTCATGATCCGGTCGGAACTGGCGATCAGCACCGGAGGATCCCCCGGACGTCGCGGTGCGGCCTCAGTCGAGATCCGGCAACCCGTCACCTGCCGTGCCATCTCGATCACTTCAGCCACCGAATAGCCGCTGCCATAGCCCAGATTATAGATCCGGCTCTCGCGCTCCATCGCACCGAGGGCGAGAATATGGGCCTCAGCCAGATCGCTGACGTGAATGTAATCGCGGATGCAGGTGCCATCGGGCGTATCGTAATCCTCGCCGAAGACATCGACGTGCGGAGCCTCGCCCGCCGCTACCCGCAGAACGTTGGGGATCAGATGGCTCTCCGGCTGATGGTCCTCACCGTGCAACTCACTGGCCCCCGCCGCATTGAAATAGCGCAGGCTGACATAGCGTAAACCATACGCTTCGTCATACCAGCGCAGAATCTTCTCAAACGCGAGCTTCGATTCGCCGTAGGGATTGGTCGGCCGGGTCGGTGCCTCCTCAGTGATGGGGATCGTCTCCGGCCTGCCATAGACCGCTGCCGTCGAGGAGAAGACGAGACGACCGACTCCAGCCTCACGCATCGCCTCGACAAGGTTGAGGCTCCCAATGAGGTTATTTTGAAAATAGATGTGCGGAGAGACTATCGATTCGGCGACGAGGCTCGCGGCGGCAAGGTGAATGACCGCCTCACTGCCACTCTGACTGAGAGCTTCAGTGAGAGCCGGCTTATCAAGCAGATCCCCGATGATCAACCGCGCTTCCGGCAGAAGTGCCTGCCGATGGCCTTTCGTCAGATTATCGTAAACGGTCACCTCGTGGCCGCTGACGATCAGCCGCTCAACCACCACACTGCCTATATAACCAGCCCCACCGGTAACAAAGATCTTCATTGGGAGGTAACACTACGATATGTTCAGTCTATTTCGGGCAGGGTACGGTCTCACCATTGGGACCCCGGCAAAGGATCCCCGGAGTCAGCCCGCCCCAGCACTTGCCGTTGATCAGCACGCCACCGCCCGCACACTGCTGCGGGGGCCCGCCACCCTGAATTGCCGCCAGCGCCAGCGGGTTGACGAAGCCTCCGGCAATCACCGGAATCGCCGGGAAAAAGAGGGTGTGATCGTACTTTTCGATGCCAAAATAGCTCCGGAACATCCTGTCATTCTTGCGGCTGACGACGCCAATGATCGGGCCACGTTCAGTATCTCCCGACCCGGGCCCACGGAATCCAAGAGAGCTGTCCGTTGATCTGTCGGTCAATACCGGAGAACTGCTGCCGTTGCCATTGTCATCCGACTGCCTCGATTGCTGTGATCCACGCTGACCCGGAGCGCCGACGCTGCCCATCTGCGCGAAGGTCACGAGCGCCGCCGGCGGAGGCGGCAGCATCATTGTCCCCTTCTGCTGCGTGGCAATGTAGGCTTCGAGGAGTTCCCTGACCAGCGGGTCGCCAGGATGAACCGGGCGCCAGTTGGATGAGCCGGAGGTGCAGGGCGTCATCGGATCACAGAGAGCCGACGGACGAAGGAATCTCACCTTCTTGACCCCGACCTCGATGCCCTTGACCAACTCGCTGAGGTCGGTCGGATAGAGCCCGCCACGGGCTGCGGAGAAACGTGTCAGCGCCGCTGCCACCTGCTGTCCCCGCCAGAGCATCTCTTCCTCTTTTTCACGCTGACTCTCAAATCGCATCTTCGGCGCCGCCGCCGTGGTCAGAATCAACGAGAAGAGCATGACTCCGATCAGGGCCACCAGTGCATAGCCCGCCTCTCCACCACGTCGCCCCGGTCGGCGCCAGATCTTTCCGACAGGTTTGGGCGCCGCCTCGCTCCTGCGTCTTGTCAGCCGGCCCGTTGTCATCAATGCTTCAGTCATCCCGCTCCCCGTTTATCGGTTGATGTGTCCGTCTTCAAGACAGACCACACCTGATCAGCCTTCACCTGTCTAAGATGCCTGAACCCCGCATCAGGTTCCAGAATAATTTTAATCAATGGGGACAACCGACGATGTCATATCAAATCCGGAGAGAACGACTACTTGTCGCCGCTTTCTCCGGTGAAGTTGATGGTGTGAGTAATCTTGTTATCGAGGTCTTCAACGATAATCCTTGCCTTGGAGATGCTGGTAATGACCCACTTCTTCTTACCATCCTTCTCCTTGCCGAACGGGACTCCCTGGACGGCATTTTCAATCGTCTCGTCTTCGATCGATTGCAGTATTGCCTGAGTGCTCTTGCGAGTGACGACGATGCCGACGTACCGGTAGAGCGGTGGTGGCGGCTCGGCGACATTGATCGAGAGCTGATTGGAGTAGATATTCTGATCTTTCTGGCTGCGCAACTGGACACCAAGGTTGCCAGGTGTCTGAATCAGTTCCGCCGGCAACGCGGCCGTTGCCTCGGTCGCGCTGACAATGGTCGTGGGATAGGGACGCCCATCGATCATGATCTGGCCATCGGCGGGAAACTTGTCGCCGAGCAGCCTCAGGGTAAAGCCGCCGGTGCGAGCAAGGAGACCGGTCGGAGTAAGTGAATACAGGGTGACCGGCGGAGGCGGTGGTGGTGTCGGTGTCGGCACTGGCGGCGGTGGCGGCGGCGGAGTTGGCGTCGGGTAGACGAAGATGTTGCGGCCGGTGCCGGCATTGCCAACCCCCTTGTTGACCATGGAGACCAGATCGAGCGGCTGCGAGACGATCGGTATCTGGCGAGTGGAGCTGGCCGAGCCCGACTGCCGGGCACCCTCGCCCGGCCTGGCCGCAGGTTGTCCGCTCGTTGGCACCTTTGTTGATCCGCCCGATAGAGGCGTCGGCTCGGATTCTCCGCTGTAGAAGAACTGGTAGTAGATGACTCCGGACAGAACCAAAAAGAGCACTCCGAGGAGGATTCTCTTGCGTATTTCCTGTGTCTTTTCGCTCGATGTCGCTTCCTGATTCATAAGAGATTGGACGATTGCACCAATATAAGCCGGCAATTGATCGCGGCTCAGCGCTTCTCCGCGCGTGGTTTCTGGAAATAGGTATCAAGGTCAATCTTCAGCGAGACGGGGATGGCGTCAGGAGTACTCATTTGCAGGCGAGCGACCCCGCCCACCTTTGCCGATTCGCTGCGTACCTTGTCAGCCTCGCCTTGAAAAGCCAGTGACCTGATGATCAGAAACTGGCGACTGCGCTCCAGTTCGGCGAGAAAGCGGCGAAGATTGGGGTAATCTCCGATGACCGAGGTTTCGATGGCCATGACCGGATAGACGGTGATGGCCTTTTCGCTACTCGATGATTCCGGCAGTGCCACTCCCTTCTCGTCGGTCAGGGGGACAGCCTCTTCGACACGATAGTTGGCGTCACCGACCAGTACCTTGTTGGTGCGGCCGAGGGCGTCGATCTCTTCGATGATCTGGGTCATCCCACGCATGTCCGGCTTGAGGGAGGCCTCAAAGCGGGTGAGGCTTTCGAGGATCGACCGGGAATTGGCGATCTGGTCGAGTCGCTTCTTCTCGTCGGCATCTCTTTTTTCAATCCTCGCGCGAAGTTCGCGCTCGCGCATTTGCAGCGACTCGACCTGCTGGTTGAGGGGCTGGACGCGAATGAAGTAGAAGGCAACGACGATTCCGACGAAGAGCAGCGCGGCCAGCAGGAAGGCTGCCTCGGCGGGGCGAAGTCCGATGCGGCGCGTGAAAGCGGCTGGTCGGGAACCGGCTCGGCCGATCGCGACCGCGGCATGGCGTTGCGGCAGTCTCATCTTCATTATCTGGTCTTCCCCCCGGTTTTGGCAGTCTCAGCGGGGGCGGCAGCGGCGGCGAGGGTCGGTGTGGCGGTCGGAACGGCCACGGGGAAATACTCGACCTTCAGCGAGAACTCGACCTCCTCGGTTCCCTCGACCGGCTTCTGGGTCAGCGGAAAGACACGAAAGCGTCCGGATTCGTGAAAGCGATTGATCATGGTCGTCACTTCAAGGCTGTTCCTGCCAATGACGTCAAGGGCAAGGGAGGCGGCACTCTCGGGGCCGCCAATCGACCCGTTCTTCTCTTCGGGGAGAACCGTCGTCACCGCTACCCGCAGGAGCCTGACTCCGGGAGGAAGGTTTCTTTCAAGGTCGTTGAGAAGCTGTGACCAGGAGAATGTCTTGCGTGCCAGGAGTTCGCTGGCCGTAAAGAGTTCGCGATTCTTGTCGGCGGAGATGGTCAGTGTTGCACTTGCCGGGCGCTCATTCTTTCCGATGCGCGATTCAAGCTCGCTGATAGCGGCCTTGTGCGTCGCGATTTCGCTCTCGCGTTCGGTCATGGTGGCGATCGCCTGACGGCCAAAATATGCCGGCAGAATGAAGAGCAGCAGAACTCCCGCCCAGAAGAGTCGTCGATTCCGGAATGGCTCACTCGCCAGATTTACCAAAGGTTTCATTTGTGGTCAGTGCTGGACTTCAAAAAATGTTGCCTGAAAAAACTTTTGTCTGAAATTATTGCATGTTGCCGGAACGGACACCTCCGGCACGTCGCGACTGCCGGGCAGAGAGGCTAACCGGGAGCGCCCCCCGCCCGACAAAAAGTTAATATAGCATAAACTCATTCACGATTCAGAACAATCTGCACATCAGATGCGACTCAGTCAGAGTGAAGTCGGAAGGCAGCCTTCCAGCCCGATTATTGGCCGCTTGATTATTGACGCCGGGGTCAGCATACTCCAACAGCCCGGCTCCAACAGCCCGGCTCCAACGGCCCGACAAAGACGGGACATGAAATTAAGCTGTGGTTGAAGATACCTGTGATGAAGGAAGACTGAATGAGCAGTGAAGTGCAGCAGGATAGGGGGCGCGGCCTGAGTGGGGCGCGATGGCGAGTGCGGGAGCACGATGCTGGCGAAATCGAGGAGCTGCGTCGGCAGGTCAGCGAGCCGGAGGTGATGCTGCGTTGCCTGTTGAATCGGGGGCTGCGTGAGCCGGCAAAAATCAGGGATTTTCTTGCTCCTGACTTCGATATCCACCGCCATGACCCATATCTTCTGCGCGATATGGGGCTGGTTGTCGAGCGATTGCGAAGGGCCGTGGCGCAGGGGGAGCGGATTCTGATCGTCACCGATTTCGACGTCGACGGCACCACTTCGAGCGTGATTCTGACACAGACTTTGAGGTTGCTGGGAGGCGCGGGGCAGGTAACGGCCTACATTCCGGACAGATTTACGGAGGGATACGGGCTGTCACCGCAGATTGTCGAGCGGGCGGCGGAGGAGGGATACGGGATAATTCTGACGGCGGACATTGGAATCAAGTCGCACGTGGAGGCACGACTGGCAAAGCGACTCGGAGTCGATCTGATCATCTGCGACCACCATCTGCCGGATGGGGAGGATATTCCGGCAGACGCTTTCGCGGTTCTTTGTCCGAAGGGGTCGTCGGGGGTGGGATATCCGAACCGGCATCTGGCGGCCTGTGGAGTGGCACTGAAGCTGGCGGAGGCGCTGCTGGCGGGCAGGGAGCGGAGTGGGGTGCTGGTCTCGTCGCTGGCCAAGCTGACGGCGATCGGGACGGTTGCCGACATGGTTGATCTGATGGAGTCGGAGAACCGGGCGATTGTCGCGCATGGTCTGCGCGGGCTCAGCGAGAGGAGCCACAATGCCGGGTTGCGGGCATTACTGGAGACCTCACAGGTCGGGGCTCCGATCACCACTTTTGACATTGGCTTCAAGGTTGGGCCGCGGATCAACGCGGCGGGGAGAATTGCGCACGCTAACTCGGTGCTGGCGCTCTTCGATGCCCGCGATGATGTTGAGGCAAGGCAGCTGGCCGGCCGGCTTGATGAACTCAATGCGGAGAGGCAGAACATTCAGCATCAGCTGGTCGAGCGTTTGAAGGGGATGCTGCCGGCGAGGGAGGAGATGCTTGACCGGGTGCTCCTGTTGGCGGGTGAGGAGCGGGACGGGTTCCATCGTGGCGTGGTCGGGATCGCCTGCTCCAGGATAGTCGAGATGACCGGCCGGCCGACGCTGATCTGCGCGATCAACGAGGAGGGCATTGGCCATGGCAGTGCCCGCTCGATCGATGGGTTTCATATCGTCGAGGCGCTCGATGCCGTTTCCGACCTGCTGGTGAAGTACGGGGGGCACCCGATGGCTGCGGGATTCACGGTACCGGCGGCACGGCTCGACGAGATGCGCTGGCGGCTCAATCGCTACGCCGATGAGATCCTGCGCGACGAGGACCTTGGGAGGGTGATGACGGCGGATGCGGAGATCAGGCTTGCCGAGGCGACAATGGGAATAGCAAGATTGTTGACGCGCCTCGAACCTCACGGCATCGGCAATCCGGCTCCGCTCTTCTATATTGACCAGGCACCACTTGTCGCCGTTCAGATTATCAGGGAGAAGCACCTCAAGCTGCAACTGGGCGATTCACGCTCGCGGATCGACGGACTCTGGTGGAATGCGGCCGAGCACTTTGATGCACTCTCGCGAGCCAGTGAGGTCCGCCTTATGTGCCGCGTCGAGATCAACACCTGGAACAATCGCCAGACCTGTCAGCTGCGGATTTCCGATATTGCCGTCTGAGAGCTCTCCTCGCAGCCACATCCTCGCAGCCACATCCTCGCAGCCACATCCTCGCAGCCACATCAACGATAGAAACCGGCCTTTCGATATGATTCATCGAGAAGGTCAACGACGTGCATGACCTCGCAGTCGACCTCGTGGAGGCGAGCGCCAGCGGCGAGCTGCATGTGGCAGCCGGGATTGGCGGTGACAACGATCGTGGCACCGGTGGCCTTCACCTTCTCGATCTTCTCGGAGAGAATGCCGGCGGACATCTGCGGCTGGCTCAGATTGTAGATGCCGGCGCCTCCGCAGCAGTCCTGCATGCCCTCGAGTTGACGATATTCAAGACCGGGGATGGTGGCGAGCACCTTCTGGGGGGCAGTCATGACACGCTGGGCGTGGTAAAGATGGCACGGAGCATCGAAGGTTACCTTTTGGTGGATCTCGGCACCGCGACGAATTTCACGGTCAGCGAGGATCTCCGTAACATCGGCGACGTGTCGGCTGAAAGCCGCGGCACGGGTGGCGTATTCGGGATCATCGTGGAGCAGTTCGCCATACTCCTTGAGCAGCGCGCCGCAGCCGGCGGCGTTGATGGCGATCACCGGATGCGGGCTGCCTGCAGGCTGTGCCCGGAGGAAATTGTCGAAGGCGTCGATGTTGCGTCGTGCCAGTTCACGCGCGGTCCGCAGATCGCCAGCATGGGCATGGAGTGCCCCGCAACAGACCTGCTGGCTGACCTCGACCGGTCGGCAGCCGTTGACGGCAAGGACGCGCGAAGTGGCGCGATTGGTGGCGGTGAAGAGCCCCTCCATGACGCAGCCGGTGAAGACGGCCACCGGGGTACCAGAGCTGACCGCAGCGCTGATGACGGTCGGCTCGCCACTTCCGCGGCGCCAGCTGACCGGTAGTGTGCTGGCCAGCAGCGAGAGGGCAAAGTCACCTTTGGCCGAGATGCGCCGCAGCCAGCGACCTTTCAGCAGCAACCCCGTCATCCTGCGCGCAACCCGGAGCAAGGCAAAGACGATTGAGAGCCTGGCCGGGTAGGGAAAGATGTGGCGCAGTGAGAGGCCGAGCATCTTCTGCTGGAGATCAGCGCCGCGGTTCCCGTTCTCTTCGAGAATCGATTCCCGGGCTGATTCGAGGAGGTGGCCGTAGCGGACTCCGGCGGGGCAGACAGTTTCGCACGCACGGCAGCCAAGGCAGAGGTCGATGTGGCGCGCGAGGGTCGGCGAATCGATCCCGAGACGCCCCTCAGCGACGGCGCGCATGAGATAGATGCGCCCCCGGGGACTATCGTTTTCATTGCCAACCTGTCCATAGGTCGGGCAGGCTGGCAGGCAGAGACCGCAGTGAATGCAGCCAAGAATCTTCTCCATTTCGCCCTCGAGGGCGCTGTGCAGGGCGGTCGCCGGACTGTTCTGACGATCGGGTGTCACTGAATCCTCCGTGGAGGTCGCACCGGCGATGCAGACTCTGCCGGAGACCTCGGGTTGTGCGTGGTGGTGCCAGCTCAGATGCCGGCGACGAACCTTCCGGGGTTGAGCCGCGAGTGCGGATCAAACTTCTGCTTGATGGCGCGCATCAGCGGCAGGGTTGATCCCGGGTCACCCCAGACATCGAGCTGCCTGAGAATCTCACCCGGAGCGCGCAGCACGACCATCTGGCCGCCGTGTGACCGGATCTCCTGACGGAAATCGAGCAGTCGGCGGAGGGTCTCATCCGGAGTCCACCCGGCGGGCCAGCCCGAAGGCGCGCTGAGACGCAGGACTCCGTTGGCAGCGTGAACACGCCAGCGCGCACCTGGCAGTTGACGGTTGGCGAGGCTGATCATTGCCGGGAGATCGGCCGGGAGCGTCGTCAGGCGCAGCAGCCATTCAGCTGATGTGTCCGCCTCACTCTCCCGATACTCCCGCCAGAACCGTTGGGATTCGTCATCGGCAAGGATCTCCGCGGCCAATGGTGCCGTCAGCAGGTTGGAACTGCCCATCTCGCGAATGCTGGCAATCTGGCTCTCAACCGCCTCGGGCTCGTGCAGAAATTGCACGGCCAGCATCCATGAATTTGAATTATGTGAACCATCATTCGACCAGTCGCTCCGGTCGGGCGAGAGCAACTCCATTGCCGATGGCTGCAGTGGTGAGGCCTGAATCAGGGTGGCCAGAGTGGCAAGCCGCGCTTCATCTTTGTTGCGGAAGATAACGGTCTTTCCGGCCGTTGCCAGCGAGCGCAGCTTAAACGTCATTTCGGTAATGATCGCCAGCGTCCCAAAGCTTCCGGTGTAGAGCTTGCAAAGATCGTATCCGGCGACATTTTTGACCACTTTGCCGCCGGCACGGGTCATCTTTCCGTCGATGTGTGCCACGCGGATGCCGATCAGCCAGTCGCGTGGTATTCCGTAGCCGCAGCGCAGCGGCCCATAGCTGGCGGTGGCAATGGTCGCACCGATTGTGCCTTCGGGCGCGCCAAACGGATCGAGCGGAATCCACTGGCCGTGTTCGCGCGCCTGTTGGTTGAACTTCGCCAGCGGGCATCCGGCCTCCACCGTTGCTGTCAGATCGGCCGGCTCATATTCAAGCACACGGTCAAGCCTCGCGGTCGAAACGATCAGATCGGCTGCCAGCGGCCGATTACCCGCCTCCAGCCACGTGCCGGCCCCGGCGGGGATGACGCTCCAGGATTCGGCAGAGGCCAGCCGCAGCGTCTCCGCCAACTCCTCCTGGGTGTGCGGGAAGACCACAACCCGGGATTCTTCACCGGAGACGCGGTAACGCAGGCCGTCGATAATTACGGCGCGATCCTCGCC